>JBIIUM010000064.1:0-15166 GCA_044339985.1 Burkholderiales bacterium | reverse complement strand
GACCCAGCGGGCAGCCGGCCAGCGCCGTCTCCAGCGCCGGCAGGCGCCGCGCCAGCGGCGCGCAGGCGCCCACGGCCACGCGCGCGGCGCGCACGCGGCCCGTGGCGTCCCACTCCAGGCAGGCCGCGGCCATGACGATGGAGATCACCAGATAGCGGCGCGCGCCGAGCTTGGCGAAGCCGCTCAGCGCCGCGCCGCCGGGGCGGGGTATGAGCACGGCGGTGAGCAATTCGTCAGCGGCGCGCGCGGTGCGGCGCGGCCCGGTGATGAACGCGGCGAGCGGCAGCGTGCGCGTGCCGGCGCGCGAGGCCAGTTCCACGCTCGCATCCAGGGCCAGCAGCACCGGCACGCCGTCGGCGGCGGGCGAGGCATTGCACAGGTTGCCGCCCAGAGTACCGGCGTTCTGGATCTGCACACCGCCCACTTCCCGGGCAGCCTGGCGCAGCGCCTGGAACAGCGGCGGCAGGGGCGCTTCGATCACATCCGTCCAGGTGGTGGCAGCACCCAGGCGCCAGTGATCGGAGGTTTCGACGATGCCGCGCAGCGGCGCCAGGGCCGAGATGTCCAGCAGCGATTCGTTCACCGGGCGCCCCACCCGCGCGGGGTAGAAGTCCGTCCCGCCGGCCAGCACCGTGAGCGGCTGGCGGCCAAGCGCCGCGAGGGCGTCGTGGAGCGATTCGGGGCGCAGGTAAAGGGACATGGGCGGGAGGGCGTGCGCGGGCACTGGCGACGAAGCGCGCATTGCAATCGACAGCGCGTGACTATGATAGCGCCCGATCCTCGCGCCGGCACACCGCCGTGCCCAGCCCTGCCCAGGAACCCCCATGAACCCGCGCATCGATGTCATCTCCGATGTGGTCTGCCCCTGGTGCTTCATCGGCAAGCGCCACCTGGAGCAGGCGATCGCGTCATGGAAAGAGCGCCATCCCGGCGAAGCAGTGGACGTGCACTGGCATCCCTTCGAACTCAACCCCGACCTGCCGGCCAGCGGCGTTGCACGGCACGCGTATCTCGAAGCGAAGTTCGGCGGTGCCGAACGCACCAGGGAGATCTACGCGCGGGTCGCGGCTGCAGGATTGCAGGCGGGCATCGCCTTCGACTTCGAGCGCATCGGCGTGCAGCCCAACACCCTGGATGCCCACCGCCTGGTGGCTTGGGCCGCCGAGCGTGGCGATGAAAACGCCATGGTGGAGGCGCTGTTCCACGGCTATTTCCTGGAGGGGCGCGACTACAGCGTGCGGGCGCAGCTCGCCGCCGTGGCGGGACTGGCCGGCTTCCCCGAGGATGAAGCGCACGTGTTCCTGGAGAGCGGCGCCGGCGCGGAGATGATCAGGGCCGATGAGCAGGTGGCCGCGCGCATGGGCGTGAGCGGCGTGCCCTTCTTCATCTTCGACCAACGCCTGGCCCTGTCCGGCGCCCAGCCGCCCGAAGTCATCCTCCAGGCCATGGAAGAGGCGCGCGAGGGTGGCCCGTGAGCCAGCGGCGCGCCGCTTCCGCCGCCTGCGCCTGGCGCCGCGCGCCGTGATCGGCCCCGCTGAAATCGACGCGGCGGCGCGGCGCATCGCGCCACACGTGCGGGTGACGCCCGTGGTGGCCGTGGAGGCGGCGGCCTTTGGCGCCGCGGTGACCCTCAAGCTCGAATGCCTGCAGCACGCCGGCTCCTTCAAGCCGCGCGGGGCCTTCAACCGCATCCTGTCCGCGGCCGTGCCCGCCGCGGGCGTGATCGCCGCCTCGGGGGGCAATCACGGCATGGCGGTGGCCTTCGCGGCCCGGGCGCTGGGCTATCGCGCCGAGATTTTCGTGCCCGAGATCGCCACGCCGGTGAAGCAGCAACGGCTGCGCGAACTGGGCGCGGCGCTCACGGTCACCGGGCGCGATTACGCGGAAGCCTTCGCCGCTTGCGAGGCGCGCCAGCGCCACAGCGGCGCGCTGCTGGTGCACGCCTACGACCAGCCCGAGGTGCTGGCCGGGCAGGGCACCACGGCACGGGAGTTCGAGACGCAGGCGCCGGATATGGACACGGTGCTGGTGGCGGTGGGCGGCGGCGGCTTCGTGGGCGGCATCGCCGCCTGGTTCCAGGGGCGTGTGCGGGTGGTGGCGGTGGAGCCGGAAACCTCCTGCGCGCTGCACGCCGCGCTCGCGGCTGGCGCGCCGGTGGACGTGTCCGTATCAGGCATTGCCGCGGACTCCCTGGGCGCGCGCCGCGTGGGCACGCTTGCCTTCGAGCAGGCGCGCCGGCACGTGGAGCAGGTGGTGCTGGTGAGCGACGCGGCCATCCGCCAGGCCCAGCGGGCGCTGTGGCGCGAGTTGCGCGTGGTGGCCGAACCCGGCGGCGCCACGGCGCTGGCGGCGCTCATCTCGGGAGCCTATCGCCCCGCCCCCGGCGAGCGCGTGGGCGTGCTGGTATGCGGGGCGAACTGCGACCCGGGCAGCGTGGCCGGTCCGTAGAATGCGGGCCTTTCCCGGAGCCATCCCGTGACCCCGCCCCTGTTCGCACCCTTCGCCGCCCTGCGGCCCGCGCCCGGGCGCGCCGCCGAGGTGGCGGCGCCGCCCTACGACGTGCTCGACACCGCCGAGGCGCGTGCCCGCGCCGCCGGACGGCCCTACAGCTTCCTGCATATTTCCAAGCCCGAGATAGATCTGCCCGAGGGCACCGATCCCTACGCCGCGCAGGTGTATGCGAAGGCGGCGGACAACCTCGCCCGCATGGTGCGCGCCGGTGTGCTGGTGCGCGAAGACGCGCCCTGCTTCCACGCCTGGCGCATGACCATGGGCGCCCACGTGCAGACCGGCCTGGCGGGCGTGGCGGCGGTGGCGCACTACGACAGCAACCGCATCCGCCGGCACGAGTTCACGCGGCCCGACAAGGAGGATGACCGGGTGCGCCAGATCGAGGCGCTCAATGCCCAGACCGGCCCTGTGCTGCTGGCGTGGGACGAAGCAGCCGATGCCGATGCCGTGCTGGCCGAGGTGACGAACGTGGCGCCCGAGGTGGACTTCGTGGCCGACACGGGCGTACGGCATGCGCTATGGCCCATCCGCGACGCCGCGCGCGTGCAACGCCTGGTAAGCGCCTTCGAGGCTACCCCCGCGCTCTACATCGCCGATGGCCACCATCGCTCGGCGGCGGCTTCCAGGGTCGCGGCGCGGCGGCGCGCCGCCGGCGGTGCGCCGCGGGCCAGCCACGAGTCCTTCCTCGCGGTGGCCTTTCCCCAGCGCGAGATGCGCATCCTGCCCTACAACCGCGTGGTGGCCGACCTGAACGGTCTCGCCCCCGACGCCTTCATGGACGCGGTGGCGCGGCGCTTCGCCGTCACGCCCGCCCATGGCCCCGTGGAGCCCGACCGGCCGGCCACCTTCGGCCTTTACTTCGGAGGGCGCTGGTACCGGCTCGCCATCCACGAGGCGCGCATTCCGCACGCCGACCCCGTGGCGCGCCTGGACGTAAGCCTGCTTGCCGACCACCTGCTCGCGCCCGTGCTGGGCATTGGCGATCCGCGCCGCGACCCGCGCATCGACTTCGTGGGCGGCATCCGCGGGCTGGGGGCGTTGCAGGCCCGGGTGGATTCGGGCGCCATGGCCTGTGCCTTCAGCCTGCACCCCACCCGCATGGCCGATCTCATGGCCGTGGCCGATGCGGGGCAGGTGATGCCGCCCAAGTCCACGTGGTTCGAGCCCAAGCTTGCCGATGGGCTGTTGTCCCACGTGCTGGACTGAAGCGGTCCGGGCTCCGTCAGCGCGGCGCCGCGGCGCTGTCCTCCACCCAGGGCATCAGGGTGTCGAGGATGCCGGTGATGCCGCGGTTCATGGCCGCCACGGCGCCGGTCGCGTCCTCGCTCGCTACGGGCACCGCGATGGCAAAACTGCGCCGCCCCAGCAGCGCCCGGCTGCGCCAGTCCACCAGTTCCGCGGTCAGCTCCACCCGCGCCACGGCGGGCTTCGCCGTGAGGTCGTGATACAGCGCCGCCAGGTTGAGATTGAGCACCAGGTCCGCATTGACGCCGGCGGTGGTCCCGGACACCGCCGCGAAGCGCCCGCGCGCCTCGAGCCGGTGCTGCGCCAGGGAGGCAAGGCGCCGCGAGGGCCGGTCGGTCCAGGCCGCGAACTGGTACAGGCCGCGCTGTCCCGGCTCGCGGCTGAACACGAGGCTGTCACCATCGTAGAAGGCGTCGTCGTTGCCGCCGGCCACCGCCAGCACCCGCGCAAGCGGCACCGCGGCCACCGGCTGGGCGGGCGACAGGTCGGTCATGACGTAGTGCTTCACCGGCGGCACCGAGCCGGGGTTCGCGCAACCCGCCAGCAGGGCCGCCACCCCCATCAAGGCGCGTCGGCGCAACGGCCTCACCTTGCCCTCTCCCCGGGGCCGAGCTGGGCCGGGTGCGGCCCCAGCAGCGCAGCGCGTGGATCGCGCAGGCGGTTGAGCGTGCGGTCGAGCAATTCGGCGGTCACCCGCAGCTCCTGGGCCGTGGCGCGCAGCTCCAGGGAGCCGCTGCCCACGGCCGCATCCATCTGCCGCGCCAGTTTCGCGGCGTCGCGTTCCAGGCTCGAGGCCGTGCCGCCGATCTGCGCCAGCACCGCGCCGGTTTGGGTCTTGATGTCGGCGAAATCGGTTTGCATGCTCTGCGCCGAGCGCGCCATGGAATCGCTGGCGCGGCCAAAGGTGCCCGCGCCGCGCTCGATGGCCGCAAGGGTGCGGTCCAGGCGCTGCAAGCGCGCCTCGAGCACCTTCGCCGAGCTGGCCATGTTGCGCAGTGCCTCGCCGAAGGCGCGTTGGTTGTCCTGGGACAGGAAGCCGCGCATGCCCTCGAGGGCATGGATGCCGCTGTCGGCGAGACGGTTGGCCGCCGCTTCGATACGCTCGTCCGTGGAGGTGCCTTCCTTGATGAGCAGCATGCCGCCGTCCTCCGCCGGCGCCAGCGGCGCGCCTGGCGGGTCGGGCGTGACGAGCGTGATGCGGGCCAGGCCGGTGAGCAGGTTGCGCGACACCACGGCCACGGTGTTGTCCCACACCGGTGCGCTGCGGTCCACGCGAACATCGACACTCACGCTGTTGCCGCGACCCCGCGACAGGGCGAAGCTCGCCACCTGTCCGACGCGGATGCCGCGCATGTTCACGCTGCTGCCGGTTTCCAGACCGTCCAGGGACTGACGCGCAAATACGATCCGGTAGGTCTGGAAGCTGGCCGCCGCGCCGACCCCGCGCAGCCACAGCACCGCGGCCACCAGCGCCGCCACCAGCAGCAGCAGGCCGGCGCCGATCCAGGTGTAGCGCAATTCAGGTTCCATGACCCGCCTCCGCGGCAACCGTGGTTCGCGCGCCGAAGTATGCCTGCACCCAGGGGTCGTCGGTCCCCATGACGCTCGTCACGGGGCCATCGGCCAGCACCCGGCCCTGCGACAGCACGATGACGCGGTCGGCGACGCCCAGCAGCGTGTCCAGGTCGTGGGTGACCACGAACACCGTGATGCCCAGATCGCTGGCCAGGAAGCGCATGAGCCGGTCGAAGGCGCGTGCCGTCACGGGGTCCAGGCCCGAGCCGGGCTCGTCCAGGAACAGCACCTCGGGCTCCAGGGCCAGCGCCCGGGCGATGCCGGCGCGTTTGCGCATGCCGCCGGAGAGCTCGCTGGGCATCTTGCGTCCTGCTTCCGGCGGCAGGCCCGCAAGCGCGATACGCAGGTCCACCAGGGGCCACACCAGCGCCGGGGGCAGGCGCGTGTTCTCGAACAGCGGCACGGCCACGTTGTGGGCCACGTCCAGCGACGAGAACAGCGCGCCGTCCTGGAACAGCACGCCCATGCGCCGGCGAAGCGCTTGCAGTTCGCCCGGGGCACAGCCCCACACGTCGGTCCCCAGCACCCGCACCGATCCGGCGGTTGGCCGCAGCAGGCCGATCATTTCCCGCAGCAGCACCGATTTGCCCGTGCCGCTGCCCCCGATCAGCGCCACCAGTTCGCCCCGTGCCGCCTCGAAGGACACGCCGTTGTGCACCGTCTCCGCACCGAATCGGGTGACCACGTCGCGCACCTCGATGACCGGCGGGGCCATCAGATATCGAGCTTCTGCAGCAGCACGGCGAAGAAGGCATCCAGCAGGATGATGCTGACGATGCCTTGCACCACGGTGGAGGTGGTGCTGATACCGATGGCGCGGGTGTCGCGCGGCACGCTCATGCCCATGCGGATGCCGATCACCGCGATGAACAGCGCGAACACCGGTGCCTTCACCAGTCCCACCAGGAAGTGGCGCGGCGCCAGCGCGATGTGCAGCCGCTCCAGGTACACCGGCGGCGGGATGCCCAGGTTGGCCGCCGTGGCGGCCATGGCGCCCAGGTTGCCCATGAGGTTGCCCACGAACACCAGCAGCGGCAGGCCGGCCGCCAGCGCCAGCACGCGCGGCAGCACCAGCACGTCCATGGGCGACAGCCCGAGCACGCGGATGGCGTCGGTTTCCTCGGTGAGGCGCATGGTGCCCAGTTGCGCCGTGAAGGCGGCGCCGGAGCGGCCGGCCACGATCACCGCCACGATGATGGGCGAGAACTCGCGTGCCATGCCCAGGGACACGCCGTCCACCACGAAGATGCCCGCGCCGTAGCGCTCCGCCTGCAGGCCCAGCAGGTAGGCGAACACCACGCCGATCAGGAATGTCACCAGCGATACCACCGGCAGCGCTGTCAGGGTGGTGTGCTTGAATTGCGCTGCCAGTTCGCGCAGGCGCAGGCGCCGCGGGGAGAGCAGCGTGCTGCCCAGGCCCGCACCCACAGCGCCCAGAAAGGCCAGGTGGCCGGCCAATAGTGTTCCGAGGGCGGCAGTGGATGAGCCCAGGGCGGCGAGCGGATTGCGTTGGCGTCGCGGCGCCTGCGGCCGGCCTGCCGGCAGACGTTGGATCACCACCTCCACCACCCGGCGATGCTCCGAGGCGAGGGTGCCGAAGTCCGTCATCGCCGGGTCCAGGCCGCGGCGGCGCAGGTGGCGCAGCAGCATCAGGGCGCCGGCTGTGTCCATCGAGGCGAGGGCCGTGCCATCCACTGCCTCCAGCGGGTCTTCCGCCGGCAATGCAGCCAAGGCGGCTTCGATCGCTGGAAGGCACGACAGCCGCCACGGTCCAGCGAGCCGCAATGTATTGCCCTGAGCAGTGGTCTCCAGCGAGACCCAGCGTGCAGACTCATCACTGTGGAGGGGGACGGCCACGCGCCTGAATCTAGCACGGAGCATTGCCGGATATCACAGGCCGCATTCGCGCCGGGATTGTCCTGCCGAGGCCGCCGGAATGCTGGTGCCTGGCCGGGGGGTTCCGGACCCGGCGCGCTGCCGGGGATCGTCCCGGCAGGCCACGCCGGGAAGGATTGGTGTGTTGTTCCCGGTTTTCGCGGAGGCGGGCGACGCCTCGACGGCGGTACCGCTCAGGAAAAATGCACGGACGCAGGGCGACGACTGCGGCCACGGCCCGGCATTTCCAAAGGAGATCGAACGCGCCTCGCCACCGACCGGAAACCCAGCAGCATCACACCCGCGGCGATCATGGTCCAGGTGGATGGTTCCGGCACAGGGGTTACCGAGATGGCTCCGATGTAGAAACCACCCAAGCTTCCCGTGGTAGTCCCGGTCACCTTGATGAACATGCTTCTCGCAGGGCTTTCACCCAACATCAGATCGAGAGAACTGCCAGGCCCCGCCACCGTACCCAGCAGCACATCGTCTGCACTATCGGGAATTCCGTCCGGGTTGTCGTAGATCGAGAGGGAGGTGAGATTCGTGTTGTATGCACCAGGCACAAAGGGAGGGGAGAAATTGGTCACCGTGTAACCCGAGCCGTTGTTTACGGGCACGGAAAAGAGAAAGATGTCCGACAGCGTGCTGGTACTCGATCCACCCCCGAAAACAGTGGCAACGCCGAGCTCGACCTGGCCGAGTTCCGTAATGGCGCCCCAGGACGCTGGACACACCGCGCCGAGCATCAGCGAACCCAGCGCGCCACAGACGAGGTTTCGGATATGCAACAACGCCGCTCCTGACGAGAAAAACTGCTTTTGCAGTGGCTAGGAAACAAGCAGCTGAACAAACCAAACGAAGCACCGACGGCCTGAGTATGGGCTACTGGCGTGGTCAGCTTGTCGAGACAAGGCGAAGTATAAGCCCGCCGTCAACGGCAATTGCGGGTTGACGGGTTGCGGCGGATGCAGCGGGTTGACCGCGAGGCCCCGGTGAGACAACGGGCCCGCGCCCGGTCTGGATCGGAGCGTGTCGGAATCCCGTGGAGGGCGGCAACCGCGCGGGCCGTGCGGGTATCATGAAATGCGCACCTTTCCATCGCCGTTGTCATGTCCCGCCCCCGTCCCCTCATCGGTTTTGCCGCCCATGGCCATGGCGCCGACAACCGCTACTTGCTGCCGCCGGAGTATCTGAACGCCGTGCGCCGCGCGGGCGGAACGGCGCTGCCGGCGGCGCCCCCCGAGCCGTGCTGGGAAGGCGTGCCGGGAGTGGCGGGCGCCTTCATCCTCGCGGGCGGCGGGTGTATCGACCCCGACCGCCACGGCAGCCGCCGGGGAGTTCAATGCGGCCTCGTGGCATCACCAGGCGGTGCGGCGCGTGGCCCACGGCTTCGTGGTGAGCGCCTCGGCGCCCGACAGCACGGTGGAGGCCCTGGAGACGCCCGGCCACCCCTGAATGCTGGCGGTGCAGTGGCACCCCGAGATCACCGCCGCCACCGACCCGGCCCAGCAGCGGCTGTCCGACGCTCTGGTGGATACGGTGCGCTTGGGCTGAAGGGCTCCGCCACCCCGCCGCCGGGGGCCTTGACGCGGTGCCCGCCGCCGCCTGAATCTTTCCACTTCTCCATGCTGCCTTCATAAGCGATGCCCCCATGACCGCCATCAAGTCCCTGCTGGTCGCCAACCGTTCCGAGATCGCCATCCGCGTCATGCGCGCCGCGGCCGAGCTGGGCATCCGCACCGTGTCCATCTATTCCCACGAGGACCGCTTCGCGCTGCACCGTTTCAAGGCGGACGAGAGCTACCACGTGGGCGCCGGGCGCAAGCCGCTGCAGGCCTACCTGGACATGGCCGACATCATCCGCATCGCCCGTCAGGCCGGCGTGGACGCCATCCATCCTGGCTACGGCTTTCTCTCCGAAAACCCCGACTTCGCCCGCGCCTGTGCCGAGGCGGGCATCCGCTTCATCGGCCCCACGCCCGAGGTGATGACCACCCTGGGCAACAAGGTGGCGGCGCGCAACGCTGCCGTGGCCGCCGGGGTGCCGGTGATGCCCGCCACCGGGCCGCTGCCGCGCGAGCTCGACGCCGCGGCGCGCATGGCGGGCGAGATCGGCTATCCCCTCATGCTCAAGGCGAGCTGGGGCGGGGGCGGGCGCGGCATGCGGGTGATCGAGACCGAGGCCGACCTGGCCGCGCAACTGGACACCGCGCGCCGCGAGGCCCAGGGCGCCTTCGGCAACGACGAGGTGTACCTGGAGAAGCTGGTGCGCCGCGCCCGCCACGTGGAGGTGCAGATCATGGGCGACCTGCACGGCAACCTGGTGCACCTGTTCGAGCGCGACTGCTCGGTGCAGCGGCGCAACCAGAAGGTGGTGGAGCGCGCGCCCGCGCCCTACCTGACCGAGGCGCAGCGCGCCGAGCTGTGCGAGGCTGCCCTGCGGCTGGGGCGCGCCGTGAACTACACCCACGCCGGCACCGTGGAGTTCCTCATGGACGCCGACACGGGCAAGTTCTACTTCATCGAGGTCAACCCGCGCATCCAGGTGGAGCACACGGTCACCGAGCAGGTCACCGGCATCGACATCGTGCAGGCGCAGATCCGCATCACCGAGGGCGCGCGCATCGGCGACGCGGGCTGCCCCGTGCCGCGGCAGGAGGACATCCGCCTGAACGGCCACGCCCTGCAGTGCCGCGTCACCACCGAGGACCCGGAAAACGGCTTCCGGCCCGACTACGGCCGCATCACCGCCTATCGCAGCGCCGCGGGCTTCGGCCTGCGGCTGGACGGGGGCACGGCCTACACCGGCGCCGTCATCACTCCCTACTATGACTCCCTGCTGGTGAAGGTCACGGCCTGGGCGCCCACGCCCGCCGAGGCCATCCGCCGCATGGACCGGGGCCTGCGCGAGTTCCGCATCCGCGGCCTGGCCACCAACCTGCAGTTCGTGGAGAACGTGATCAACCACCCGGACTTCGTGGCCGGGCGGGTCACCACGCGCTTCATCGACACCACGCCCGAGCTGTTCAACTTCGCCCGCCGCCGCGACCGCGCCACGCGGGTGCTGCGCTACCTGGCCGAGGTGATCGTCAACGGCCAGCCCGATGCCAAGGGGCGCGTCCGGCCCGACTTGTCGCACGTGCAGCTGGCGCTGCCGCCGGTGGACCGCACCGTTGCGCCGCCGCCGGGCTCGCGCGATCTGCTGAAGCAGCTCGGCGCCGAGGGCTTCGCCCGCTGGATGATCGAGCACCCGCGGGTGCTGCTCACCGACACCACCATGCGCGACGCCCACCAGTCGCTGTTCGCCACCCGCATGCGCACCGTGGACATGGCGCGCATCGCGCCGGCCTACGCGCGCCTGGGCGCCGGCCTGTATTCCATCGAGTGCTGGGGCGGCGCCACCTTCGACGTGGCGCTGCGCTTCCTCAAGGAAGACCCCTGGCAGCGGCTGCGGTTGCTGCGCGAAGCCGTGCCCAACGTGCTGTTCCAGATGCTGCTGCGGGCTTCCAACGCCGTGGGCTACACCAACTATCCCGACAACGTGGTGCGCCACTTCGTGCAGCAGGCCGCCCGCGGCATGGACGGCACCGGCGGCATCGACCTGTTCCGCGTGTTCGACTCCCTCAACTGGGTAGAGAACATGCGCGTGGCCATCGACGCGGTGTGCGAGACCGGCGCCCTGTGCGAGGGCGCCATCTGCTACACCGCCGACCTGTACGACACCACCCGCAAGTACGACCTGAAGTACTACGTGGGCATCGCCCGCCAGCTGCAGAAGGCGGGCGTGCACGTGCTGGGCATCAAGGACATGGCCGGGGTGTGCCGGCCGCGGGCGGCTGCCGCCCTGGTGAAGGCCCTCAAGGAGGAAACCGGCCTGCCGGTGCACTTCCATACCCACGACACCTCGGGCATCGCGGCCGCCTCGGTGCTGGCCGCGGTGCAGGCCGGCGCCGACGCCGTGGACGGCGCGCTGGATGCCATGAGCGGCCTCACCTCCCAGCCCAACCTAGGCGCCGTGGTGGCCGCGCTCCAGGGCACCGAGCGCGATCCCTGCGCCCCGGCCGGCCAGTTGCCGCCGGTGGATCCCGACGCCCTTCAGCAGCTGTCGGACTACTGGGAAGGGGTGCGCCATTACTACGCGCCCTTCGAGGCCGACATCCGCTCCGGCACTGCCGACGTCTACCGCCACGAGATGCCCGGCGGGCAGTACACGAACCTGCGCGAACAGGCCCGCGCCATGGGCCTGGCGCACCGCTGGGCCGAGGTGTCGCGCGCCTACGCCCAGGTGAACCTGCTGTTCGGCGACATCGTCAAGGTGACCCCCACCTCCAAGGTGGTGGGCGACATGGCGCTGTTCATGGTGGCCAACGACCTCAGTTCCGAGGACGTGCTCGACCCCGCCCGGGAGGTGGCCTTCCCGGAGTCGGTGGTGTCGCTGTTCAAGGGCGAACTGGGCTTTCCGCCCGACGGTTTTCCCGAGGCGCTGTCGCGCAAGGTGCTCAAGTGCGGCACGGTCGCGGCCCTCCTGCCCGAGCCCCCGAAACCCTACCGGCCCGGCGACCAGTTGGCACCCGTGTACCTGGAGGTGGCGCGCAAGGAGGCCGAAAAGGCCGCCGGCCACCAGATCTCCGACACCGATCTGGCCTCGTGGCTCATGTATCCCAAGGTGTTCCGCGACTATTCCGAGCACCGTCGCCATTACGGCGACGTGAGCATCCTGCCCACGCCATCGTTCTTCTACGGTCTGGCCGAGCGCGAGGAGATCTCCGTGGACCTCGATCCCGGCAAGACGCTGGTGATCGCGCTGCAGGGAACGGCCCCGGCCGAGGAAGAGGGCCACGTGAAGGTGCTCTTCGAGCTCAACGGCCAGGGGCGCACCGTGCGGGTGTCCAAGCACGGCGCGGCCAAGGCGGCGAAGCGCACCCAGGCCGACCCTGGCAACGCCGGCCACGTGCCCGCGCCCATGCCCGGCATGATCGTCACCGTGGCGGTGAAGGGCGGCCAGGCCGTGAAGGCCGGCGACCCGCTCGTGTCCATCGAGGCAATGAAGATGGAGTCGCAGATCCGCGCCGAGCGCGATGGCACCGTGAAACACGTGCACGTGCGGCCCGGCGACACCGTCTCGGCCCACGACCTGCTGCTGGAGCTGGCCTGAGTCCGCCGCCCCACTGTCCACAGGATCGCGCCTGCCATGCCCCTGCCACTGGGCTTTCAGCACAGCTACCGCGCGCTGCCCGCGCGCTTCTACGCGGCCTTGCCACCCACGCCGGTGCGCGAACCGCGGCTGGTGGCCTTCAACCGGCCGCTGGCGCGGGATCTCGGCCTCGACCCCGAGGCCGTGGAGGCCCACGCCGCCGAGATGTTTTCCGGCAACCGCCTGCCGCCCGATGCGAGCCCTCTGGCGCTGGCCTATGCCGGCCACCAGTTCGGCCACTTCGTGCCGCAACTGGGCGACGGCCGCGCCATCCTCCTGGGCGAACTGGTGGATGCCAGCGGCGTGCCGCGCGACCTTCAGCTCAAGGGTTCGGGCCGCACCCCCTTCTCGCGCGGCGGCGACGGCCGTGCCGCCCTTGGGCCGGTACTGCGCGAATACCTGGTGAGCGAGGCCATGCATGCCCTGGGCATTCCCACCACCCGCGCGCTGGCGGCGGTGCTCACCGGCGAGCCCGTGTTCCGCGACGACGCGCTGCCCGGCGCGGTGCTCACCCGCGTGGCGGCGAGCCACGTGCGGGTGGGCACCTTCCAGTTTTTCGCAGCGCGTGGCGACACCGAAGGGCTACGGGCGCTGGCGGAGTGGGTGATCGCGCGCCACTACCCCGAGGCGGCGCAGGCGGACAACCCGGCGCTGGCGCTGCTGGCCGCGGTGTGCGAGTGTCAGGCCTCGCTGGTGGCGCGCTGGATGATGGTGGGCTTCGTGCACGGCGTGATGAACACCGACAACACGGCCATCTCGGGCGAGACCATCGATTACGGCCCCTGCGCCTTCATGGACGCGTACCACCCCGAGACGGTGTTCAGCTCCATCGACCACCAGGGCCGCTACGCCTTCGCCAACCAGCCCGGCATCGCCCAGTGGAACCTCACGCGGCTGGCGGAGTGCCTGCTGCCGCTGATCGACCCCGACGCGGATCGCGCAGTGTCGCTGGCCACGGAGGTGATCGAAGCCTTCGCCGAGCGCTTCCAGCGCCACTGGACGCACGGCATGCGCGCCAAGCTGGGTCTGGCCACCGAGGAGGAGGGCGACGCCGCGCTGGCCAGCGAACTGCTGGAACTGCTGCAGGGTGCGCAGGCCGACTACACCCTTGCCTTCCGCCGCCTGTGCGACGCCGCCGAAGACACCCGGTCGCAGGCGCCGCTGCTACGCATGTTTGGCGATGCCGCGCCGCTGGAGCAATGGCTCGTCCGCTGGCGCGACCGGCTGTCCCGCGATACCCGCTATCCGGCCGCCCGGGCGGCGGCCATGCGCAGCGCCAATCCCGCCGTGATCCCCCGCAACCACCGCGTGGAGGCCGCCCTGCAGGCCGCCGTGGCAGAGGGCGACATGGCACCGTTCTTCGAACTGTTCGAGGTGCTCCAGTCGCCCTGGGCGCTGGCGCCGGGGCGCGAACCCTACGGCGATCCGCCGCCATCCGGCGGCGGGCGGTACCGCACTTTCTGCGGCACCTGATCGCACCCGGGCGGCCGGAACAGGAAAGCCTGCCCCGGCCCGCCATGGACCGCCGCCAATTCCTGCACTGGGCCGCCGCTTCCGGCGCCGTCGGTGCACGGTCTTCGGTCGCAGTGCCGGTTGAAGGCACCGTGATCGATGACGTGTCGCGCCTATTGAGATTCCGGTAAATGACTGACAGCCGTTTCATATGCTTGCGCGTTACATCGACAGGCATCTTGTTGAGGACGAGCGATGGCAACGAAGAGGGATTTGGAGGCGTTGGACGCACGCCGGGTGGAGGGCGCGCGGATGCTCAAACGTGGAGTGTCGCAAGCCGAAGTGGCGCGCCGGCTGGAGGTGTCGCGCCAGTCGGTGAATCGCTGGGCGCAGTTGCTGGAGCAGGCCAACGGGGGCGTGTCTGAATTTTTGTGTGTGAGGCTTGTGTCGACTTTACCCGCGAGCGGCGAAGGCCGCCCGGTGCCGGCAAGTCGGTTCCCGATTGTCACGCAGCACTCCCGGTAAATCGATCCCCGTACGCGATGGCAAACTGATTCATCGCCTCGCGCCACTCTCGTACCGAGCTGCCATGATCGGCCGTGATGTTTCGCAGCGCCAGCCAGATCAGCTTGCTGGCGGCGTCGTCGCTGGGGAAGTGCCCCCGTGTCTTGATGATCTTGCGCAACTGGCTGTGCAGGCTCTCGATCGCGTTGGTCGTGTAGATCAGCTTGCGCACCGCCGGCGGGTAGGCGAAGAACGGGATCACCTTGTCCCAGGCGCTACGCCATGCGGTCACCACCGTCGGGAAGCGCTGCCCCCAAGGGCCGCGCTCGAAGGCGTCCAGCGCATCGGCCGCGGCTTCTGCATTCAGGGCGGTGTAAATCGGCCTGATCGCCGCCGCCAGGGCCTTGCGGTCCTTCCAGCTCGCATAAGTCAGACTGTTTCGGATCAGGTGCACGATGCACGTCTGCAGCGTTGTTGCCGGGAACACCGCGCCCAGCGCCTCGCCGATGCCCTTCAAGCCGTCGGTCACAGCGATCAGGATGTCGCCCACCCCGCGCGTCTTCAGTTCGTTGAACACGCGCAGCCAGAACTTCGCCCCTTCCGTGTTCTCGATCCACAGGCCCAGGACCTCTCGGGTGCCGTCGGGAAGCACACCCAGGGCGAGGTAGACGGCCTTGTTTCGCACGACCGCTTCCTCGCGGATCTTCACCCGCAGGGCATCGAAGAACACCACCGGATACATCGGCTCGAGCGGTCGACCCTGCCAGGCGGTCACCTCGGCCATCACCTCGTCGGTGACCGAGCTGA
>JBIIUM010000251.1:0-4307 GCA_044339985.1 Burkholderiales bacterium | reverse complement strand
AAGTCGACCTTGTCTTGCGTACACTTTGGCATCGGCGGTCCTCGGTTGTCTGAAGGCTTCGATCACCTCTGATAACGCGCGAAAGCACGAGGCCGCCGACCTCATACTGGTGAAATATCCGGGCTAGAGGCCCAGTCGCTGCCCGGGCCTCCAGGCGCCCCACGCCGCCACCGCCAGGCACACCACGCCGCCCGCGGCGAGCGTGTTCGCCGTGCCGGCGAAGCTGGCCAGCAGACCCGCCCAGAGCCCGCCCACGGGCGCGAGCCCCAGGAATCCCATCACGTAGAGGCTGACCACGCGGGTGCGGAACCGCTCGTCCACGCCGGTCTGGATCTGCATGTTCACCGAAGAGGCCGTTCCGATGATCCCGGCGCCCACGCCGAGCATCAGCGCCATGCCCAGCGGCAGCCACGACACCTGGGAGAAGGCCATCAGGCTGGCACCCGCCGCGGCGCAGGCGGCGCGGGAGAACCGCGCCAGGCCGGCCACCCCGGCACGGCTGGCCAGGAAGGCCGTGGCCGCGACGCCACCCAGCCCGGCCGCGCCCACCAGCAGCCCGAGCGTGCGGGGGCCGCCGCCAAAGGTTTCGCGCGCCACGGCGGGCATGAGGGTGACGTAGGGGCTCACGAAGAAGCTCGCCGCCATCACCAGCGGCAGCAGGCGCCGCACCACCGGCGTGCGCCAGCTGTAGCGCAGGGCATCGCCCCAGGAAGCGCGACTGCGGTCGGACCGGGACGGCCCGCCCGTGGTGCGGGGCATCGCCAGCACGGCTGCGATCACCGCCGCGTAGCTCGCGGAATTGATCAGGAAGCACGCGCCTTCCGGGACGTGGGCGAGCAGCAGCCCGGCCACGGGCGGTCCCAGCAGGCGTCCGCCGTTCATGAGGAAGGAGTTGAGCGCGATGGCGTTCGGGAGGTCGGCCTTGTCCGGCACCATGTCGGCGAGGAAGGACTGGCGAACGGGCGTATCGAGCCCGCCCAGCAGCCCCTGCAGCAGTGCCATGCCGAGCAGCAGCGACGGCGTCGCCGTGTCCGCCAGCGTGAGTGTGCCCAGCACCAGGGCCTGGAGCAGCAGCGAGCCCTGGGTCGCCAGCAGCATCCCCCGCCGGGGGAAGCGGTCGCCGAGCCAGCCCGCCACGGGCGCCACCACGAGCACCGGTGCCTGCGACAGGAAGGTCACCAGGCCCAGCAGCAGCGTCGAACCGGTGAGCCGGTACACCAGCCAGCCCATCGCGATGGACTGGATCCAGGTGCCGATGATGGATATGCCCTGACCCGCGAAGAACAGCCGGAAGTCCCGGTGCGCCAGCGCCCGGATCGCCGACCGCCCGCGGGCCGGCAGCGCCATGTCAGCTGCGGCTGCGCAGCCGCGCGAGCTGGCCCTCGAGCTTGCCCACGGTGGCCTCGAAGCCCGCGAGGCGCTCGCGCTCCTGCGCCACCACGGCGGCCGGGGCGCGCTCCACGAAGGAAGCGTTGCCCAGCTTGGCGGTGGCCTTGGCGATCTCGCCGCGCAGGCGCGCGGCTTCCTTGTCCAGGCGCGCCATCTCCGCGGCCACGTCCACCTCCATGTGCAGCATGAGGCGCACGTCCTCCACCACCGCCACGGGCGCGTCGGCATCGGGCAGGCTGTCCACCACCGTGGCTTCGGAGAGGCGGGCCAGGGCCGTGAGGTAGGGCAGCAGCGGGGTGAGGGCCTCCGCGGAGCCTGCGGCGTAGAGGGGCAGGCGCTCCGCGGGGCTGACGTTCATCTCGCCGCGCAGGTTGCGGCAGGCGTCGGTGAGCGCCTTGAGGCGCGCCACCACCGCCTCGGCCTCGGGGTCGAGGCGGGAGGAATCGCTGCGCGGCCAGGGCGCCACGCAGATGCTCTCGCCGCCGCGGCCGGCCAGGGGCGCCACCTTCTGCCACAGCTCTTCGGTGATGAAGGGAATCACCGGGTGGGCCAGGCGCAGCAGCGCCTCGAGCACCCGCACCAGGGTGCGGCGGGTGCCGCGCTGCGCGGCTTCGTCGGGCGAGCGCAACTGCACCTTGGCCAGTTCCACGTACCAGTCGCAGTACTCGTCCCAGGTGAAGCGATACAGGGCGTTGGCCACGTTGTCCAGGCGGTAGTCGGCGAAGCCGCGGTCCACCTCTGCCTCGGTGCGTTGCAGGAGGCTGACGATCCAGCGGTCCGCCGCCGAAAGCGTGACGGGCAGGGAGTCGTCGCTGCCGCAGTCATGCCCCTCGGTGTTCATGAGCACGAAGCGGGTGGCGTTCCAGAGCTTGTTGCAGAAGTTGCGGTAGCCCTCGCAGCGCTTCAGGTCGAAGTTGATGTTGCGTCCCAGGGTGGCGTAGGCGGCCATGGTGAAGCGCAGCGCATCGGCGCCGAAGGCGGCAATGCCCTCCGGGAATTCGCGCCGCGTGCGTGCCTCGATGCGCGGCGCGTCCGAGGGTTTGCGAAGCCCCGTGGTGCGCTTGGAGAGCAGTGGCTCGAGGCCGATGCCGTCGATCAGGTCCACCGGGTCGAGGGTGTTGCCCTCGGACTTGGACATCTTGCGGCCCTCGGCATCGCGGATCAGGCCGTGGATGTACACGTGGCGGAAGGGCACGCGCCCGGTGAAATGGGTGGTCATCATGATCATGCGCGCCACCCAGAAAAAGATGATGTCGAAGCCTGTCACCAGCACCGAGGAGGGCAGGTACAAGTCCCAGGCGGGGCCGTCCTCGCCCTGGGGATCGGGCCAGCCCAGGGTGGAGTGGCACACCAGCGCGGAGGAGAACCAGGTGTCCAGCACGTCCTCGTCGCGGGTAAGGGCCACCTCGGGCCCGAGGCCGTGGCGGGCGCGCACCTGCGCCTCGTCGCGGCCCACGTACACCGTGCCCTGGGCGTCGTACCAGGCAGGGATGCGGTGGCCCCACCACAACTGGCGCGAGATGCACCAGTCCTGGATGTTCTCGAGCCACTGGTTGTAGACGCTGGTCCAGTTCTCGGGAATGAAACGCACGTCGCCGCGCTTCACCACCTCGAGCGCCACCTGCGCGATGGACTTGCCGGGGAAGCGCGTGCCCTCGGGGGCAGGCCGGGACATGGCCACGAACCACTGGTCGGTGAGCAGCGGTTCCACCACCGCGCCGCTGCGACCGCAGCGTGGCACCATCAGCTTGTGGGGCTTCACGGCGTGCAGCAGGCCGGCGGCTTCCAGGTCGGCCAGCACCTGGGTGCGCGCTTCGTACCGGTCCAGGCCGCGGTAGCGCTCGGGCGCGTTGTCGTTGATGCAGGCGGTGAGGGTGAAGATGTTGATGGGCGCCAGCCCATGGCGCTGGCCCACGGCGTAGTCGTTGAAGTCGTGCGCCGGGGTGATCTTCACGCAGCCGGTGCCGAAGGCCGGGTCCACGTGCTCGTCGGCGATGATGGGAATGCGCCGCCCCGTGAGCGGCAGTTCCACCTCGCGTCCCACCAGATGGCGGTAACGCTCGTCTGTGGGGTTCACGGCCACCGCCACGTCGCCCAGCATGGTCTCGGGCCGGGTGGTGGCCACCACCAGGCCGGCCACGCCGTCCAGTGGACCATCGGCGAAGGGGTAGAGCAGGTGCCAGAGTTTGCCGTCCTCCTCCTCGCTTTCCACCTCCAGGTCGGAGACGGCGGTACGCAGCACCGGGTCCCAGTTGACCAGGCGCTTGCCGCGGTAGATCAGGCCCTGCTCGTGGAGCTGCACGAAGGTTTCGGTCACCACGCGCGAGAGCTTGGCGTCCATGGTGAAGTACTCGCGCCCCCAGTCGCAGGAGGCGCCCAGGCGGCGCATCTGGGCGGTGATGGTGGCGCCGGAGCGCTCTTTCCATTCCCACACCCGCGACACGAAGGCCTCGCGACCCAGGGCGCGGCGGTCCACGCCCTGCTGTTCGAGTTGGCGCTCCACCACGATCTGGGTGGCGATACCGGCATGGTCGGTGCCCGGCAGCCAGAGCGTGTTCAGACCGCGCATGCGCTGCATGCGGGTGAGCGCGTCCATGATGGTCTGGTTGAAGGCATGCCCCATGTGCAGCGTGCCGGTGACGTTGGGCGGTGGCAGCTGAACGCAGAAACCGGGCTGGCCGGGGTTTGTCCCGGCGGCGAAGTAGCCGCGCGATTCCCACAGCGGATACCAGCGCCGCTCGATGTCGGCAGGCTCGAAGCTCTTGGCGAGTTCCATGGGGCGGGGGACGGGAAAAAAAGCGCGGATTATAGACGCCGGGACTGTCCTGAATGCCGCTGCTGCAGCGGCCGCCGGCCTCAGGGACGGCGCGGCGGCGTACCCGCTTGCAGCGCTTCCTCGACCGCGGCCGGGATGGCCT
>JBIIUM010000063.1:0-15279 GCA_044339985.1 Burkholderiales bacterium | reverse complement strand
GATCCGGGCGAGATTCGCGTCCTGTCCCTGGCCGCCTTCGACCGCACCTTCGCTGTCACCTATGCGCTGGAGGGGGCGGCGGTGCTGATCGGCCTGCTGGGCCTGTCCAGCGCCATCGGCACCGAGGTGCTGGCGCGCCGCCGCGAGTTCGGCATGCTGCGCCACCTGGGGCTGGCGCGGCGCCAGATCGTGCGCATGCTGGCCGCCGAGGGCCTGGCGGTGGGCTTTGCCGGGCTGCTGGTGGGCGCGGCGCTGGGCTTCGCCATGAGCCTGGTGCTCATCTACGTGGTGAACGTGCAGTCGTTCCACTGGGGCATGCAGCTGCACGTGCCGTGGGGGGCGCTGGGCGGCTTCGGCGCGGCGATGCTGGTGCTGTCGGGCCTCACGGCCGTGGTGAGCGGCCGCCAGGCGCTGTCGGGCGACGCGGTGCGCGCCGTGCGGGAGGACTGGTGATGCGGCCCTCCCGGCGCCGCCTGCTTGCCGTGCTGGCGGCGCTGCCCGCCGCGCCGCTGCAGGCGGCGGTGCGTTACCCGCGGCTGACCGGGCCGGTGCCGCTGTCCTTTCCCCGCGACCACGGCGCCCACCGGCCATGGCGCACGGAGTGGTGGTACATCACCGGCTGGCTGCGCGACCCAAGCGGCGCTGCGCTCGGCGTGCAGGTCACGTTCTTCCGCAATCGCCCCGGCCTGCAGGAGAACAACCCCAGCCGCTTCGCGCCCTCGCAACTGCTGTTCGCCCACGCCGCCGTGGCCGATCCGGCCCATGGCCGCCTGCGCCACGACCAGCGCGCGGCGCGCGCGGGTTTCGGGCTTGCAGAGGCCTCCGAGGCCACCACCGATGTGCGCCTCGAGGGCTGGACGCTGGTGCTGGAGGGCGATACCTACCGCGCGCGGCTGGCGGCGAGGGACTTCTCCCTCGATCTCGCCTTCCGTGCGCCCGGCGCGCCGCTGCTCCAGGGCGAGGGCGGCTACAGCCGCAAGGGGCCGCGCCCGGAGCAGGCAAGCCACTACTACTCGCGGCCGCACCTGGCCGCATCGGGCACGGTGGAAATCGCTGGCCGGCGGCGCTCCATGACCGGCACCGCCTGGCTCGATCACGAATGGTCCAGCGAAATCCTCGACCAGCAGGCCCAGGGCTGGGACTGGGCCGGACTGAATCTGGACGACGGGCGCGCGCTCATGGCCTTCCGTGTGCGCGGGCGCGACGGCGGCGTGCGCTGGGCGGGCGGCAGCCTTGGCGGCCCCGCCGGCGGCGCGCGGGCGCTGCCGCCCCACGCCGTGCAGATGGAGCCGCTGCGCGCCTGGACCAGCCCGCGCACCGGCATCGCCTGGCCCGTGGCCATGAAGGTACGCGCCGCCGGCGAGGAGCTGGTGCTCGAACCGCTCATGGACGACCAGGAGCTGGACTCGCGCGCCAGCGTGGGCATGATCTACTGGGAAGGCGCGGTACGGGTGCTGCGCCATGGGCGCGAGGCGGGCCGCGGCTACCTGGAGCTCACCGGCTACGGCGCCCCGGTGCGGCTATGATCCCGGGACTCGCGCCGTCGCGGCGCGAGCCTTGCTGACCCCATTCATGCCCGTCATCTGGAATCCCGGAGAAACCGCCACCACCATCATCGGCCTGCTGGCGCTGGTGGCCGGCACCGCGCTGTACGGTCGCTCGCGCTTGCTGCGGCGGCTGAACATTCCTGCGGCGGTGATCGGCGGGCTGGCCGTGTCCGCGGCGACGCTGGCGTTGTACGCGGCCGCGGGCACGGAGGTGAAGTTCGCCGACGGCCTGCGGGACCTGCTGTTGCTGGTGTTCTTTTCCACCATCGGGTTGTCGGCGCGGCTCAAGGCGCTGCGCGAGGGCGGCGGGCCGCTGGCGCTGTTGTGCCTGTCGGTGGTGGTGCTGCTGGTGCTGCAGAACGCCGCCGGCATGCTGGTCATGGCCGCCTTCGGCGAGCATCCGTTCTACGGGCTGCTGCTGGGTAGCGCCTCGTTCATGGGTGGGCCGGGCACGGCCATGGCCTGGGCCAGGGAGGGGCAGGTGAGCTTCGGGCTGGAGCGGGCGCCGGAGATCGGGCTTGCGGCGGCCACGGTGGCGGTGTTGAGCGGTGCGCTGGTATCGGGTCCCATCGCCGGCAGGCTGGTGGAGCGCAAGGGCCTGGGCCGCCCGTCTTTCGACGGTGGCGCAGTGGCGCTGCCCGGCGCCGGTGGCGCAGCGCCCGATCCAGTTCGCGGCCCCGCCGTGCAGCAGGCGCTTCAGGCGCTGCTGCTGGTGGCCCTGGCCCTGGGGGCGGGGGATGTGCTCAACGTCTGGGCGCGTGCTCAGGGGCAGGTGCTGCCCGGTTTCCTCACCGCCATGCTGGCGGGGGTGGCCATCAGCAATGCTCTGGACCTCGCGAGATGGCGCATTCCCATGGAGGGCGTGGAGCACGCGGGCGAGATCGCCCTGCAGGTGTTCCTGGTGCTGTCTCTCATGAGTCTGCGGCTATGGAGCGTGGGTGGCGTCATCCTGCCCATGCTGGTGAACGCCGCGGTACAGGTGGCCCTGAGCGTGCTGGTGGCGGTGTTCGTGCTGTTCCGGCTGCTGGGGCGCAACTACGACGCAGCGGTGACGGCGGGCGGCTTCCTGGGCTTCGGGCTCTCGTCCATGCCAGTGGCCATGGCCACCATGGAGCAGCTCGCCGCGCGCTACGGGCCCTCGCCCAGGGCCTTCCTGCTGATCACCCTGTGTGGGTCGGTGTTCGTGGACCTGTCCAACGCGCTCATCATCAAGGCTTTCCTGGCGTTACCGGTGTTCGCGACCGCGGGCGGTTGACGGCGGTGCGTCGGCGGCTTGCCCCAGATCAACCCGCCGCGTCCGCGGACACCCCACAGTGGCGGCCGTGCTTTGCGCAAACCCAAGAGGCATTCCCATGACGCAGGTGCAGTGGCAGGAGTCCATGTCGCTGGGCAACGACGCCATCGACGACACACATCGCGAATTCGTGCAACTCGTGGCGGCGCTTGAAGCGGCCGCTGATGAGGCGCTGGTCCACGCGCTGGATGCGCTGATCGTCCACACCCGGGCGCATTTCGCACGCGAGAGCCGCTGGATGAGCGCATCGCGCTTTCCCATGAGCCAGTGTCATGGCGCCGAGCACGACGGCGTGCTGGCGGTGCTCGACGAAGCCCGTGGCCATGTGGCGGAGGGGCGCTTGAAAGTGGCGCGCGTGCTGCCGCCCGAACTGATGCGCTGGTTCGAGGGCCATGTGGCCAGCATGGATGCCACGCTGGCGCGCTGGCTGGAAAACCACCCCGAGGTGGTGGCCGAGGCCGCCTGAGGGGAGGCGACCCGCGCGGCGCCGCCAGCCGCTGCATCAGTCGAACAGGCAGCGCACCCCCGCTTCGAAGCTCCAGTTGTACAACCACGGCAGTAAATCGCCGTGCAGGCCCACGCCCGTGCGGCCGTTGCGCTCATGGTCTACGTGCAGGGCATTTTCGATGCCCGTGTAGAAGTTGCCGGGCTGGCGCGAGAGGATGAAAAAGCGCGCCACGGCATAGTTCACATTGCGCCGCACCGGGTCGCCTAACGCGGACTGATGGTGCCGCAGGCCGGGGAAGAAAGTGCAGCGCAGCCGTGGCGCGTCGAAGGACGTGAAGGCAACGGGCGCCAGCACATTCTTGCCGTAACCGTAGCTGCGGTCGTCGTCGGTGTCGAAGGTGGTCTCCACGCCGCCAGCGTTGAGGACCCTTCCTCACGCGCCCCATCGCGCAGGGCGGATCGTCTGTGGCGATCAGCGCTTGTGCTGCTTGAAAAACTCCCACACCTTTTCCGCGCCCTTGAAGGATTGAATGGGCGTGTTTTCGCTGCGGCGCGAGGCGGTGCCGGGCCAGCCATGGCCACCCTGGGAATCGATGATGGAGATGGTGACCGCACCGCCCGGCGAGGCGGGATAGGTGCGGGTGGTGTAGGTGCCGCGGGCCTCGGTTTCGGGTGTTGCGTTTGAGCGGTTGGCCGCCACCCAGAAGGCGACCGTCTCTTCAAGCGGCTTGAAGGGTGCGGACTGCCCGGCGCGCACCATGGGATTGCGGCTCACGCCGCCGGTGATGGGCACTTCATTGTCCTGCGCGGCGTTGATGAGCAGGATGGGCAGGGGCAGCGAGGGCTTGTCGTTGAATGAGAACATGGCGCCCAACACCGGCGCCACGGCGGCGAGTTTTTCCGGCCGCTTCACGGCGTAGACGAGGGTCATCATGGCGCCGTTGGAACCGCCGGTCATGTAGATGCGCGAGCGATCCGCACCATGCTGCCGCACCAGCAGGTCGATCAGCGCGTCGAAATAGCCGATGTCGTCGGCGCTGCCGATCTTTCGGCGCAGCAGGTAGCCGGTGTTCCATCCGTGCTTGCCGTCGCGCCATTCGGTGCCCTCCGCATACACCACCGCGAAACCCTCGCGCAGCGCCACGTCGTCAAAGCCGGTCTGCAGGCGCTGAGTGTCCGCGTTGCCCACCCCGCCGTGGAGCACCAGCACCGCTGGCCGTGTCTGCCCCCGGGGCGCTTCGTTCACCAGGATCGCGCGACGCTGCATGCCGCCCACCTCGAAGCGTAGCTCCGCGCCCTGGGAAACGGTTGCGCAGGCGAGCGCCAGCGCCACGGTCGGCAACAGCCGCTGCGCGAGCCTGAGTGCGATTCCGCGCACGCCGCGGTTGGACAGGCGGCGGTGTGCGGTTTCGCTGTGCATGGCGCCTCCCGTGGAGGGGAATGAATGAAGCAGCGGAAAAAAGATGGCGGCGATGGCTTACACAACCTCAATCGGCGCGCCGGGGCGCGCGTTTGGTGAGCTTTCGCTGCAGCGTGCGCCGGTACATGCCGAGGCTGCGCGCCGTGGCCGACACGTTGCCGCCGTTGTCCGCCAGGGCCCGCTGGATATGTTCCCATTCTAGTTGATCCACCGACAGGGGACGGTGGGCTCCGTGATCTTCGCTGCAGGCGTCAGGTGCGGCCTGCAAGGCGGCAGCGATTTCGTCGGCATCGGCGGGCTTGGGCAGATACTGGGTGGCGCCGAGCTTGATGGCATCCACCGCCGTGGCGATGCTGGCATAGCCGGTGAGCACCACGATGCGCATGTCCGCCGACAGCGCCCGCAGCGCCGGCAGCAGACGCAGCCCGGAGCCGTCCCCCAGCCGCAGATCCACCACTGCGTGGGTTGGCACACGCTGGCGCGCCAGCGTGAGCGCCGACTCGGTGTCGTGCGCCTGGGCCACCTGGAATCCGCGCCGTTCCATCGCCCGCCCCAGCACGCGGCAGAAGGTCTGGTCGTCGTCCACCAGCAGCAGGTTCATGGCCGCCGGCGTCCTACCCGCCCGCCAGCGGTAGTTCCACGCGCATGAGCGCGCCGCCGCCATCGCGATGGAGCATGAGCATGCGGCCGCCGAAGCGCTCGATGGCCGAGCGTGCCAGCAGCAGTCCGATGCCCATGCCGTGCGGCTTGGTGGACACGGGCGCGCGTCCGGCCACCCGCGCCACGGCGGCGGGCAGCCCGGCGCCCTCGTCGCGAATCTCCAGGGTGAGGTGTCCCGGCCGCCAGCGGCCCTCGATCTCCACACCTGCGGGGCTGGCGTCGGCGGCGTTGTTGAGCAGCGACACCAGCGCCTGGCCGAGGGTGCGCTCATCGGCAATGCGCGGCGCCGGCCCTTCGCCGGACCAGCGGCAGCGCAGCGCCACGCCGGGCCGAAGCACCTGCCAACCCTCGATGGCGCGGGCCAGGTACTGGTCCACGGGCACGCTCGCCGTGCGCTCGGCGCGGCCCTCGCCAGCCGCCACGGCAAGGCTGGAGATGGCCTGCTTGCAGTGTTCCACTTGCTGGCGCAGCAGCCGCGCCTCGTCGGCGAGAGCGGGCTGTTGATGCAGGGCCACTTCCAGCTCGCGCGCGATCACCGCCATGGTGGCGAGCGGTGTCCCCAGTTCGTGGGCCGTACCCGCGGCCAGGGTCCCCAGCGCCAGCACCTGCTGGTCGCGCAGGGCTTGCTCGCGTGCCTCGGCCAGACGCCGGTCGCGCTCCCGCAGCGAGGTGGCGAGGCGCGCCACCACCGACACCACCACCCCTGCGCTAAGCATGAAGCTGATCCACATGCCCAGCACGTGCAGGCCGAAGTCCACCCCTTGGCCGCGATGGATGTGGCCCGCCGGCGGTTCGAGCACGCCCAACAGCGTGTAGCCGCCCAGCGCCAGGCCCGCCACCACCCAGACGTGGCGCGCTGGCAGTGCCGTGGCGGCAATCACCAGCGGCAGCAGCAGCAGCGAGCAGAAGGGGTTGGTCCAGCCGCCGGTGAAGTGCAGCACCGCGGCGATGGCCGCCGTGTCCAGGCTCAGGTGCGCCAGCAACTCGCCGTCGCCCACCGGCGCGGGCTGCAGCAGACGCCAGCCGGTGCGCAGGTTGACCACCGCCACGGCCATACCCACTGCCGCCAGCACCAGCACCGGCAGGGGCGCCTGGCTGAGCATGGCCGATACCGCCGTCACGGTTGTGAGGGCCACCAGCGCCAGCCAGCGCAGGTGGCACAGCCGCCGCAGCATGGGGCGGCCGTCGTCGACCATGCCGGTGGCGGGCGGGCGGGGCGTTTGCAGCGAGATCATGACGGGATTCTAGGTTCGCCCCACGGCTGTTCCAGCCGCGGTGGCGGAGCCCGGGGAGAGGCGATCAGGCCGGCGCGAGACCGAAGGCCGTCAACGCCGCACGTGCCACTGGCTCGCCCCATTCCTGCACGAAGTGGCCCGCCTGCGGCAACTCCAGGGGCGGCCGGGCACCGCGGATGCGCGCCGCCAGCGCGCGCATCACCGGGGGTCCCAGCACCGGGTCGCGCATGCCGATGGCCAGGAAAGCGTCGCCGCTCCAGTGCTGTTCGAAGAAGGCCGCCGCCGCGCGCGACTGCGCCGCCCCGGGCGCATCGGCGCTGGCGGGCAGCAGTTCCGGGAAGGCCCGCAGCGCTGCCTTGAAGGCGGCGTCGGGAAAGGGCGCGTCGTAGGCTAGCTGCTCTTCCTCGGTGAGCTCGGGCTTGCCGCGCGCCAGCAACCGGCCCACGGGCAGGTCGGGCGTGCGGCGTACGTAGTCGCGCCATTGCAAGAAACCCTCGCTGAGCGCTTCCCCGGTGCCCAGGGTGGTGTTCATCACGAGCAAGCGCTCGAAGCGGTCTGGCATGGCCGGTGGCAGCGTGAGCCCGAGGATGCCGCCCCAGTCCTGGCACACCAGGGTGATGCGCCGCAGGTCGAGGCGTTCCACCACCTCCGCGAGCACGCGCCGGTGCATCTCGAAGCCGTGGTCCGACTCGCGCGCCGGTTTGTCGGAACGCCCGAAACCTGGCAGATCGGGCACCACCACGCGCAGCCCCGCGCCCAGCAGCACGGGAATCATGTGCCGATACACGTAGCCCCAGGTAGGGTTGCCGTGCAGGCACAGGGCCGTGCCGTTGGCACCACCGCCCTCGTCCACGTAGTGCAGCCGTGCCCCATCCAGGCCCGGAAGGTTGTCCAGGTAATGCGGCGCCCAGGGCCAGCCGGGCAGGTCGCGGAATCGTTCGTCTGGGGTTCGCAGGAGGTCCATGGCTGAGCAATCGGCGGAAGCCGAAAAAGGTCATCGGCAGCGGCGGGCCTGACTGCGTCACTGATCCGCGGAAAGTTTTTTCTTCTGCTCCACCCGCAGGTAGGCCACCACGGCGAGGATTTCCTCGCGGCTGAACACCTCGCCGAAGGCTCCCATGGGTGTGCCGACGATGCCCTGCTCGATGTTGCGCGCCAGATCGGAGGCGCGGCCGCCGTGCTTGAAACGGTTGCAGATCAGGCAGGGGCCGCGGCCGCCCTTGCCGCCGCTGCCGTGGCAGAACCCGCCGCATTTCTCGCCGAAACGCTGCTTGCCCAGTTCGATGGCCTCGGGCTTGTCGAAGGGCAGCGCGATGTCGTTGACACCCAGAAGCTCGTCATCGGCAGCGGGTGCCGGGAGCGCGAGCGAGAACAGCAGCAGCGGGGCGACGATTGACAGCGCGCGAAGGATTTTCATGGCAACGGACCTGTTGGCGGGGTTGGAAAAAGAGGCAATAGGCCCGAGGCCTGGTCGGGACGATACGCCGGCTGCGCCACCTGTGCCGGGGGACTGATTGTTCGCGCGCACCCTGTCCCCGCACGCGCCCCAGGGATGGCGTTTCGTGCCGGATATGGTGCGCCCAACGTTTCTGCCAGGCGCAGGAACCGCCCGCCCCAAATGCGAGCGTGCCGCACTGTGCCGGTGCGTGCCGGCGAGGTTGTGTTGTCACCTGCAACCGAACCCGGGCACGAAAACACCGAAGAATCAGATTGCCGCTCATGAGCCGCACGCGTGGCCCGCTTATTGCGAACTCGCGCCGTGGCTAACGATGGTTCGCTCGGTGAATGACGCGGGCCTCGAAGCCGCGCCCGCGCGGGGAGAGTGTCTCGCACGGCCAAATCCATGTTTCGCCTACAGGAGAATCCAATGAATATCCAGAAGCGCCTGATCGTCGCGCTCGCCGTGTCGTCGGCGATGCTCGCCCCGCAGGGGGGCAGTGCCGCCGACCCGATCAAGATCGGAATCCCGGTGGGCCTCAGCGGCGCCAACAGCGTGGTGGCGCCCTCGGTGGTGCAGTCCGCCGAACTGGCGGCCGAGGAGATCAACGCCAAGGGCGGCATCCTGGGCCGGCAGGTGGTGCTGGAAGTGGCCGACGACGGCAGCGGCGCCGCGGGCGCGCAGAAAGCCTTCGATTCGCTCATCTTCCAGAAGAAGGTGGACGTGCTGATCTCCATGGAAACCAGCGCCGCGCGCAACGCCGGCCTGCCCATCGTATCGAGAGGCAAGGTGCCCTTCATCTACACCTCGCTCTACGAGGGGCGCTCCTGCAACAAGTACCTGTACTGCAACGCGCCGGTGCCCGAGCAGATGGTCGCGCCGATCGTGGACAAGTTCATGAAGGACGGCGCCAAGACTTTCTTCCTGGTGGGCAGTGATTACGCCTTCGGACGCGGCATGCTGGCATTCACGCGCAAGTACATCGAGGGCAAGGGCGGCAAGGTGGTGGGCGACGAGTATGCCCCCATGGATGCCACCGACTGGACGCCGATCCTCGGCAAGATGCGCGCCGCGGCGCCCGCGGCCATCGTCATGTCCACCGCGGGCGGCGCGCCGAACGTCACCCTGACCAAGCAATACAAGGCCTCCGGCATGAAGGCGATGATCGGCAACCTCAGTGTTGACGAGGGAACGGCGAAGAGCATGGGGGCGGATGCCGAGGGCGTGTACATCACGGCTTCGTACCTGACCACGCTCGATACGCCCAAGGCCAAGGAGTTCATGGCGGCCATGCAGAAGAAGTTCGGCGCCAACCTCAAGACTCCCAACGACCTGTCGGTTCCGGAGTACGACGCCATCTATCTGTACAAGGCTGCCGTGGAGAAGGCCGGCACCACTGCGGCGGACAAGGTCATCCCCGCCCTGGCAACCGTCTCCTTCGACGGTCCGCGCGGTGTGATCCAGATGAACAAGCAGCGCCACGCGCCGCTCAACATGTACCTCGGCCAGGTCCAGGCCGACGGCAGCGTCAAGGTGATCGAGACGTTCAAGAGCGTCGATCCCGGCGAGCAGTGCCCCAACCTGAAGTGATCCAGGCCGCCGGGCGGTAGTCCTCCCGCCCGGCTCATTCCCATGTCCCAACTGCTCGACATCGTCACGTCCGCCGCGATCCTGTACGCGGTGGCGGCCGGACTCCTGATCGTGTTCGGCGTGATGAAGATCATCAACTTCGCTCACGGGGGTTTCCTGACCGTGGGCGCGTATTCCGCATTGATCGTCACCAAGCTGGCGTGGAATCCCTGGGTGGCCCTGCCCTTCGCCTTCGTCGTGGGCGCCGCGCTGGGGATGGTGGTGGAGCGCCTGATCGTGCGCCCGCTGTACTCGCGTCCGCTGGATGCGATCCTCGCCACGTGGGGGCTGGGCATCGTGCTCGGGCAGGTGATCACCCTGTACTTCGGGCGAGAGGTGCAGTTCGTCGCCAGCCCGGTCCAGGGGGCGGTGGACTTTCTCGGCTCTTCCTATTCCCAGTACCGCCTCATCCTGGTGATCGTGGCCATCGCGCTGGCGTTGGCGCTGGCGATGGTTCTGAACGGCACCCGGCTCGGCCTGCAGGCGCGTGCCGTGATCATGAACGAAACCCTTGCCCGCGGCCTTGGCATCAACAGCGGCCTCGTGCGGTTCGTCACCTTTTCCCTGGGCGCCGGGCTCGCCAGCCTGGCGGGAGCGCTCATCACGCCCCTATCCAGCGTTGATCCGGGCATGGGCGTTCCCTGGCTGGTGAGCGCCTTCATGCTGGTGCTGGTATCGGGAATTTCGCTGCTCAGCCTGGGGGTTGCCTGCCTGGTGCTGGGCGGCGCCCAGGTGCTGGTCAGCACCTACGGCAATCCCGTGCTGGGCGGCCTCACCATCGTGGTTCTTGCGGCATTGCTCCTGCGCTTCCGGCCGCAGGGCTTCGCGCGCGACTGATCGGGCATGAGCAGCGCACCTTCCACCGCCGCCGCAGCCCTGCGTCGGCATTCCGATTTCAAGCTGGTGGTGGTTTTTTCCATCGGCGCCCTCCTGCTGGTGGGCGTCGGGCCCTACGTGCTGCCCGACTTCATGATCAACAACCTCGTCCGGGCTTTTCTGTACGCGGTGGTTGCGCTCACGGTGGACATTCTCTGGGGCTACACCGGCATCCTCACCTTCGGGCAATCCGCCTTCTTCGGCATCGGCGCCTACGCCGCCGGGCTGGTCTTCACCCACATGGGCTTCAGCCCCGGCAATGCGGCGCTGGCGCTCGGCATAGGCTGCGCCACCAGTGCCGCCGCGGCAGCGCTGGTGGGATGGCTCGCCTTCTACCAGGGGGCCTCGCCGCTGTATGCCTCGGTGGTGACGCTGGTGCTGCCCATCATCGTGGCGCAGATCCTGTTTTCCGGCGGCACCTTCACCGGGTCCAGCAGCGGTTTGTCGGGGTTCGAGAGCTTCGACGTGGAACTCAGGACGTGGTTCTGGATTGCCGGGGCGTTCCTGGTGGCCGTCACCGCCGCGGCCTGGATGTTCGTGCGCAGCGACGCCGGCCGGGTGCTGGTGGCCATTCGCGAGAACGAAGCGCGCTGCGAGTATCTCGGCATCAATGTCTCGCGGGTGAAGATATGGCTCATGGTGGCCACGGCCCTGATCGCCGCCATCGCCGGCTACGCCTTTGCCGGCGTGCAGATGGTGGTGGCGCCCGAATATGCCGGTTTCGTTTTCGGCACCGAACTGGTCATCTGGGTGGCCCTGGGCGGGCGCGGAACGCTCATCGGGCCGGTGATCGGCACGCTGCTCATCGACGTGAGCACCGCCTACCTGAGCGGCAACCTGCCCTTCGTGTGGAAGCTGATCATCGGCGTGGCCTTCGTCCTCGTGATCGTGGCGCTCCCCCAGGGCATCGCGCCGCTGGTCGCGCGCCTGTTCCGGCGCCCCGGCAAGGCAAGCGCGCCGCAGGCCGAGGTGCCCGATCTGAGGCCGGCCGACGAGACGCCACTGGCGGGTCTTGCGGAAGCGGGTCGGCGCGCCATTGCCCTCAGCGGCGTGCGCAAGCGCTTCGGCAGCCTCGGCGTACTGGAGGGCATCGAGTTCAGCGCACGCCGCGGCGAGTTGCTGAGCTTGGTGGGGCCCAACGGCGCCGGCAAGACCACCCTCATGCGCTGCATCAGCGATGGTGCTGAGCGCTCCGGCGGCAGCGTGCTGGTGAATGATCACGACATCGGCCGCCAGGCGCCGCACGCGTGCGTGGCATTCGGCGTGGGCCGCAAGTTCCAGAACGCCAACACCTTCGATGCGCTGACCGTGGCGCAGTCCCTGCGCATCGCCCGGACGCGGCTCGAGCGGCCGTCCCTCTGGGCGCGCGAGGCGTCGCTCCAGCTGCCGGAGGCAGCGCTCAAGGTAATGCAGGCCACCGAGCTCGACCAGTTGCTGGGCATGGAGGTCAGGCACCTCTCCCACGGTCAGAAGCAGGCACTGGAGCTGGCAATGGTGCTGGCGCTGGAGCCGAGCGTGCTGCTGCTGGACGAACCCACCGCCGGCCTCACCAAGCCCGAGCGCATGCAGATCGGCCGCGTGCTGGTCGAGCTGACCGGCAGACACGGGCTGTGCGTCCTGCTGGTGGAGCACGACCTGGACTTCGTGCGCGAAATCAGTTCCCGGGTGATCGTTCTGCACCAGGGCCGCATCGTGCTGGACGGCACCGTTGCCGAGGTGGTGGGTTCGGAGCTGGTGCGAACCATCTACGCAGGTGGCGGCCACCTGGCCGGAGCGCAGTCATGAGCACCGCGGCGCTGGAGCTGGCGGGCGTGAGCAGCGGCTATGGCGAGGCGGTGGTGGTGCGCGGCGTGGACCTCTCCGTCCAGCCGGGCGAGATCTTCGTGCTGCTGGGCAAGAACGGCATGGGCAAGAGCACCCTGCTCAAGACGGTGATGGGCTTTCTGCCGCTGCGAAGCGGCAGGGTGGGCTTCTTCGGGCAGGACATCAGCGGTCAGTCGCCGCACCGGATTGCCCGGGCAGCCCTGGCCTACACGCCCCAGGAACAGGCGCTGTTCCAGGATCTCACCGTCGAAGACAATCTGCTGCTCGCCCTGCGCGACCACTCCCTGTTGCGCCCCGGGATCGCGCGCATCGGCGAGTACTTTCCCTTCATCCCACAGCGCCTGCGGCAGAAGGCGGGCACGCTCTCCGGGGGCGAACAGAAGATGCTCCTGGTGGCGCGCGCGCTCATGACCCGGCCGCGCCTGATGCTGGTGGACGAGATCACCGAGGGCCTGCAGCCCTCGGTGATCGAGAAGCTCGCCACCGTGTTCAAGGCCGAGCGCGAACACTCCAACACCGCCATCGTGCTGGTGGAACAGCACGTCAACTTTGCGCTCGCGGTGGCCGACCGCTATGCGGTGCTCAAGCTCGGCGAGATCGTCGATCGGGGCGCAGTGAGCGACCCGGGCGCCGAGCGCAGCATCGTGGATCAACTGAGCGTATGACTTTCTCGATCGTGGCCTTCTGCTCCCGCACCGGCCAGCTCGGTGTGGCGGTGAGCACCGCCGTTCCGGCCGTCGGCGCCATGTGCCCCTACGTACGTGCCGGCGTGGGCGCCGTGTCGACCCAGTCCTGGGTCAATCCCTATCTCGCCATGGAGACCCTCGACCTCATGCAGGCGGGAAAGCCTGCGCCCGAGGCGCTGGACCTGGCCTTGTCGCGTGACGAGGGAAAGCACCTGCGGCAGATCGGCGCCGTCGACGCCCGGGGCCGGGCGGTGGCCTGGACGGGAGACTTTTGCACCGAGTGGCGAGGGCACATCGTGGGTGAACACTTCGCGGTCCAGGGCAACATGCTCGTGGGTGAAGCCACCATTGCCGCCATGGCTGCGGCGTTGCGGGGCAGCGAGCCGCTGGAACTGGCGGAGCGCCTGCTCCTGGCCATGGAGGCGGGCCAGGCCGCGGGCGGCGACAAGCGCGGACGCCAGTCGGCGTGCCTGAAGGTGTACGGACGCGAGGACTACGCCTTGCTCGATCTGCGGGTGGACGAGCATGCCTATCCCGTGGCGGAGCTGCGGCGCGTCTATGCAATCGCCAGGCTGCAACTTCTCCCCTTCGTGGAGGGGATGCCGAAGAAGGGTTCTCCCGCGGGAGCCCTGCCCGACTCGGTGACCAGAATGCTGCTGACGCCGCCGCCATGGCGCCCCGGGGGCGGTGGCAGCGGCTTGTAGCGGACGGGATTCTCAGGCCGGCGCGGCGCCGCCGGCGCCGTGGAGGGCGGGCATCCGGTCTTTCCAGTCGTGCCGGCGCTCGTAGGCGTGCGCCGCGCGCAGCAGCGTCGCCTCGTCGAAGGGCCTGGCGGCGATCTGAAGGCCGATGGGCAACCCGTCCCGGTCGAACCCGCAGGGCACCGAGATGGCTGGCAGGCCCGTCAGGTTGTAGGGAAAGGTGAAGCGCCACGAGGCCGAGAGAACGCTTTCGTCCTTGCCCGCCACCTTCACGGTCCACTCGCCCGATTTCCAGGCGGTGATCGGCGTGGTCGGGCCCACGATCACATCCACCTTCTCGAAGGCCTTGCGGAAGTCCTCGATGAGGACGGCCCGTACCTGCTCCGCCTTGAGGTAGTCGGTGGCGGTGACGAAGCGTCCCATCTCCACCAGGGTGCGCACGTCGGGCTGGAAATGCGGCGTGAGTCCGTTGCGCAAGGAAAGATCGTGATACGCCGTGGAAGAGGCCAGTTCGATGGCGAAGATGGCCGCGAGGCCGTACTCGAGGTTGGGGATGCGAAACTCCACCACCTTGGCGCCGGCGGCTGCGAGGTCACGGATGGCGGCCTCGACCGCTGCCTCCACGTCCTCCTGGTTGTGCTCGAAGAAGTGGTTGCGGCATACCCCCACCCGCAAGCCCCTGACGGGCCGCGCGAGCGCTTCCGCGTAGCCTGGCACCGGCTGGTCCTGGCAGGCGGGGTCGGCCGGGTCATAGCCGGCCAGCACCTGCAGCAGGTGCGCGGCATCGGCCACCGAGCGCGTCAGCGGGCCCGGGTGGTCCAGCGACCAGCTGTGCGGCACGATTCCGTCGCGGCTGACGCGACCGAAGGTGGGCTTGAGCCCCACCACCCCGCAGGCGGCGGCAGGCATGCGGATCGAGCCGCCCGTGTCGCTGCCCATGGCGGCCGCGCAGAAACCGGCGGCCACAGCGGCCCCGGAACCGCCGCTGGAGCCCGAGGGCACGCGCGTGAGATCCCAGGGGTTGCGCACCGGCGGTGTGACGTTGCCCCAGGCGAATTCGTGGGTGCGCGTCTTGCCGATCAGGACCGCGCCGGCCGCCCGCAGCCGCGCTGCCGAGGCCGAGTCGCGCCGAGGGAATTCCAGGCCCGGCGCGGTGCTGCCCACGGTGGTGGGCATGTCCGCCGTGAAGTAGTTGTCCTTGATGGCCACAGGTATGCCGTGCAGGGGGCCGCGCCAGCCGCCGCCCTTGATCTGCGCCTCTGCTTCGATCGCCTGCTCCAGCGCGCTTGCCGAGACGTGGATGAAGCTCAGCAGGTCGCCGTCGTGATGCGCGATGCGCTCCAGACAGGCTTCGGTGAGCGTCACCGGCGAGACCTTGCCGGCCCGGACCCGCGGCGCGAGCCATTCGATGGGGCGTGCCCAGAGCGGGGTACTCACTTTCCCGGCCCCCGGCGGTAGGCCGCGGTGGGCTCGAAGATCACCGCGGGATGCACGTCGGCGAGGTCGAGGGCGCGCAGCTTGC
>JBIIUM010000250.1:0-4334 GCA_044339985.1 Burkholderiales bacterium | reverse complement strand
GGCGAGGTGCGCCATCGCGGCGAAGCGGTGCTGGCGCTGGTGGGCTCGCGCGCTGCGGTGGAGGCGCTGCGCGACGAGGCCCTGCCCATCCACTGGCAGGTGCAGCCGCCCGTGGTGGGCCTGGACGCCGCCATGGCCCCCGATGCGCCACTGGTGCAGGCGGCCAAGCCGGGCAACTTTTTGGTGGAGGGCCGGGTGCGCCGCGGCGACGCGGCGGCCGCCCTGCGGGGCTGCGCCGCCGTGGCCGAGGGCCGCTTCGAAACCAGCTTCGTGGAGCATGCCTACATCGAGCCCGAGGCGGGCTGGGCGCGGCGCAGCGGCGAGCGCATCGAAATCCACGTCACCACCCAGACGCCCTACATGGATCGCGACGAGGTGGCGCTGGTGCTGGGGCTGCGGCCAGAACAGGTGCGCATCGTGCCCACCGCCTGCGGCGGCGGCTTTGGCGGCAAGCTCGACCTCTCGGTGCAGCCGCTGGTGGCCCTGGCGGCGTGGCTGCTGGGGCGGCCGGTGGCCTGCGTGTACACGCGCCCCGAGTCCATGATGGCCACCACCAAGCGCCACCCGGCGCGCATCCACGCCCGCTTCGGCGCCGATGCCCAGGGGCGGCTGCAGGCGGTGGAGTTTGAGGCGCTGTTCAACACCGGCGCCTACGCCAGCTGGGGGCCCACCGTGGCCAATCGCGTGCCGGTGCACGCCATGGGCCCCTATCGCGTGGCCAACGCCAGCACCCGCGGCCGGGCCTTTCTCACCAACGAGCCCGTGGCCGGTGCCTTCCGCGGCTTCGGCGTGCCCCAGGCGGCCATCGCCCACGAGGCGCTCATGGACGACCTGGCGGCACAGCTCACGCTCGACCGCCTGGAGATCCGCCGCCGCAACGCCCTGCGCGCCGGCGACACCACCTGCACCGGCCAGCGCCTGGAGGCCAGCTGCGGGCTGCCCCAGTGCCTGGACGCGCTCGAGCCCCACTGGCAGGCGGCGCTCGCCGACGCCGCTGCCTTCAACGCCGGTGGCGGGCCGGTGCGCCGCGGCGTGGGCATCGGCTGCATGTGGTACGGCATCGGCAACACCGCCCTGTCCAACCCCTCCTCCATGCGCATCGGCATCACGCGCGAGGGCCGCGTGGTGTTCCACAACGGCTGCGCCGACATCGGCCAGGGCACCAACACCACCATGCTGCAAGTGGTGGCCGACGCCGTGGGCCTGCCCATGGCGGCCATCCAGTGGGTGGCGGGCGACACCGACCGCACCCCGGACGCGGGCAAATCCTCCGCCTCGCGCCAGGCCTTCGTGTCGGGGAAGGCGGCGCAACTGGCCGGGCAGGACCTGCGCGCCCGGGTGCTGGCGGCCGCGGGCGCCGCCGAGCCGGCGCGCCTCTCCTTGGAGGCAGGTGTGTTGCGGGTAACCGACGCCGCGGGCGAGCACGCACTGGCCCTGGCGGGCCTGCCCGTCAACGCCAACGGCTTCGTCATCGAGGGCAACGGCCGCTTCGACCCGCCCACCACCAAGCTCGACGCCCATGGCCAGGGCATCCCCTACGCCACCTACGCCTTCGCCGCCCAGATGGCGGTGGTGGACGTGGACACGGAACTGGGCACCGTGAAGCCGCTGCGCATCGTGGCCGCCCACGATGTGGGCCGCGCGATCAATCCCCAGCAGGTGGAGGGCCAGATCCACGGCGGCATCGCCCAGGGCCTGGGGCTCGCGCTCATGGAAGAGTACCTGGCCGGGCGCACCGAAAACCTGCATGACTACCTCATCCCCTCCATCGGCGACGTGCCGCCCATCGAGGTGATCCTCATCGAAGACCGCGAACCCCTCGGCCCCGGCGGCGCCAAGGGCGTGGGCGAACCGGCCCTCATCCCCACCCCGCCCGCCATCCTGGGCGCCATCCGCCACGCCACCGGCGTGCAGATGCACCGCGTGCCCGTGCTGCCGCACCGGCTGCGCGCCGCCTTGGCGGGGCGCAACCCGCCTGCTCCACAACATCCCCCAGGCCCCAGAGCCGAGGGGCGGCGGGCGATTAGCCCCTGAAGACGCGGGACTGCCGGTTTTTTGCGCTGGGCCGGCGCAAGGCGGGGTGACTCTCACATCTGGCGACAGTTGCAGAGAAAGAGAACGCCCTCGCGTGCCATTGCCGCCTCGATTTCATCAGAATACAAACTCCATAGGTACGATGAAATCTCCCGTTTCGCTCCGTCTTTGTAGGTAACCCGCCAGACTTTGCCGGTACTTCTTCCGCGGGCGATACCCCTGGTGCATATGGAAGCAATGTGGTCGAAGCGAAGGGTTTCAATGTTTGCATTCCACCAGAAACCGCCTTTCCACTGCACTTGCTCCTTGTCTACTGTGATCTCATGCACAAGAAACTGCGGTGTCCAAATAGCCAGCAGAAGTGACAGCAAAATCGGGCCCGGGAGTTTTGCCTTGGCTCCATCTCGCCGCACAAGGTATGCAATCCAAAGTGCAAGCAGAGAGGCCGCTGCCACGCTGCCCCACATAAAACCGGATGGGTATGAATAGACCATGGGGTTTGGCTGCCCGACGTCCCGCGGACCTTCCGAAAGAAGGAAAAGATTCGTTCAGGATACCTCATGCGATCGCAACATCCGCGGCGGCGATGAGCGACAACTGCTTGCTTTGGGAAAGTCTGATCAAGACCCGGACAAGGCGGGGGCGCAAGAAACCACCACCTATCGCTCATCGGTTCAACAGCCTTCCGCGCATTGCCCTTTCTAAAGACCCGCTGGTTGAATCACCCCAAACCGCGTCGTGATTCGATGTTGATCGCCAAGTGGCGCTTTCACCACGACCGCGGCCTGACTTCTTTGCGACGGGTCGGCCGCAAACTCGGCTACCGGCGTGATTTTTGTCCGGCGGACGGGCCCGGCTTTGCGCGGGGCTTGCCGGGTCGCTTACGGGCCGGCTTGTCTTCCGCTGGCAGTAGCGACGTAATGGCCTGGTAGCGCTCGAACAGGAAGGCCACGCGCTCGGCGTCGTTGCGCAAGCCGCGCTTGCCATAGGCCGCGTCCACCGCGGTATCGAGCACCTGATGCGCCTTGACCAGCGCCGGCGGCATGGTGAGCGGGTCGTACAGGTCGGCCAGCGACGACTGCGGAAACTGCGCCCGCGCATCGAGCACGCCCTGCGCGGCGGCCTCGATGGCGGCGCGCTGCTTGTCGGTGGGCGACTCGGGCCAGGGGAAGTTGTTGTAGACGATGCCGGCGGAGTAGCGGTAGCGGCTTTCCAGACGGCCGCAGGTGTAGCGGATCCAGGCGTTGTGCATGGTCGACGTCAGGACTGCGAACTCGAACAGCGTGCCGTTCGGCATGAGCTTGAGCAGGTTACTTGCCATGGTGGTTTCAGGCAGCCACCCAATGGGTACGAAGCTGCGCCTCTCGGAAGAGACTTCCGGAATTGCAAGATACGGGCGCTGCGGAATGTTCTCGACGTGGAACCGCGTCGGTGTTCCAGCAAGCCGCTTCGTGGGCGCACTCTTGCTGGCAAGCCGAAACCGCCGCACCGCATCGACCCGCTTCATCGCTTCCGGCATCCGGCGCAGCTCCTCGGGCGGACAAGCGCCAAGCCAAAGACACCAGCGTTCGTAGCCGTTGATGAACTCGTCGGCCCCCAGCCAGCGGCGGAAGTAGGGCGCCGCTGCGGGCTCCGCAGCGAGGAACGCGTCGCGTTCGGCCGTGGTGAACAAGTAGTTGCCGTCGTCGATCGGCTTGTTGCCGATGCCGATCTCCGGCACATCGCAGATCGGGCGCGAGCGTGATGGCAGCGTGACATCGGGCGCATCGACCAGATACGGGTTGATGTTTTTCGCGGCGAGTGCCTGCGGCTCGCCGCGAGGGTCGTCGTACTCGAAGATCGTGCGGCTTGAGGGCGCTTCGTAGCCAAAGCCTACGATGACGCAGTGAACTGCGGCGACCCCGCGCGCTTCGTTGTTCCAGCTAAAGGTGCGGTGAGCAAAGGCAATGCAGATTCCTTGACCGAGCATCCAGTTCCACAGGATTCCGGGCTGCTCACCCTGGCAGATGCTGTTCGTCGACACCAGCGCGCAGCGGATCGCGGTAGCGCGTGCATACCGGGCCGCAAGCACGTACCAGGCGGCCACGTAATCGAGCGTCCCGCTGTTTGGAATGTGCCCTGCCACCGCCGCCATTTCGGTGCGCTGCGTCTCGTTCATCATTTTCGAACCGACGAACGGCGGATTCCCCAGCACATAGCTGCACCGCTCGGCCGGCAGCACCGTGTTCCAGTCCGTGGTCAGCGCATTGCCGCAGTGGATGTGCGGCGTGGTCACCAGCGGAATGCGCGCGAAGTACATG
>JBIIUM010000248.1:0-4349 GCA_044339985.1 Burkholderiales bacterium | reverse complement strand
TGGAGGCCCAGAACCAGCGCGTGGCCCTGGAGTCGCTCTATCAGGAACTGGCGCGTAATCGCGATGAGTGGGTGCTCGCGGAGGTGGAAAGCATCCTGGTCACGGCAAGCCAGCAACTACAGCTCAGCGGCAACGTGCGGGCGGCGCTGATCGCCCTGGAAGCCGCCGACAAGCGGTTGCAGCGTGCCGACCGTCCCCATCTGATCCCCCTGCGCCGGCTCATCGACGGCGATGTGCAGCGGTTGCGCGCCTTGCCGATGGTGGACGTGCCGGCGCTCACCTTCCGCCTCGACGCAGTGGTTTCCGCGGTGGACAAACTTCCCCTGGCAGCGGAGCAGGTGTCCTCCGCCGTCCCGGTTGCGCCGCGCCCGGAAGCCGCTTCCAAGGGTTGGTGGTCGCGCCTGGGCGCCGAGGTTTGGCGCGATCTGCGCGATCTGGTGCGCATCCGCGTGGCCGATGAGCCGCTGGCGCCGCTGCTGGCACCCGAACAAGCCTATTTCCTGCGGGAAAACCTCAAGCTCAAGCTGCTCTCGGCGCGTTTGGCCCTGCTGGCCCGCGACGAAACCACCTTTCGCGCCGATTTGCGCACGGCGGCCCGCTGGCTCGACGAGTATTTCGACGTTCGTGGAAAGGCAGGAGCGGCCGCCGCCGCGACCCTCGACCAGCTCGCCAGGTCGGACCTGGCCATTCAGCTGCCCGATATCGCCGACAGCCTCGAGGCCGCGCGCTCCCTGCGCCTGGCCCGCGAGCGCGCGGCGCGCTGAGGACACGCCGCGCCGTGCGCGCGCTGCTCTGGGCGATCGCGCTGTTTGCAGCGGCCACCGGACTGGTGTTGTTCGCGCGCGCCAACACTGGTTATGTGTTGCTGGCCAGCCATGGCACGCGAGTGGAGTTGTCCTTGAACCTGGCGCTGCTGCTGCTGGTGCTGGCGGTGGCGGCCTGCGCCCTGCTGTTGCGCGCCGGCACCCTTGCCCTTCGGTTGCCGGTGCGGGCGCGCGCGTTCCGCGAGCAGCGCCGACTGGAGGCCGGGCGCCACGAGGCTCAGAGCTCTCCTGATCGTAGGGCCCGCGAGTTCCCCAAGCAGGGTCGCCTGGAGGCCGGACGCGCCGCCTTCGATGAGGCGTTGCGTGCGTTTTTCGAAGGCCGCTACGGCCGCGCCGAGCGCGCCGCCGCGGCCGCTGGGCGCAGCGGCGTGCTGCCGGGCCTCTCGGCGGTGATCGCGGCGCGGGCCGCCCATGAGTTGCGCGCGTTCTCGCGCCGCGATGCGTACCTGGCGGCAGGTGATGGCGATGCGGTCGACCGCTATCTGCGCCAGGTCACACAGGCCGAGCTGCTGCTGGCCGAGCGGCGCCATCACGACGCCCTCGCGGTGCTGGGCCGCATCGGGCGCCGCCACACGGCCGCTCTGCGCCTGGAGCTCGAAGCCACGCGCCAGTCGCGCAACTGGGACCGCGTGCTCGCGCTGCTGCCGCAACTTCAGAACAAGCAGGTGTTCGATGAGTTGACCACGGCGCGTCTGTGGCGCTCGGCCACGGCCGAGGCGCTGCGGGCAGCAGCTGTGGACGCGGATTCCTTGAAGAGCGTGTGGGATCGCGTGGGACAGGAGTTGCGCCGGGACGCGCTGCTGGCACGCACGGCGGCACGCTGTTTTCTGGCGGTGGGCGACACCGGCGCGGCCCGGCGCATCGTCGAGGAAGCGATCGAGGCCCGCTGGGACAGTTCTCTGGCGGCGCTCTACGCCGAGTGCGTGGGTGATGAGCCGCGGGCGCTGTTGCAGAAGGCCGAGGGTTGGTTGAACCAGCAACCCCGCGACGCGGGGTTGCTGCTTACCCTGGGGCGGTTATGCGCCTGCGCCGAGTTGTGGGGCAAGGCTCGCAGTTATCTGGAAGCGAGCGCGGCAGTGGAACCGAGCCATTCGGTGCAGCTCGAACTGGCGGTGCTGGCGGCCCGGGAAGGTCGCGATGCCGAGGTGGCCCGGCATCGCGAGGCGGCGCTGCAACTCGCCTTGGCGCAGCTGCGCGAGAGCACCGGCGGGCGGCGCAGAGAGCTTCTCTAGCGCCCGGCAGGACTTGGCTGGTCGCCCGGAGCCTCAGGAGGCCGGCGGCGAGACCGGCGCGTCCACCGAAGCCGTGAAGGCATCGGCGAAGAACTCGTCCTCGGGCAGACCGCACCGGCTGGTGAAATCGCGCTTGGCGGACTCCACCACCACCGGCGCGCCGCACGCATACACCTGGTGGCCGGAGAGGTCGGGAAAGTCGGCCATGGCGGCGGCATGCACGAAGCCGGTACGACCCGCCCAGGCGTCCTCGGGGAGGGCCTCCGACACCACTGGCACGAAGCTGAAGCGGGGGTGATCTTCCTGCCAGCGCTCGCACAACGCACCCTGGTACAGGTCGCGCGGGCGGCGGCCGCCCCAGTAGAGCACCATGGGCCGTGTGACGCCGGCGTGGAAGGCATGCTCCAGCATGGCCTTGATGGGCGCGAAGCCCGTGCCGCTGGCCACGAAGACGATGGGTTTGTCGGAGTCCTCGCGCAGGAAGAAGGTGCCCATGGGGCCTTCGAAGCGCAGGATGTCCTTTTCCTTCATGGCGCTGAACACATGGCCGGTGAATGCCCCCTCGGGCATGTGGCGAAGATGCAGCTCCACGTACTCATCCACGTGGGGCGGGTTGGCCATGGAGTAGGCGCGGCGGCGGCCATCCTTGAGCAGGATCTCCAGGTACTGCCCGGCGAGGAACTGCAGTCGTTCGTTGGCCGGCAGCTTAAGGCGCAGGATGGCCACGTCCGGCGCGGGTTTTTCGAGGGACAGCACGCGGGCAGGCAACTTGCGCACCGGGATGTCTCCCAGCCCGCTCACCTCGCGCACATCGATCACCAGATCCGACAGGGGCCTGGCACTGCACAGCAGCGCCAGGCCCGCCTGCTTCTCGCCCTGGGTCAGGGTGTAGGGCTGGTGCTCGCCGTAGTCCACCGAGCCTTCGAGGATGCGCGCCTTGCAGGCGCCGCAGGCGCCGTTTCGGCAACCGTAGGGCAGGGTGTAGCCAGCTGCCAGGGCCGCGGCGAGCACCGTGTCGCCGTCGGGAACTTGAAAGGTGTGGCCGCTCTTGGAGAGGGTTGCGCGGAAGGGCATGGGCGTACCTTTTTGGGTGTCGCGGCCGTGCCGCGGTGTTCCTCTAGAATCGTGACGATGAAAAGTGTGTTGATCGTGGGCTGTGGGGACGTGGGGTTGCGCGTGGCGCGCTTGCTCGCGGGGAGGCGTCGGCTATTCGCCCTGGCCCGTAATCCCCAGCGTCACGAGGCGCTGCGGCAGGCAGGCGTGATCCCGGTGCCGGGCGACCTGGACGACGCCGCGTCGATGCATCGCATCGCCGGCCTTGCTCACGAGGTGGTCCACCTGGCGCCGCCGCCCTCCCAGGGGGCGCGCGACAGCCGCACGGCACACCTGATAAGCGCTCTGACGCGGGGCGCGAGACTACCACAGCGGCTGGTGTACATCAGCACCAGCGGGGTTTACGGCGACTGCGGCGGCGATCTGGTGGCGGAAACCCGCCCGGTGCGCCCGGCCAGCGACCGCGCGCTGCGGCGGGTGGACGCGGAGCGCCAACTGCGTGCCTGGGGCCGCGCGAGCGGTGTTGGCGTGGCCATTCTCCGGGTGCCCGGCATCTACAGTGCCGAACGGCTGCCCCTGGAGCGTTTGAGGGCGGGTACGCCGGTGCTGGAAGCGGCGGCCGATCCGTACACCAATCACGTTCACGCCGACGATCTCGCGCGCATGGTGCTCGCCGCCCTGGCGCGAGGCCGCGCGGGCCGGGTGTACAACGCGTGCGATGACAGCGAACTGCGCATGGGTGAATGGTTCGATCTGGTGGCGCGGCGCTTCGGATTGCCCTGTCCGCCGCGGGTGGGGCTGGACCGTGCATCGGGTCTCATCCCCGAAACCCTCATGTCCTTCATGCGCGAGTCGCGCCGCCTCGTGAACCGGCGGGCGCGGCACGAACTGGGGGTGCGGCTGCGCCATCCGACGGTGGTGCATGCCCTTCAGGCCATGGCCCCGGCGGCGTGAGGCATTCCTCGGTGGCCGGCGCCGTGATGGTGGTGATCAGCAATTTTCCTGACGAGGCGACCGCCCAGACAGCCGCCGCGGCTTTGATCGAGGCGCGCGCGGCGGCGTGCGTGAACATCCTGGCGCCCTGCGTTTCCGTGTACCGCTGGCGCGGCGCCCTGGAGCAAGCCCGGGAACACCCGGTGCTGGTGAAGACAACGGCAGAACGCTACGAGGAGGTGGAGCGCATTCTGCGGCACTGCCACCCTTACGAACTCCCCGAGATCGTCGCTGTCCCTGCGCAGCG
>JBIIUM010000062.1:0-15401 GCA_044339985.1 Burkholderiales bacterium | reverse complement strand
TCGCCCGCCGGACAGCGGCTCATCTTCAGCGGAAAGGCGATGTTCTGCTCCACCGTCATGTGCGGGAACAGGGCGTAGCTCTGAAACACCGTGTGCACGTCGCGCGCTTCGGGCGGCACCCCCGTCATGTCCTTGCCGTCGATCACGATCTGGCCGCCGTCGGGCTGATCGAAGCCGGCGATCATGCGCAGCAGCGTGGTCTTGCCGCAGCCGGAGGGCCCGAGAAGCGTGAAAAACTCGCCCGCCTCGATGGAAAGGGAGACGGCATCCACGGCCACAAAGTCGCGGAAGCGGCGGGTAACGCTGCGGATTTCCAGTAGGGCCACGATCGGCGGGGGTGTGCGCTGCACAAAAACGACACGGATTGTAGCAAGAAGGCTTCGGAGCACACCCCTGATAATCGCGGGCCAGTGCGCCGCTTCACACAGGTGGCACACCGAAGCACCGCAGACCCGCTCCCTGCCCGCGGGAGGACCCAAAACAAACAGGGGCAGCCCCTGAGGAGACCGCCCCTGTTTGCGCCGGCCGGGCTGGAACGCCCGAATGCCAACTACCAGTCGAAGGCCGCCCTCATGGTGACGGCCCGTTCGCGATCGCTGGAGAACTCGGTTCCACCCGTGGGCGTGGAGAAAATGGTGTTGCCGAACTTCGTGTCCACGTAATTCAGATAAATCTTGAAGTTGGGCGTCCAGATCCATTTCAGCCCGAGGGTGAGCGCCGTGGCCTTGTTGGTGCCCGTGGGCTTGGCCAGGTTTCCCACGTTCACGCAGCCGGTGCCGGCGGGCGCGCAGGTGGCTCCCGCCACCAGCGGGAAATCAGTGGCGTCGAATTCACTGAAGCGTGCGGCCAGTTCCCAGGCACCGCTGCCCGACCCGCCCGGCTCGAAGGGCGTGATGGGGGACATGCGTCCGAACACGCCGTTGCGGTAGGTATCGGCGTAGCGCTCGCCGGTGATCATCCAGTGCAGGCTCAAATACCACGCATCGATGCTCTTGTCGAAGCTGTTGGAGGGGGATGTGGTGGTCCTGCCCTTGAAGTTGGACTGCGCGATTTCGCCTTGCAGCTTGAAGGGGCCGTAGGCCAGCGCGGTTTCGAAGCCGTAGCGGGTGCGGTCCACGGACGGGCTGGTGAAAGACGGTGCAGGCATGAACGTGAAACCCCGAGGCTCGGTCTGACCACCGCCGTTGAGCAGGGTGCTGGAGCCTGACACCGCCGTGGTCGTTGCGTTGGTACTGAACTCCCCGCTGGAGAAGGCGGCGCCGAAGTGATAAACGGCCCTCGCCTGCTGCTGCAACAATTCGGCCACGTTGACGGTGGCGCGTCCGATCACGTCCGGGCTGTCGAATTTAGGAGAAGTCTCGTTGTTGTTCTTGCCCTGGCCGTTGGACAGCGCCACGGCGTAGGTCACGCCGGTGTAGGGAACACCGTGCACCATCACGCCGCGCTCCTTGGCGGGCGCAATCCGGTTCACGAAGGAACGCTCCTGGAAGTCGATGAAGCGCGAGCTGGTGAGCTCTTCCAGGGAGAAGGGCATCTTGAACTGGCCCGCGCGCACCTGCAGCTTGTCGCTCCACGCGGCGTTGACCCAGCCCACGTCCAGGGCGGTGCCGCTTTGAGCGAAATCACCAGTCAGATCCCAGGTGAGCCATTCGTTCCACTTGCCCTGCAGGGTCAGGTAGGCGCGGCGGATGTCAAACGTGCTGGCGGCGTAATCCTGGTCGAAATAACGGTAGTCGGCATGGACGCGCCCACCCAGGGTGAAGCTGGTGCGGCGGTCGGGCGTTTCGAAGGTAAGGCCGTTGTTCCAGCGGCCGTTGAGGCGCTCCTTGGCCTGCTCGGCCTTCTGGGCATCGAGCGCTTCTTTCTGCACCCGGGTGCGGCGCTCGGCCCGGGCGGCGGCACGACCTTCAGGCGTGTTGCCGGTGATGTCGTTGAACTCTTCCTCGGAGATGATGCCCTTCTCCTTGAGCTTGTCGAGCAGCTCCATCATCTTGTCGCGGTTCGGCGCGCGGCCTTCTTCCTGGGCAAGAGCCGACGCGGCGGCGCCCATCCCGAAGACGAGCGCCAGGGCGGCAGCGAGCGGCGCGAGCGCACGACGGGAACCGAAGGGGTGAGGCATGCCCATGAAATTCTCCTTTTGCTTGTGGTCGGGTACTTGGCTTGGCGAGAGCGGCGAAACCGCGCACGGCACGGGATAAGTACCCGGCGCCGTTACAGACCCGATGGATTGTGGCCATCGCTTATGACGGCTTCGTGACAAGCACCCGCACGTAGCGGGAGAACGTCGGCCGGGTGGGAGACGATGCCGGCGCGAGAGCTCAGCCGACGGTCAACAAGGCGAGCAGCAAGACGATCACCGCCCCGACGCCTACAGCCAGGAGGGCCAGCAGCCGCGACTGTCGCTTCTGCTCATGGCCCAGCGCCCGCAGTGCGGCCTCGAGGCGATGGGGCTCGACGCGCGCCAGGGCGTGGTGGGCGAGGCGCGGCAGTTGCGGCAGCAGCACGCCCCATTGAGGGGCTTCCTCTTTCAGGTGGCGCAGCAGGCCTCGCCAGCCCACCTGCTCGGACATCCAACGCTCCAGGAAAGGCTTGGCGGTTTTCCACAGGTCCAGGTCGGGGTCGAGCTCGCGCCCCAGGCCCTCGATGTTCAACAACGTCTTCTGCAGCAGCACCAACTGGGGCTGCACTTCCAGCTCGAAGCGCCGCGCGGTCTGGAACAGCCGCAGCAGCACGCGCCCGAAGGAAATCTCCTTCAGCGGCTTGTCGAAGATGGGCTCGCACACCGCGCGGATGGCCGACTCAAACTCGTCCACCCGCGTGCCCGGCGGCACCCAGCCGGCCTCCACATGAGCCAGGGCGACGCGCCGGTAGTCGCGCCGGAAAAAGGCCAGGAAGTTGCGCGCCAGGTAGTTCTTGTCCACCTCGGTAAGCGTGCCCATGATGCCGAAGTCCAGCGCGATGTAGCGGCCGTCCGGGCCCACGAAGATGTTGCCCGGGTGCATGTCGGCATGGAAGAACCCGTCGCGAAACACCTGGGTGAAGAAGATTTCCACGCCGGTGCGCGACAACCGGGCAATGTCCACGCCCTGCTCGCGCAGCACCTGCACCTGGGAGATCGGGGTGCCGTGCATGCGCTCCATCACCATGACCTCCGGCATGCACCAGTCCCAGTACACCTCGGGAACGCGCAGCAGCGGGGAGTCGCGGAAGTTGCGCCGCAACTGGCTGGCGTTGGCGGCCTCGCGCTGCAAATCGAGCTCATCGCGCAGGTGGTTGCGGAACTCCGCGATCACCTCGCGGGGCCGCAGGCGCTTGCCGTCTTTCCACATCACTTCCACCAGGCTTGCGGCGGTTTCCAGCAAGGCGATGTCGCGGGCGATGACCGGCGCAAGCCCCGGGCGCAGGATCTTTACCGCCGCCTCGCGGCCGTCGGGCAGCGCGGCGAAATGCACCTGTGCCACCGAGGCGCTGGCCACGGGCTGGCGGTCGAAGCGCGCGAACACTTCGTCCACGGGCCTGCCGTAGGCGCGCTGCAAGATGGCCATGGCCAGCTCGGCGGGAAAGGGCGGCACGCGGTCTTGCAGCTTGGCCAGCTCGTCGGCCAGATCGGCGGGCAGCAGGTCGCGCCGGGTGGACAGCACTTGGCCGAACTTCACGAAGATGGGGCCCAGCTCCTCCAGCGCCCGGCGCAGCCGCTCGCCCCGCGGACGGTCCAGACGCCGCCAGAAGAACACCGTGCGGATCAGCGGCCGGATCCAGCGCACCCGCTCGTGGCCGGTGGCGAACTCATCGAGCCCGTGGCGCAGCACCACGCTCAGGATGCGCGCCAGGCGCAGCAGCCGCAACACGGCGTTCAGGCCTGGAGGCGCGCGAGACGCGCCTCGAGACGCGCCAGATCATCGCGCAGCCGGTCCACCTCGGACATCCAGCCCTGCACCTCGGCGCGCGGCGGCAGCAGGCGGGCTTCCTCGGTGACGTACTCGGCGCTGGCCGCGCTCAGTCGCGCGGCGGTGGCACCCGGCAGTCGAGCCAGGGCACGCAACCACTCGGCGCCGCGGTGAGCCGCCACATCGCCCACGAGCCGGGAGAGATCCTCCTCGAAATCCCACCGCAGGTTGTGCGCCAGGTGCCGCAGCGTGGCCCCGAAGAGCGCATCACCGTCGATGCGCGACAACCCGCTCAGCGGGGCTTCGCCCCCCATGGCACGCAGGACGTCCGCGGGGGGCAGCTCCACGCGCAGGTCTGGCTCCGCCCGCGCCTGCGCAGGCGCCACGCAACCCTCGGGGGTAACTGCCAGGGCCACCTCCAGTGGCGGCAACTTCAGCAGCACCACCTGCCCGGCGTGGCCGCGCAGCGCCTCCCTCGCCCAGTCAGCCGGCGCCAACAGGTGATTGACGGCCGCCGCCGCGGCTTCGGCAAGGGGTGCTGCCACGGATCAAGGGGCGTAGCCGCGATGCACGGCCACCACGCCCGCCGACAGGTTGTGCCAATCCACGTGCTCGAAACCTGCGCTGCGCATCATCTCGGCCAGGGTTTCCTGGTCGGGGTGCATGCGGATGGATTCGGCCAGATAGCGGTAAGCATCGGCGTCACCCGCCACGCGCCCCCCCAAAACCGGCAGCACACCAAAGGAATAGGCGTCGTAGAGCTTCTCCAGGGGCTTCCAGACCCGCGAGAACTCCAGCACCAACACCCGGCCACCGGGGCGCAGCACGCGCCGGAACTCCGTCAGCGCCTGTTCCTTGCGAGTCATGTTGCGCAGGCCGAAGGCGACGCACACGCAGTCGAAATAGCGGTCGGGAAAGGGTAGGCGCTCGGCATCGCACTGCACCGCCGGAACCAGCAGGCCCGCATCGGTGAGGCGATCCCGCCCGACCCCGAGCATGGAGCCGTTGATGTCGGTAAGCCACACCTCGCCGGCAGACCCTACCCGGGCAGCGAACAGCCGGGACATGTCGCCCGTGCCACCGGCCACGTCCAGGATGCGCTCCCCCGGGCGGGGAAGGGCCACATCCACGGCAAACCGCTTCCAGAAACGGTGCAGCCCGCCTGACATCAAATCGTTCATCAGGTCGTAGCGCGAAGCCACCGCCGCGAACACGCCGGCGACCCGCTGCGCCTTGTCCTGCGGGGCCACGGTCTCGAAGCCGAAATGGGTGGTCGTCTCGTCCGGCGCCGGACCCTCGGCGGCGCGGCCGGATGCCCGGGCACTGCGAGCGTCGTCCTCACTCATCGGTGGGGGGCGGCGTTACCGCCGCGGAAGCGCGCGGCACGAAGCGAACCGGGCGTACCTGCACCTTGGAGGGCGCCCCATCACGCGACGCACCGGCTTTCTCGAGCCGATCGAGATAGGCGCGCCAGAGCCACTCCTGGTTGCGGCCCAGCTCGTGGAGGTATTCCCACGAGTACAGCCCCGTATCGTGGCCGTCGCTGAACACCAGTTTCACGGCATAGGCGCCCACCGGCTCGACGGCACGGATGTTCACGTCGCGCTTGCCTGCCTGCAGCACCTCCTGGCCAGGCCCGTGGCCGCGCACTTCGGCCGAGGGCGAATAGACCCGCAGAAACTCGCAGGGCAACTGGAACCGGCGGCCGTCGTCGAAGGCGATCTCCAGCAGTCGCGACTGCTGGTGCAGCACGATGTCGGTGGGGCGCGCGGCGTTGGTTTGGGAACGGCTCACGGGATGGGCTCACGCGCCCGGCGGGGCACGCGCAGCAGCTGGGTCGGCTTGACGAAAACGAAGCGATCCGATGATAACCCGAGCGATCCTCGCCACCACCTGTCACCGCTCTGTAATATGCCCTTCATAGCATCGCAATCCTCAAAGGCAGCGCGGAGCAGACCATGGCGGCGACCATCCTCGTGGTGGAAGACGAGCCGGCAATCCAGGAACTCATTTCCTACAACCTGGAACAGGCGGGTCACCGTCCTTTGCTGGCGGAAAACGCGGAACAGGCCTTCGATCTGGTCCAGAACGCTCTCCCGGACCTCATCCTGCTCGACTGGATGCTCCCGGGCATCACGGGCGTTGAACTGGCGCGTCGGCTTCGGGCCGACAAGCGCACCCGCGCGATCCCCATCATCATGCTCACCGCACGCTCCGAGGAGCAGGACAAGCTCACCGGCTTGGAAACCGGCGCCGACGACTATGTCACCAAGCCCTTTTCACCGCGCGAACTCAACGCCCGCGTCAAGGCAGTGCTGCGGCGCCGCGCGCCCCAGGTCACGGACGATCTTGTCCAGGTGGGCGGGCTGCGGCTCGACCCGGTGAGTCATCGCGTCACCGGCGACGGCGAGCCCGTGGAACTTGGCCCCACCGAGTTCCGCCTGCTGCACTTCCTGATGGCCCACCCGGAGCGCGTGCATTCGCGGGCACAACTTCTCGACAAGGTATGGGGCGATCACGTGTTTCTGGAGGAGCGAACCGTGGACGTGCACATACGCCGCCTGCGCAAGGCGCTAGAGCCGACTCGCCTCGATTCGCTGATCCAGACCGTGCGCGGCACGGGCTACCGCCTGTCGGCAAACTGATCGGGCGGTTCGCGGCCAGGACCAGGGCAGCCTTGGTTCTGGAATAATCCTCGCCCGTCCACACTTGCCACGGAGCGAGGACAGCCGTGAACCAGCACTGGCGCGCTGCTTTGCTCACCCCCGCTTTCACGGCGGCCGGTGCACTGCTGCTCTGGCCGATGGTGGGTCCTGCTTGGGCGGCGACCGGTGCCGCGCTGTTCCTTGCCGTGCTGCTGGCCCATCATCGCGCGCATCTCCACCAGCTGGAAATCTGGTTCCGCGACGCGCGCGCCGGCACCCTGCCCGCTGGCTCGGGCCGCTGGGAACGGGTGTTCTCCAACCTCTCCCGCCTGCTGCGGCGCCAATCACAAACCGAAGGACGCCTGATGGAGCGCATCCAGCGCTTCGAGGCTGCGGGGGCCGCCATGCCCGAGACCGTGGTGGTGCTCGACGAGGACAACCGCATCCAGTGGTGCAATCCCAAGGCGGCCCAGTATCTGGGCCTCGACCCGGCCCGCGACGTGGGACAGCAGGTGAGCTATCTGGTGCGGCAACCCAGCTTCGTGGAGTACCTGCAACGCAGCGAGTTCTCCCAACCGCTGCTGCTGCGGCTCAGCCCGCCAGGGCTGGAGGAGGTGTCGCTGTCGGTGCAGTTCGTGCCCTACGGCGAACACGAGAAACTCATGATGGGCCGCGATGTGACGCGCTGGGAAAAAGTCGAAACCACGCGCCGCGACTTCGTGGCCAACGTGTCGCACGAACTGCGCACGCCGCTCACGGTGCTCAACGGCTTCCTGGAAACGCTGCTCGACTTGCGCGAGCCCGATCCGCGCATGACGCAACGGTCTCTGGAACTCATGAGCCAGCAGACCACGCGCATGACCCGGCTGGTGGAGGACCTGCTGACCCTGTCACGGCTGGAAAACACCCTCCGCCCATCCAAGGACGAGCCCGTGGATGTGCCCGAGTTGTGCGACCACCTGCTGCTGGAGGCCCAGGCGCTGTCGGGCGGCCGCCACGACGTGCGCCTGCGGTGCGAGTCGCGCAGCGGGCTGCGCGGCAGCACGGACGAGCTGCGCAGCGCCTTCGGCAACCTGGTCACCAACGCCATTCGCTACACCCCCGCGGGCGGACTGGTGGAAATGCGCTGGTTTGAGCGCGGCAATCAGCCGGTGTTCGCGGTGAGCGACACGGGCATCGGCATCGAGCCCCAGCACATCGAGCGCCTCACGGAGCGTTTCTACCGCGTCGACCGCAGCCGCTCGCGCGAGACCGGCGGCACGGGGCTGGGGCTGGCCATCGTCAAGCACGTGCTGCAACGGCACCAGGCGCACCTGGAAGTGCGCAGCGAACCCGGCAAGGGCAGCACTTTTTCGGCGGTGTTCCCGGCGGAGCGGATGCAACCGCTGGCACCGCCGCGCGCCGCCTCCTCCGCCTGAACTCAGGACGCTTCGAGACGCCGGGCAAGGGTCAGGCGCAGGCTCTCACGGTGGGCACGACTGAGCTCGCGCACCTCGCCGCCGGTGCGCATACCCCACACGGGATTGGGAAAGTGGGGGTCGCCGCCCCAGCGGGCAATCACGTGCCAGTGCAGGTGCGGCACCACGTTGCCGAAGCTCGCCAGGTTGATCTTGTGGGGATTGAGCACCTCGCGCAGCGCCATCTCCGCGGCCCACACGGCCGCCATGAGCTCGGCGCGCCGCGGCGCTGGAAGGTCGGTCATCTCGCGCACATGGGCGTTCCACACCACGCGCAGGAAAGCCGGGTGATCCACCTCGGCGGCAAGAATCACCCGCAGGCGTTCACCGCGCCACAGCAGCTCGCCGCCGTCACCCTCGCACAGCGGGCAGGCCGCACCACTCACAGCAGCACGCGCTCGATGCCGCCGCGGTTGGCGGACTGCACGTACTGGTCGAGCCAGCCTTCGCCCAGTACGTGGCGGGCGATCTCCACCACGATGTAGTCGGCCTGGGTGATGGCGTCGGCGTCATAGCGCGACAGGCCCTGCAGGCAGGATGGGCAGGCGGTGAGCACCTTCACCTCGCCCTGGAATCCGTCGGCACGCAGCCGCTCGGCGCTCTTGCGCATCTCCTCTTCCTTGCGGAAGCGCACCTGGGTGGAAATGTCCGGGCGCGTCATGGCGAGGGTGCCCGATTCGCCGCAGCAGCGCTCGTTCTGCTTCACCGCCTGCCCCATGAGCTGGTTCACCACCTTGAGCGGCTGGTGGGTCTTCATGGGCGAGTGACAGGGGTCGTGGTACATGTATCGCACGCCTTCCACACCCTCCAGCTTGACGCCCTTCTCCATCAGGTATTCGTGGATATCCAGCAGGCGGCAGCCGGGAAAGATCTTCTCGAATTCGTAACCGGCGAGCTGATCCATGCACGTGCCGCAGGACACGATCACCGTCTTGATGTCGAGGTAGTTGAGCGTGTTGGCCACCCGGTGGAACAGCACCCGGTTCTCGGTGGAGATGGCCTGGCCCTTCTCGGCCTCGCCGGCGGCGCGCTGCGGATAGCCGCAGCAGAGGTAGCCCGGCGGCAGGACGGTGGTGGCGCCCACGTGCCAGAGCATGGCCTGGGTGGCGAGCCCCACCTGGCTGAAGAGCCGCTCGGAGCCGCAGCCGGGGAAGTAGAACACCGCCTCGGAATCCTCCGCCACCCGCTGCGGATCGCGGATCACGGGGACGATGTGCTTGTCCTCCACGTCGAGCAAGGCGCGGGCGGTGCGGCGCGGCACGCTCTTGGGCATGGGCTTGTTGACGAAGTGGATCACCTGGGCCTTGAGCGGCGCGCGGCCCAGGGTGGCGGGCGGCTGCTTCAACTGGGGCTGTACCAGCCCGAATCGCCGTGCCAGGCTGTGGGCCACGCGCTGCGCCTTGAAGCCCCACTGGATCATCACGGTGCGGGCGAACTTGATGGTGGCGGGGTCGGTGGCGTTGAGGAACAACATGGATGCCGCCGTGCCGGGATTGAACTTCTTGCGCCCCTGCCGGCGCAGGAAGTTGCGCATGGCCATGGACACCTCGCCGAAGTCGATGTCCACGGGGCACGGGCTGGCGCACTTGTGGCACACGGTGCAGTGATCGGCCACGTCGGAGAACTCGTCGAAGTGGGCGAGCGACACGCCGCGACGCGTCTGCTCCTCGTACAGGAAAGCTTCGATCAGCAGCGAGGTGGCGAGGATCTTGTTGCGCGGCGAATACAGCAGGTTGGCGCGCGGCACGTGGGTGGCGCACACCGGCTTGCACTTGCCGCAGCGCAGACAGTCTTTGATGGAGTCGGAGATCTCGCCGATCTGGCTCTGCTCGAGGATCAGGCTCTCGAGTTCCAGCAGCGCGAAGGACGGCGTGTAGGCGCGCTCCAGGTTGCCACCGGCCAGCAGCTTGCCGGCATTGAACCGTCCTTCCGGATCCACCTCGGCCTTGTAGCGGCGAAAGGCCTCGATCTCCCCGTCCTCCAGGTAGTCGAGCTTGGTGATGCCGATGCCATGCTCGCCGGAGATCACCCCACCCAGGGAACGGGCCAGCGCCATGATGCGGCTCACCGCCGCGTTGGCCTCGCGCAGCATGCCGTAGTCGTCGGAGTTGACGGGGATGTTGGTGTGCACGTTGCCGTCGCCGGCGTGCATGTGCAGGGCCACGAACACCCGGCTCTTGAGCACGCGCCGGTGGATGGCATCCACCTCGGTACGGATGGCATCGAAGGGGCGGCCATCGAAGAGCTGCATGAGCGGCTCGCGCACTTCGAGCTTCCAGGACACGCGCAATGCGTATTCCTGCATGGCCGAGAACACGCTGCGGCCGGCAAGACGGGGCGCCGTGCCCGGGTGCGCGCGCACCGCGAGCCACTGATCGAATCGCTCCACCGGGTCGTCCAGGTGCTCGAGCAGCCACTGCCAGCGCGCCCTGGCGCTGGCGAGCAACTCCCGGGCCGCCTCCGGGCGCCCGGCGAGGATCTCATCGGCGGGCAGCGACTCGCCCGGCACCACCGCGCGCAACTCGCCGGCGAAGAATTCTTCCAGCTCGGCGAGTAGCCGGATCTTGTTCTTGAGAGACAGCTCGATGTTGAGCCGTTCGATGCCGTCGGAGTACTCGCCCAGCCGCTCCAGCGGAATCACCACGTCCTCGTTGATCTTGAAGGCGTTGGTGTGGCGCGCGATGGCGGCGGTGCGGGCACGGTCGAGCCAGAATTTCTTGCGCGTCTCGGCCGAAACGGCGACGAACCCCTCCGCGCCCCGGGCATTGGCAATGCGCACCACCCGGGAGGCGGCTTCGCCGCAGGCGTCGGCATCATCGGAGGCGATGTCGGCCAGCAGCACCATCTTGGGCCGCACGCCGCGCTTGGCCTTGGTGGCATAGCCCACCGCCTTTACATAGCGCTCGTCCAGATGCTCCAGGCCGGCCAGCACCACGCCGCGGTGACTCTCCATGTAGCGCTTGATCTCCACGATGGAGGGCACGGCATCGCGCACCTGACCGAAGAACTCCAGGCACACCGTGCGCACATGGGCGGGCATGCGGTGCAGGATGAAGGTGGCGCTGGTGATGAGGCCGTCGCAGCCCTCCTTCTGCACGCCAGGCAGGCCGGACAGGAACTTGTCGGTGACGTCCTTGCCCAGGCCCTGCTTGCGGAAGCTCGCGCCGGGGATCTCCAGAACGCGCGGTTCACCGAAGGGCGTGCGGCCGTCACCTCGAAACTTCTGGATGGAGAAGCGCGCCAGCGCCGCGTCGTGGATCTTGCCCAGGTTGTGGTCGAGGCGCGTGACCTCCAGGAAGTGGCCTGTGGGGTCCACCATGCGCCAGGATGCGAGGTTGTCGAGGGCCGTGCCCCACAGCACGGCCTTCTTGCCGCCGGCATTCATGGCCACGTTGCCGCCGATGCAGGAGGCGTCCGCCGAGGTGGGGTCCACGGCAAACACCAGGCTGGCGCCCTCGGCGGCGTCCATGACGCGGCGGGTCACCACACCCGCGCCGCAACGGATAACCGGCACGGGATCGGCCACTCCCGGCAGGCTGGCGCGCTCCACGGCGCCCAGGGCGTCGAGCTTCTCGGTGTTGATAACCGCCGACAGGGGCGTGAGCGGGCATGCACCGCCCGTGTAGCCGGTGCCGCCACCGCGGGGCACGATGGTGAGCCCTAGCTCGATACAGGCGCGCACCAGGAGTGCCGTCTCCGCTTCCGTGTCGGGATAGAGCACCACGAAGGGGTACTCCACGCGCCAGTCGGTGGCGTCGGTGACGTGCGACACCCGCGCCAGGCCGTCGAAGGCTACGTTGTCGCCGCGGGTGATGCGCGTGAAGCGGCGCAGCGCCTTGCGGCGCAACGCCGCGGTGCGCTCGAAGCCGGCCTCGAAGGTATCCACGGCCGCCCGGGCGGCCTGCATCAGCTCGTCCACGCGGGCATCGTCGCTGGCGCGGCGTTTCTCGATCTCGCCGATGCGGTGGCGCAAGGCCTCCACCAGCGCGGCACGGCGACGGCGGTTGGCCAGGAGATCGTCCTCCAGGTAAGGGTTGCGGCTCACCACCCAGATGTCACCCAGCACCTCGTAGAGCATGCGGGCCGAACGGCCGGTGCGACGCTCGTCGCGCAGCGCCTCCAACAGCGACCAGCAGCGCACACCGAGCAGCCGGATCACGATCTCGCGGTCGGAGAAGGAGGTGTAGTTGTAGGGGATCTCCCGCAAACGGGGGGTGGTGGCGGGGGCGATGTCGAGCAGGTTCATGGCGCGTGCCGGAGAGTATGCGAGGGATTCTATCGGCCTTTCCACCGGCACGACCCGAAGGTTTGCAGCAGTTGCGCCTCCAGGACAGCCGCTCAGGCCAGGCTGGCGATCATCAGGTAACGGGCCAGCTTGCCCGCGGCGATGCAGACGAGCGATCCGAACCAGTTCAGGCGCAACCACCCGGCGGCCACGCACAACCCGTCTCCCACCACTGGCACCCACGACAGCAGCAGCACGACGATGCCCCAGTCCTGCACCCACTTGAGGCCTCGCGGAGGCACCTTCACCGCGATCAGCCGGCCAATCAGCCAGGAACTCATGCCCCCCAGGGTATTGCCAGCCGTGGCCACGGCGATGGCGGGCCAGAACAGAGCTGCGTCCTGACGCACCACCGCCCACAAAACCGCCTCCGACCCGCCAGGCAGCAGGGTGGCCGACAGAAAGGCCGACAGAAACAAACCGCCAAGGGAGATCACAGGGCTCACGCCGCGTTACCGGGGCGGGAACCGCGGGCGGGTGCTGCAGTCATGCCCGTGACGGCCGATGGCACTTGGAGGAACCCTGGTCCGCGCAGAGGAGCACCAAAAAAAAAGAGCAGCCGGAGAGGCTGCTCGAAATTCGCGTTTGCCAGGGAGAAACGCAACCGTCTACCGCTACCACCGGGTTGAACCACGCTGGAGCCGTAATCGCGACGGTTGGGCATGACTTTATAGATGCGATCGCATAACTCAAAATCATTTGTTATCGTTCTCGAAATAGGTGTTTATCTATACATGACTTCTGAGGGGCGTTTCCATGCACGTCACACTCCGCCAGCTTAAGGTGTTCGAGACCGTGGCCCGCCTGGGCAGTTTCACCCGTGCCGCGGAGGAGTTGTTCTTGTCCCAACCCACCGTCTCCATGCAGGTGAAGCAACTGTCCGATGCCGTGGGCCAGCCACTCTTCGAATTGACCGGGCGGCGCATCTGCCTCACCGAGATGGGCGAAGAACTGTTCCAGACGTGCCGGGACATGTTCGACACCTGGAACCGCTTCGAAATGACGGCTGCAGCCATGAAAGGCCTCAAGAAGGGCCGGCTCAAGCTTGCCTGCGTGACCACGGCGAAGTACTTCATCCCGCGTCTTCTCGGGCCTTTCTGCGACCGCTACCCGGGCATCGACGTGCGTCTCGAAGTGGCCAACCGTGAAGCCGTAGTGGAACGGCTGGCCCGCGGCGAAGACGACCTGTACATCATGACATCGCCGCCGCAGCACTTCGATATTGCCATTCGCGCCTTTCTTGAGAACCCGCTCGTGCCCATTGCCCCCGCCGGGCACCCCCTTGCCGCACAGGCGAACATTCCGCTGGCGCGGTTCGCGAAGGAGCGCATGCTGCTACGGGAGCGCGGCTCGGGTACCCGCCTGGCCGTGGAACGCATGTTCCGGGAACAGGGTGTCGAACTGAAAACCTGCATGGAAATCAGCTCCAACGAAGCCATCAAACAGGCGGTGGCCGGCGGGTTGGGGGTGACGGTGATTTCCCAGCAGGCCCTGGCGCTCGAGCCAATGACACAGGACATTGCCGTTCTCGATGTGCAGGGCTTTCCACTGCAGGGTGCCTGGCACGTGGTACACGCGGGCAACAAACAGTTGTCGGTGGTGGCACAGACGTTCTTCGATTTTCTGTGCAACGAAGCGCGCCAAATGCTGCCCGGGCCTCTAGCCCAGCCCACCACCCATTTGCAAAATGGGGTTACCGCCATCCGGAAGGAGTTTATAAAGCAGTGAGTGCAGGCTCACATCCCTATCGCCTTGGACGCGCTGCGCTACTGACCCAGCACGGCAAGGAGACCGCCATTTCCGCACCACTGGCCCAGGGGCTCGAACTCGAGGTGTTGCGGGTGGAGGGCTACGACACCGACCGCCTGGGAACCTTCACGCGCGACGTGCCCAGGGCTGGCACGCAACTGGAGGCCGCCCGCAGCAAGGCTGTTCTTGCCCAGCAGTTGTCCGGCCTGCCCTGGGGGCTGGGCAGCGAGGGCAGCTTCGGGCCCGACCCCATGCTGGGCATTAGCCCCTGGAACGTTGAACTGATCGTTTGGCTGGATGGCGAGCGCAACCTGGAAATCGTTGCCATGGCTTCCGGGCCGGAAACCAACTACCGTCAGGGCTGGATCGAAGACTGGGCTCAGGTCGAGGCCTTCGCCGCAGCCGCCGGTTTCCCAGGCCATGGGCTGATCGTCTCGCCCGGGCCCGACGCGGCGCCCATTGCCAAGGGCGTCACTGACCAGGGTGCCCTGGCGCACGCCTTTTCCCTGGCCCTTTCCCGCCATGGCCGCGCCTGGCTGGAAACCGACATGCGGGCCCACCTCAACCCGTCGAGAATGACCATGATCGGCCGCACCGCCCGGCAACTGGCGCAGCGGCTGGCATCGTGCTGCCCACGTTGCGGTACGCCGGGCTGGTGGCCGCAAGCGTCCATCCCGGGCCGTCCATGCGAGGCATGCGGGGCGCCCACGAGACTTGCGAGCGCGCAGCGATGGGGTTGCAGCGCTTGCGCGTTCGAAGAGCGTCGCGCCCTGGAAACAGAACCGGCCAACCCGAGCCACTGCGACCACTGCAACCCCTGAAGCATCCAGCCCCGCGGCCCGGGTTGGACTCACCGGGCCTGCCTCATCCCCGGCGGCGCAGAACGCCGGGCTCTGGCTGGCCCAGGCTCCTTAGTCGTCGTCACCGCCGATGCGGTAGATCTCCTGCTCGTCGGTCTCATCCTCGGTGCCGATCACCTCGCCCGTAGCGGCGTCCACCATCACCTCGGTGTTGACACCGCCTCTGCCCACGATGGTGAATTCGTACCAGGCGCGCCCCTCGGGGGACACCTCATACTCGACCTCCTTGGGCTGGCCGGGCACCTTCGCCAGCGCGATCTTCATGGCTTCGGCGGCGCTGATACGCGCCACCCTGGTGAACGCGGGATCGTCGGGCTTCACATCGCGCTCCACCTTGGAAATGGCACCCGTGTCGGCGTTGCACTCGGCTTCCCAGGTGTGGCCATCCAGTAGCGTGGTGACCTCGAACTCGTAATAGGGCGTGCCGCGCTCGATCTCCAGTTCAACGGACTTCACCTTGCCCGGGTACTTGGCAAGCACCGCCTGCAGGCACTGCTCCATGGAGACCCGGGTCTTGG
>JBIIUM010000247.1:0-4354 GCA_044339985.1 Burkholderiales bacterium | reverse complement strand
TGGCATTGTCCGCCGCGACGCCTGCCTTTCATCCGCCCTGCCCCGCCGCCCCGAGGCAGTGGCTTCGCTGCGCCCCGCCACGGAGCTTTCGTGAAACCAGCCCCCAAGCCTCCGCACCGTACCCGCGGGAAATAGGAATTTCAAACGCCATCTTCCGCACGCCGGCGATGTATTCCCCGCCCGCCGAGCGGTCAACCGCGGTCAAACGCGCGCTCACTGGCGAGAACCCCCCCCCTTCACAGCGACGATGCAAGCCCGGCATCGGCCCGAATCGGCGTTCACCCGCGTCGCTTTGACGCCCTCACGCAACCGCGGGCCGAGCACGTTCGTCTGTTCTCAGCTGACAACGACGCCCCGGGCAGGACACTCCGCGGATGGCTTCGCCGCTCGCCGTCAACCGTCCCGCCCGAGTCGTAATCGACACACTCACCGTGGCGCTGGCCACCGGGGCGGTGAACCTGCTCCACCCGGTCGCATCGGCGCGCGCAGACGGGCGCCGCATCCGCTCCCCCGGCAGACCCTGTCCGTGTTCAACGGCTGCGAGGGCACCGAGGTGATGCTGCTGCTGGCAGCCGCCGTCGTCGCCTCGGGACTGCCGTGGCGCTGACGCCTGGGCGGGCTGGTGGCGGGCCTCGCGCTCGCCTGGGCCCTCAACCAGGCGTGCATCGCCACGCTGTTTTTCGCCGCCCGCCATGATTGCGAGCTGTTCGGCATGCTGCACGGCGTGGTGCTGCCGCTGCTCATCGTGATGGCCGCGGGGCTGCTCTTCGCCGCCTGGATGAGGCGCGCGCCGGTGCACTCGGGGTCAGGCAGGCTGCGACGTGCGTGACGGCAGGATGACGTGTCGACCGCCGCGGGGGCCTGGCGCGGCAGGAGACACCCGACGAATTTCAGTAATTCGTGTCTTTACAGAAATCGTGGAAGTTGTATATTGGACCTATGGACACGCGCACCAACGCCCCTGCGGACGCTGCACCGGCCGCGCCGCGCCTCCCGCCAGTGACCGAGCGCTTCGTGCTGCACTGGGGCGAGATGGGCTCTCGCTGGGGCGTCAACCGCACCATGTCGCAGATTCACGCGCTGCTGTTCATCACCGGCCGGCCCATGAACGCCGACGAGCTGTGCGAGCAGCTCGGCGCGGCGCGGTCGAATGTCAGCACCTCGCTGCGCGAACTGCAGGGCTGGGGCCTGGTCCGGATCGTCCACCTGCTGGGGGACCGGCGCGACCACTTCGAGACCTCCGGCGATGTGTGGGAGTTGCTGCGCACCATCGTGCGAGGGCGCAAGCAGCGGGAATTCGAGCCCACCATCCACGTCCTTCGCGACTGCCTGGCCCACCCCGAGCTGGGCCGCGAGAGCGCGTTGGCCCGGCAGCGCATCAACGAGACGCTGGTGCTGATGGAGACCACCTCGGCCTGGACGGAGGAGATGCTGCGCCTGCCGCCCGAGACGCTGGTGAAGATCATGAAGCTGGGCGCGAAGATCCAGGGCCTCCTGCGAGGCAAGGGCAAGGTTTGAGCCTCGTTCTCTTTTTTTGACTCTGTATTTCTGTCTTTACCGAAACTACCAAAGGAGAAGAAACCATGACCACTCGAAGCATCCCGCTGCTGACGGCCTACTACGACGGCCAGTGCGGCCTGTGCAGCGCCGAGATGGGCGAACTCCACGCGCTGGACGTGCACGGTGATGTCGCTCTGGTGGACTGCTCGGCACCGGACTTTGCCGACGAGGCCGTGCGCAGCGCCGGCCTCACGCGCGAAGACCTGCTGGGCGCCATGCATGTGCGCGGCGCAGCGGGCGACTGGCACCGGGGCGTGGATGCCATCGCGCTGCTCTACGCCACCGTGGGTGCGCCCTGGCTGGCGCGCGCCTGGGCGCATCCGCTCACGCGCCCCATCACCCGGCGCCTGTACCCCTGGGTGGTGGCGCATCGCCATGCCCTCAGCCGCCTCGGTCTCGGCAGGGTGGCGCCGCGGGTGCTGCGCCTGTTCGCAAGGCGCCAAGCACAGCGCGAGGTTCCACCCTGCGCAAACGGAAGCTGCGGGCTGGACAGACGCGCGCCGCGCGCCTGAGGCCTGCCCCGCCAACCCCCACCCGAGCAAGGAGAGCCTCATGGGCCTGAACCTCTTCGCCGCGTCGCGCGTTCGCAGGCCGCGCCTGCGCGGGCTGCTGGCCGTGCTGCGCCGGGGCGCAACCTGGCGCACGGTATGGCGCTTCGCCTGGCTCGGACCCTTGGTGGGGGCATTGCTGTTGCGCGTCATCGCCCACCTGGGAGCGGACGAGCCGCCCGCGATGTCGACGAGGTTTCCCGATACCGGCGAAATTGCCTTAGTCCTTTCCGTCACCTACTTGATAGGCGGGCCGCCCGCCCTGGTGGCGGGGCTGCTGTTCGGCACCTGGTATCACGGTGCCGACCGGCCGGCTGCCTGGTCCCGGCGGGCCGCCCTGGGCGCGCTGGCCGGGCTGGGCGCCGCGGCCGCAGCAGCGCTGGCCTTGATCGCATGCCCGGCGGTCACCATCGGCAAGTGGTGGGCCTACGTAGCCGTGATCGCTCTGCTGGGCGCTCCGGCAGCGGTGGTGCTGGCGCTGCTGCAGAGGGCCGCACCCGTCAAGCAGGAGCCGGCCGGCCCTCCGCCCGGCAACCCGACGCACCCGCTCGCGTGACTGCCGCCTGGGCGGCCGATGCCGGGAACGCCGCCGGGCATCTCGCCCTCGGCCAACCTGCACGAGCGCGCCATCCTGGCGCCGCACCGGTCACCATCGACACGTGGGCAGCAGGCGGCCCCGGATCGATCTGGCAGGCCCTTATCGACGCCAGTGAGATGGGCGATTCAAGCTCACTTGATCGCCCCAGGGCCGCTGCGAACCGGATCCGCGATCCGAACCGCCATGCTGCGCGCAGGACCGCAAGGAAGGCTTTCGAAACCGAAGGCCGCGCAGAGCGCCCGCACGCCGTCATCCAGTGGATGCGTCAGCACACAGAGGCGCCGACCCGGCCGGACAGCGGCAGCGCCGTCGTGAGCGCACGGAACATCAGCGATCGCGCTATGCCCTGCACGTCGACGACGCCGGCTTCCTGCGCGAGAAGCTCCCCGCCCCCGAACGGTTGCGCCGGTGGATGGACCGCGGCGACCGGGAACTCGACGCCGTAAGCTCCCCCGTCAAGCAGACAGTTCTAGAGTAGACATTCTGCCGCGAGGAGCTTCTCGCGATAGCGCGCTGGCGGCAGGCTTCCCAGCGCATCGTGCGGTCTGATGTCGTTGTAGCGCCTGAGCCAGTCGTCGGTGATCTCCTGAACGTCGGCGATCGACTCGAACAGGTGGGCGCTGAGTACTTCGGTCCGGTAGCTTCGATTGAAACGCTCGATGAAGGCGTTCTGGTCAGGTTTTCCAGGCTGGATGTAGCGGACATCGATTGCCCGTTCCCTGGACCAGTCAACGAATGCCTGGCTCACCAGTTCTGGCCCGTTGTCACAGCGAATCGCCTGGGGCTTGCCGTGTACCTCGATGAGCTGTTCGACGAAGCGGATGACGCGAGTGGCCGGGATGCTCGTGGCCACATCGATCCCCAGGCCGCCACGGTCAGCCTCGTCAATCACGTTGAGCGTGCGAAACGTCCTGCCGCCGTAGAGGCTATCGTGCATGAAGTCCAAGGCCCATACGGCGTTGAGCTGTGTGGGAACGAGCAGGCGCTGGCGCTCACGCTTGGGCAGGCGCCGCTTGGTGCGCCGCTTCTGGTTGAGACGCATGTCGCAGTAGATCCGGTACACCCGCTTGTGATTCCACGCCCGGCCCATCTGCCGCAGCCGGTCGTAGCACTTCCAGAATCCCCAGCGCAGCTCGATCGCCACCAGCTCATTCAGCGCTGCGATGATCTCGGCATCGCGCACCGAACGATCCACCACCGGCCTGTAGTACGCCGCCCGCGACAGCCGGACTGCTGAACAAGCGCGTGACACCGGAACTTGCATCTCTTCGCTCATGGTCCGGACCGCCTCGCGCTTGGCTGACGGCGTTACAACTTTCGGGAGAGCACTTCCCTGATCGCCGCGTTCTCCAGAGCCATGTCAGCGAACATGCGTTTCAGTTTCGCGTTCTCGGCCTCGAGCTCCTTGAGCCGCTTCAGCTCGGCCAGGCTCGCGCCGCCGTACTTGGACTTCCACTTGTAGAACGTCGCATGGCTGATCCCGTGCTTACGAAGGATCTGCGCCACCGGCACCCCCCCTTCGCCTTCCTTCAGGATCGCAACGATCTGCGCTTCCGTGAATCTCGATTTCTTCATCGGACCTCCCTGAAACACAATTCCTGCCAGGAAAGTCTACTTCTAGATCGTCTACCGAGCGGGGGAGCTTACG
>JBIIUM010000246.1:0-4362 GCA_044339985.1 Burkholderiales bacterium | reverse complement strand
ACCACATCGCCCGCGGCGTTGTAGGAGAACGCCCACTGCCGCTGCGGATCGCCAGGCTGGAGCTTGGGGGCGGTGAGGCTGCTCAACTGCCCGCGGGCGGTGTAGGCCATGTCCCAGCGGTTGCCCAGGGGGTCGGTGCGGCTCACGAGGTTGCCGGTGGCTGCGTCGTAGGCAAAGCGCTCCACCACCGGGGTGCCCTCCAGGAGGCGGGTGATGGCGGTGGGCTTGTCCCACTTGCCGTCGTAGGCGGTGCTGGTGACCCGGCCCAGGGGGTCGGTGGTGGCGATGCGGTTGCCGCGCTCGTCGTATTCGTGGCGCCAGGTGCGGCCCAGGGCGTCGGTTACGCTTGTCTGCAGACTGCGCTTGTCGTAGGCGTAGCGGCTACCCTGGCCGCTGGGACCCACCCGCTCGCTGCCCTGGCCGGCGGCGGTGAAGCGCTGGGTGGTGCGCTGGCCCAGGGCGTCGGTGAAGGTGGTGGAGAGCACCTGGCCGCCGGAGATGCGGGCTTGCGCGAACTCATGACGTCACCCGATCCGCCCAAGCGGCCTATCGCGTTCATAGACCCCGAGGACAAGGGCAGCAGGAAGGCTTCGGGGGCAAAAGGCAAGGGCTGACCCCAAAGGCTTTGATATGCTGGTCCCCGATGACAAGGAGCGCCCCCCGAGACGCTGCGCCACCCGTTTAGGACGGTCTCGCGCATGCCCGAGCATGACCAGGACGCGATCCGCGAACTGCTCGATGCGGTGATCGTGAGGAAACAGGTGGCAGCCGCCATCGAGCGCGTGGTCAAGCAAGCCCCGGCCAAACCCACCCGCCGCAGCGCAGGTGAGAAGCGCCGCGCGGCGCACCAGGAGTAATCGACATGGAACACATGATCCAGTTGCACATCGAGAAGCTGCCCGAAGGGATGTATCTGGCTACGAGTGACGAAGTACAAGGGCTCGTTGCGCAAGGGCGCACGATTCAGGAGACCATCGAGATCGCGCGCGATGTCGCCAAGAAGCTGATCGAGGCGCAGTCCGCCACGGGCACGACACCGTTACCGCCAGCGTGCGAGGTCTTCGACTATCCGCTGATCGTGGCGACCTGATGGGGGCGCTGGCCGGTTTCAGGTACCGGGAGATCGTCAAGCGGCTCAAGCTGCTTGGCCTGGAGTTCCACCGCCAGGCGGCGGGCAGTCATGAGATCTGGTTCAACCCGGCACTGAACCGCTACACAACGATTCCCAATCACCCCGGCGACATGCCAGAGGGCACCTTGCGCGCGATTCTCAAGCAGGCGGGCGTCGACGCCGAGACGTTCGTGCACAAGAAATAGCAGGAAATCGTGGTCTGTCCCCGATTATTTCCCGATTATTTCCCTGCCACCGCCGGGCACACCGTGGCCGGCAGTTCGGTGTCGTCCACATAGGTGTAGCGGGTCTGCCGTCCGGCCGCGTCGGTGATGCGCTCCAGGCGCTGCGCGCTGTTGTACTCGTACTGCACGCTGCGGCCCAGGGAGTCGGTGAACGACCGTGCTTTGTGCGCTGGCCCGCGCAGTGCTCACCACCACCGGCCCCGTCTCGGCCAGCAGCGGCACGCGCACGCTCTAGGCGGTGCGCGTGGCGCCGTCAGGACGGTCCCCAGAGAACGCTTCGCGGCTGTAAGCTTTAACGCGTTACCACCCCGCGTCGCAGATGAGCTGCGCCGTGCGCCAAAAGTCATCCCCATGGAATGCGTCATCCAAACGCGCATCGAGAAACTGCCGGAAGGCGTGCATCTGGCCACCACCGACGAAGTCCGAGGGCTCGCGGCGCAGGGGCGCTCGATCCAAGTCCATCGAGATAGCACGCGCCCGGCCTATACATGCGGCGGCGTTATGCCGTCGCTCAAACGAGGAAGGATTGGTGATGAATTCAGTTGTGTTTGAGCATGTTCCGGTGGAGCAGCTGCCGGAGAGTTGGCGCGCGAAGCTGGCAAAAGCCAGTGGCGCGCTGGTGACGGTACGCATCGAGGAAGAGACCCAAGCCGCGCCGGCCGAGGAGTTCACAACCGACGATCCGGCCTTCGGCATCTGGCGTGACCGCGAAGACATGGCCGACGTGGCGGCCTATGTGCGCAAGATTCGCCAGCCGCGCTACAACCGCGACGGCTCGCGCAACGAGCCTTGACGATGCTGGTCGATACTGATGTGCTGATCTGGCATCTGCGCGGCTACCCGCAGGCCACGCGCCGGCTCGATGAGCTTGGCTCGCTCACCCTGTCAGCGCTGAGCTACCTCGAAATCCTGCAGGGCATGCGCAACAAGGCTGAGCTGCTGGCCGTGAAAAAGATGCTCGACAAGCGCTCGGCCAGGCTGCTGCCGGTGACCGCAGCCATCACGCTGCACGCCACCGAGCTGATGGAGTCGCTCACCCTGAGCCACGGGCTGCAGATGGGCGATGCGCTCATCGCCGCCACCGCACTCGAGCATCAGCTTCCCGTGCTTACTGCCAACGTCAAACACTTCGGCGCCATCCAACAACTGAAGGTCGATGCGTTCGTGCTTTGACTCGAAAAACGGAATAACAGGGGACAGACCACGATTTCTATCCATCCATGCGTCGTGGTTGCCCAAGCTCGGCACCGGCCTTACTCGGCCGCCCCGCTGTGCCCCGCGCCACCCGCCGCTTGAGCGTGGCCGCGATCTCCGCCTCAAACCGGCCGCCACCCAGCACGTAGTTGCCGTTGGTCGCCGCCCGGATACGGTCCACCGTCTCCTCGTCCATGTGCGCCTTGAACAGCGCCCGGTAGGCTTCGCGCCGCCCGTCCTCTCCTCGGCCAAGCCGCAGGTATTGATCGGAATAATGGGGGACAGACCACGATTTCCACAGTATGAAAGTGCATCGCAGACTAGCAGGAGATCGTGGTCGGTCCCCTATTATTCAGGCCAATCTGGTGGTTTGGGTTTCGTAACCTTCTTGCCCGTCAGAAAAAGAGAACTCTGCATTCAGCACATCATCTGCGTAATGGAAGGCAACCTTCTTGGCCTCGAAACCAAGGTACACACAAACAGACCAGAACGAGGGCGACCGAACTAATGCGCGAAGCCCGAATTTGATTAACGCTCTTCTACGACCCGGCGATCCTGACGACGCTTGTTTCCGATAGTTCTCGAACAGCAAAACCAGAGAGAATAATCGGCTCGCTCTTCTTCCTCTAACAACTATTCGAGTCTCGATCCGTCGCTCTCGCGCATCGACGATTGCGTCAAAAAAACCTTGTGTTCCAAACGCTAGTTCTTTCATCACGTCTCACCGAGCGGTCCCGTCCCCTCCGCCGCTTGCCTCACAGGCAAGCCACAGCCCGCGGCGTTGTAGGAGAACGCCCACTGCCGCTGCGGATCGCACAGAACAGCAGGAAATCCTGGGCTGTCCCCTATTATTCCTTATTTCACTGACAAGGACTCTATAGACCTTGATTGCGTTTGCCACTAAGAAAACGGGCAAGAATGGATCCCGTTGTCGCGAAGACAAAAGCGATTGGAAGCTCAAATAACGAAACTGCCACAAAAAAACCAAGCAGTGCGGCAGGCATATCACCTAATTTTATGTTTTGCCCCTGCAACAACGCGATGACGGCAGACAATAAGACCGATGCAACCCCAATCACCAACCACGACGACACTGCCCAACTTGCACATCGTGCTACGCTCCTGCTTTCATCACGTCGCACGGAAAAACTTATTGCCCCAACAACACACATTTCGATAAACGTTGGGATCAAGGCACCTGCTCTATTTAGAACATCGCTCGCAACCCAGTATCCACGCACTTCTACAAAAGTAACTAGAATAAATATTAAGTACCATTTTAGTTTTAAAAATCTCATGGATTGGCATCAAATAATAAAAAGTATGTCTTATTTGCTACCACCCTACAAACACCTCTTCGGAGGTTTACAAACAGATTCGGGTACGATGGTAAAGCTTTTATACGGACATTCGAGAACAAATTTACTGCATGAAAGACAGGCCGCCCATTTCGCCGGACCCGCTGGAAGTTTTTTGCAAGCGCCGCAATCAAGGAGGTCTGGAATATCTTGCCACTTTTCTAAAATACATTTTTCAGCCTCCTTGGGGTCATAACAAACAACATTTCTTCCTGGGATAGCTTCGCCTGCTTCGCCTATCGGATCATCCCAAGATAACCCAAAGGGATCTGCTTGGAGTCCACGCGGATCCCGCTTTGAAAGGGGATTCCCCCCCACATACCCAAATACATTTACCCCCCCCCTCCAACCCAATCGGATCCTCACTCACAAACCGCTTCAGCACCGCATCGTAGTACCTCGCCCGGTAGTAATACAGCCCCGTGCCGTCGTTCTCCCGCGCGGTGTACTGGCT
>JBIIUM010000245.1:0-4399 GCA_044339985.1 Burkholderiales bacterium | reverse complement strand
GCGAACCCCCGCCCACCCTCATCGACTACCTGCCGCCCGATGCGCTCATGATCGTGGACGAAAGCCACGTCACCGTTCCCCAGGTGGGCGGCATGTACCGCGGCGACCGCGCCCGCAAGGAAAACCTGGTGGACTACGGCTTCCGCCTGCCCAGCGCCCTGGACAACCGGCCACTGCGCTTTGATGAGTTCGAGGGGCTTCTGCCCCAGGCCATCTTCGTCTCGGCCACCCCGGCGGACTACGAGTCCCAGCACCAGCAGCAGGTGGTGGAGCAGGTGGTGCGCCCCACGGGGCTGGTGGACCCCGAAGTGGAAGTGCGCCCCGCCGCCACCCAGGTGGACGACCTGCTCTCCGAGATCACCCTGCGGGTGCAGCGCACCGAGCGCGTGCTGGTGACCACCCTCACCAAGCGCATGGCCGAAGACCTGACCGACTACCTCTCCGAGCACGGCGTCAAGGTGCGCTACCTGCACTCGGACGTGGACACGGTGGAGCGGGTGGAGATCATCCGCGACCTGCGCCTGGGCGAGTTCGACGTGCTGGTGGGCATCAACCTGCTGCGCGAGGGCCTGGACCTGCCCGAAGTGTCCCTGGTGGCGATTCTCGACGCCGACAAGGAGGGCTTCCTGCGCTCCGCGCGCTCGCTCATCCAGACCATCGGCCGCGCCGCGCGCAACCTCCACGGCCGGGCCATCCTGTACGCCGACGTCATCACCGATTCCATGCGCGCCGCCATGGGCGAAACCGAGCGCCGCCGCGCCAAGCAGCGCGCCTGGAACGAGGCCCACGGCATCACCCCCCGGGGCGTGGTCAAGCGGGTGAAAGACCTCATCGACGGCGTCTACGACCCCGAGGCCGCACGGGGCCAGCTCAAGGCGGCCGTAAACGAGGCAAGCCTCGCCAGCCTGGACGAGAAGGACCTGGCCCGGGAGATCAAGCGGGTGGAAAAGCAGATGCTGGAACACGCCCGCAACCTGGAATTCGAGCGCGCCGCCGCCCTGCGCGACGAACTGCGCCGCCTCAAGGCGAAGTTGTTCGGCGGCGCCGAGGTGGAAGAGGGGCGGTAGCTCGTTGAAGGCGGCGGGTTTATTCCTGCCGAGCGAAACACCCTCGCAACCGGTTTTCCCACGCGCAACTGCCAAAGCGCGGGCCACCCCGAAAACCTGTTGCAAAACCGCTCGTGCCAGAAGGTTCCGAGCTTGATGCGGCGGCGAAATTGACCAAGCGTGCCCCTGCCCACCCCCAGAGGCGGGCGCGGCGCGATCTGCCCGATCCGCCGCAAGCCGACAACAACACAGACCAGACCGGAACGCCCAGGAGCGCCGGCGGCTGCAGGAGACAAGGCATGAGCCGGCGCGATAGCGCAGTCGAGATGTGGCAGGGTCGCGGTTCGTCAAGGTCTGGCGCGCCAGCGCGCGGGGTGCGGCCTGCCGCCACTGCCAGGGGGCGAGCTTGCCTGACCGAGGAAACCGGTCCCGAGCCCTCGCCAACACAGTACGCAACCACCTCCACGCCATGGATGTCCGTTGGGGTGATGACCCGGTTCCACGCGTTGAACCCGAACACGGCGCAACACCCCACCGCGCTCGGCGGGGCGGTCCAATGGCCGCAACCCCAGCCCCGTAGCATTGCCCCACGAAAAGCCTGCACAAGAAGCTCCTCAGTCTTGTGCGCGAGCCTGCCCCTGATGGGCTGCACACGCCTCATTCTGAGCGGCGATCACATCCGCTGGACCGAGGAGGTCAAGCGCTCCGATGGCAAGGTGATTCAGCTTCAGCGCCCCATTGAGGAATGTCTGAACAAGGCTCGGCAATGTTGGTCTCATGATGCATGCATAGCAAGTCGAGGCTTCCGATGAGTCAGATGAGCTTCAGCGATGCGGAGTACGCGGGTAAGCGTGAGCGCACCCGCCGCGAGCAGTTCCTCGCCGAGATGGAACAGGTTGTGCCTTGGAAGTCGCTGCTCGGTCTGATCGAGCCGTACTACCCGGTGGCTGGGCGGGGGCGCCAGCCCTACCCCCTGGAGACGATGCTTCGGGTTCATCTGCTGCAGAACTGGTACTCGCTGAGCGACCCCGGGATGGAGGAGGAGCTCTACGAGAACACGCCGATGCGAAGCTTCGCGCGACTGTCTCTGAATGGTCCGATCCCCGACGAGACCACGATCCTGAACTTCCGCCACCTGCTCGAGGCTAACGAGCTTGCCGTGGAGATCCTGCGGCGGGTCAACGCGTACCTGAGTCGCAAAGGGCTGATGCTCAAGCGCGGCACGATCGTGGATGCGACCTTCATTGACGCACCGAGCTCGACGAAGAACGCGGCGGGTAAGCGCGATCCGGAGATGGACTCTGGCTGCAAGGGTGAGCAGTGGCACTTCGGGATGAAGGCCCACATCGGCGTGGACGCCGAATCGGGCCTGGTGCATTCGGTGTTCACGACGCCTGCCAACGAATCCGACGTGGTGCACACAGGCGAGCTCCTGCATGGCAAGGAGGAAGTCGTCCTCGGTGACTCCGGCTATCTCGGTGCTCAGGAACACGTCTCGGGCAACAGGAAGACGAAGGTGCAGTGGGAGATCTCGCGTCGACCGGGCACGGTGCACAAGCTCAAGGCCCTTGGCGAGACCGCGCTGGTTGCGCATGAGCGGCGCAAGGCGAGCATTCACGCGAAGGTGGAGCACCCGTTTCGGGTGATCAAGTGCCAGTTCGGCTTGGTCAAGGTTCGCTTCAAGGGACTGGCGAAGAACACGGCACACGTGATCACGCTGTTCGCCCTGTCCAATCTTTGGATGGTGCGAAAGCGGCTGCTGGCGATGACGGGAGAGGTGCGTGCGCAGTAGGACAAAACGGCAGAAAAAGCCTGTGTTGTTTCGGCTTACGCGCCGCCTGCGGGCGCATTGACGCGAAATCCTCGCGCATTGTGAAATCGACCCCCGTTCATAAAGGCCAAACGTGTCTTGATCAGACCTTCCGTAAGAGCAGCTATGGTCAAGCAATGAGGTGTTTTGGGTAACAATCTTTGATGTTATGCGGGATATGCGCAGGCAAGATCAACAGCAGTCATGAGCAGCCTTCGTGCTGCAAGTGGCCTGCAGGTGAAAATGCTCTTTGAGCATCCACTACAGTTCTGTTTTTTATAAGGGGAAAGACTTGAATAGATTTAAGCACGCTATTTTTTTGTTAATTTTTGGCTCTATCTGCAGCCACGCATATGCGCTTGATCCTGCAAGTCACCCAATCCGACAGGCAGGCCAAGTCGCATGTCCTTCACGTGATTTTTCTGAGTTTATAAAAGCATTTTCTGAAAATACGGAAATGCAAGCTGCATTCACAAAATATCCTCTTCAGCAACAGAGGTTGGATACAAATGCAGAACCTGAGCCAAAGCCTGTGATACGAAAACTGCGACGCGACCAAGTTTCATTTCCGGTTTTCCCTAACGAGGCCGAGAGAAAGAAGCGGTCGCTCGTTTTGAGGATCGACGAAAAAAAATACAATCATGTCAAGTTGACCCTTGTGAAAGATGACACCGATTATCAGGTCAACTATTTCTTCAGTCGAAATTCGTGCTGGCGCTTAGAGCGAATTGAAGATTGGTCACTTTAAATCATCAGGGAGATATGTAATGCCTTTTAATGTTTCAGATCATCTTCTCCAGAATGTTTTCAGTTATGCGAGCCAGACTCCACGCTCGGACGCGCACCTGTACCCTCATCATGATCGATGATTTTCTCTACCTGCTCGTTGACGTCATCTGCTACCCAATCGGTAAAGTCATTTTGAAATTGGTGACTTTTGGGAAGTTGGAGGTGACCCTAGGCGGACGATGGCAGCCGCTAGCCTCGCTTCTTGGATCAGTCTTCTTGATCTGTCTTGTGGTGGGAATATTTTTTTTTATTAACCACGTTCCTGAATGAAAGATCTAGGCATGAACATCAGTCCCGTAAGACTTGTATTTCAGTTGGTCTTTAACAACATCATGGGCGCTAAAGTGTTGGGATGGGGCGCAACGATCTATTCAAAAGATCTAAACGGATACCGAGACCCGTTCTTTATAGACGGCTACAGATTTAATCCGGCCGATGAACGCTGGTACGGTCAGGCACCGTCGCCTTACTTTGGGCAGTTTGCATGGGAGAAGCCGGCGTCGCCGGAAAGACAGATCGAGCTGACCAAGACCAGAAACTTCGTATTGTTTGAGAATACTCTGGAACGCCGTATCGCGGATCGACCTAGGTCCCTTTGGGAGGACATCAAACGCTTTTGGGATCTGGCCCAACGCTTCGCCCCCCGCGCCGACCCTCTCGTCCTCGATCTCGACGGCGATGGCCTGGAAACGCTCGGCCTGAACCTCGCCAGCCCCGTCTACTTCGACCACAACGCCGACGGCATCAAGACCGG
>JBIIUM010000244.1:0-4417 GCA_044339985.1 Burkholderiales bacterium | reverse complement strand
GCCAGCCGCACGAGCCAGCCGCTCTCGGCATAGCGCGCAGCCAGCGGGGCTGACACCCCGACCCGTGCCAGGGTGGTCAGGTCAAACGGCGCACCCCGGGCAAGACCTGTCTGCAGGCGCTTGAGGATCTGGTGACGGGAATTTGAATCCATGGGTGAAAAATAGCACAGGATTCAATCATATGTGGATCCCTCGCTTAGGCGGTGCGATTGAAGTTACCTCATGAGTTAATTGGCGTGCGCGATCTAATCAGAAGAGCGCAACCGACCGACCCGAATCGGGACGAACGCCACTGCTTGGGTATCAGGAGTTGTAGGCCACGATCCGCCTGCCTCGAATCAGGTCTGTCCGTGGGCACTGATTGACGCTGACGACCTCAACCAGCCCGCGAATACTGCCGCGATGGCCGCCATCGAGACCGTACGCAGTCGCCCGCGGGATGCGCCGAGGGCGCCGGGCCGGCCCGTCACGGCCGATCCCGTTGCGCTGCTGCGGGCGCGTCTCGCGTTCACCAGCGAGCTCTTCTGTAACAGGGGACAGACCACGATTGCCTGCCATTCTGTGATGCACTTTCATACTTAGCGAGGGGCCACGGCTGCACCCGCCGCAGCCACCGTAGCAACGCCTGTCTGACCGGCTGGGCGAGGCCGCGCGTCGCGTCTACACGCTGGCCCGGCAGGCACACGAAAACCGGCCGCTCAGCGCCCCGCGCGCAAATTCTCCACGAACTGTCGCACGTTGGCGTCACCGGGGTGCGCTTGCTGCAGCCGCTGCGCCCACACCAGCGCCTCGCGGCGCTCGCCGCCCTGCGCGTGGAAGATGGCCAGGGCCTCCACCACCGCCTGATCCTCGGGATCCAGGCGCCAGGCCTCCAGCAGCGCCTCGCGCGCGGCCGGGCGGCGACCCAGGTGCTGCAGGGCGAGGCCCAGGTTGTAGCGCACCCGCGCGCGACCGGGCAGCAGCTTCGCGGCACGTGCCAGCGCTTCGGCCGCCTCGGGCAGGCGCTGTTCCTCGGCCAGCAGCAGGCCCAGGGAGTACTGCAGTTCGCCGATGCGCGGCTGGCGGGCGAGGCCTTCCCGCAACACGCGCTCCGCGTCGGCATTGCGCCCCTGGCCGTTGAGCAGGTTGGCAAGGTTGGCGCGCGCCGGCGTGAAGTCGGGATCCATGCGCAGCGCCGCACCGTAGCTGACCTCGGCCTCGGCGGCACGTCCCGTGGCGGCCTGCACCACCGCCAGGTTGAGATGCGCGCCCGGCATGTCCAGGGAGACCGCCTGCGCCGCCTCGTACTGGGCGAGCGCGGCACTGAAGGCGGGTTCGTGGGCGGTGCGCTGGGCCGGCGCAAGGGAGGCGAGCGCGCGCGCGGCGGCCATGCGCACCGCGAGCACCGGGTCGCCCAGAAGCGGCGCCAGGGCATAGCCGCGGCGCTGCGCATCCACCGACTCGAGGCTGTCCGCGGCGGCCGCGCGCACCTCGGGATCGGGATCGCGGGTGGCGGCCAGGCGCGCCTCCAGGCCCGCGGACGGATCGCCGCGCAGCAGGGTGAGCGCGGTGGCCCGCACCACGGCCGGCTGTGCGGCGTCGCCAGCCACGCGCGCCAGCGCCGCGGGCGCCTCGCGCCGTCCGGCCCGCGCCGCGGCGAAAGCCTCGCCGTAGTGCGGCTCCTGCCGGCGACCCGGACCATACCAGCGGGCCACCTGCTCCGCCGCCCAGGCGGCATTGCGATCGCGGTGGCAGCCATTGCAGGCGTTGGGCGTGCCAAGCTTCACCGACAGGTCGGGGCGCGGCACCCGCAGGCTATGGTCGGGCCGGGCCTGGATGCGCATGTAGGTTTTGGACGGCATGTGGCAGGCCACACACTGGGCGCCCGCCGTTCCCGCCGGGTGGTGGTGATGCTCGGGCGTGTCGTAGCGGCCCGCGGCAGCGGCGAAGGCAGGATCCGCGTTGGGCTGGTTGCCGTGACACTGCAGGCAGGTGCCGTTGCCCGGCGCGCGCAGGGTGCCGCCATGGGGCTCGTGACAGTGGGTGCAGCCCACGCCCCTCGCATACATCCGGCTCTGGCGGTATGAGCCATACACGAACACTTCGTCGTCCTGCTGCCCGTCGGCGTGGTACAGGCCCTCGGTGAGCAGGCTGGGCAGGTAGTGGTCGAGCAGCGGCTCGCCGGGGACGGGTGTGCTGGTGAGTTCCGCGCGCCGCGAGTGGCAGGGCGCGCACAGTTCCACCTGCCGCGCGCCGGAGCTGGCGCGGGTGCCGGCGAGCAGGCCCTTGCGCAGCCCGGCCGGGTCGGCGGGCGGACGCCCTGCCGCGTGCCCTGCGGCCCACTGCACATGGGCCTCGCCGGGACCATGGCAGGCCTGGCAGGACACGCCCGCCTCCCGCCAGCGCGAGTCGAAGGTGTCGGTGCGCAGGTCGTAGCGCTTCTCGTAGCCCGTCACATGGCAGGACAGGCACATGGTGTTGGCCGTCTGGTAGCGCCCGGTCCAGTGCAGCACGTCGCCCGGCGGCGCTTTCTCGCGCGGCAACAGGTGAAACCAGCGTCCGCCCGGCACGTCCCACGCCACCTGCAGCGCCTGCAGGCGGCCGCCCGGCAGGCCAAGCAGGTATTGCTGCACCGGCGCCACGCCGAAGGCATAGCGCACGTCGAAGTCGGCGGCGCGGCCGTCCGGGCCATCGGTGTTGACCCGCCAGCGCCCGTCCTCGCTGAACAACCGCGTGGTGACGCCTGCGTGGGAGAAGCGCCTGTTGCCGAAGTCCCCCGCCACCGCGGGGCCGGCCGGCGCCGCCATGGCGCGGGCGTGGTGGGACATGCGCCACGCCGCGGCCTCGGGGGCGTGGCACTCCAGGCAACGCGCATTGTCAGCGTAGCCCGGCAGCGAAGCCGCCGCCATCCCGCGGGGGGCCGGCGCCTCCTTGCCACGCTGCGTCGCCAGCCAACCGCCCACCAGCGATACCGCGGTCGCCGCAACCACCGCCCAGAGCCAATGCGAAGACGAGCGTGCAGCCGCTAGGCCTCGGCGGGACACCTGTGGCGCGTCGGATTGCGGCGGCGGGACAGGCGCGGCCGCACGCGGCCCTCTGCGCCGGCTCACGGGAACAGGATCGGGTTGATCACCCGCACAATCCTACGACGCACCGGGTTGTCTAGGGAGACGTTTGGACGGCTTGCCCGGGGAACACCGTGGCCCAGTCGTGCGCCATGCTCACCGCGGTCCAGCCTCGGGTGGAAGCCTCGTCGAGGGCCTCGCGCGGCCTGCCCACCCTGGAGTCTCGGTCGTAGGCCCACTCGCGCGCGGCGTCGTCGTGGCGCACCAGCACGCACAACCGGCCGCCCTCTCCTGCAGCCGTCCACTGCAGCATCTGCAGATCGCCGTCGGAGTTGCCGAAGGCCGCCAGCGGCCAGCGCCTCGCGCAGGTCGCCACGTAGCAGGGAGGCAAAGGGCTCGCGCCGCTTCCACTCGGGGCGGGGCGGCCGGGCGCCGTCCGCCGCACCTCATCGATGGCGAACATGGGCTGGAAATGTACCGGCTGCTCGGACCATAGCGTGCCATCGTTGTCGAACACGGCCAGACGCTGTTCCGGCGGGACGAATCCCGGCCCGCCCTCGGTGGTGGCGGCTTAAACGAAGGCGAGGATCGATGCCTTGGCCTGGTGGTCGTTCCAGGAAGGCAGCGGATCGGCCGCGCCCGCGGGCGCGCACGCCGATTGGAACGCCAGAAGGACTACGGCAACCCGCATCACCGCACGGCTCGCCAAAACGCACGGCGTTTCGTCACGAGCTTCCTCCCGTCTACGCGCGTGCCGCGTTCAGCGCCAGAGGCCCGCGGGCGGACTCCAGGGTCAGGCGCGCCGCAGCTGAGCATAGCCGCTGCGCGCGGCTGCTTCAAAGCAACCAAACGGGATGCGGCCATCACGGATCGGTCAGGTCGCCAACCCCGTAAACAAAAGAGCCGCCCGAAGGCGGCTCCCTGGCCGGACGAGACCCGCAGCGCTCAGGCCGCGTCGCCCAGCACCGACACCGTGATGGTGGCGTGCACATCGCTGTTCAGGGCCACCACCAGCGGGTGCTCGCCCACCTGCTTGAGCGGCCCCTCGGGCATGCGCACGGCACCCTTTTCAAGCTGGTGACCCTGGGCCGCCAGCGCTTCGACGATGTCATGATTGGTGACCGAACCGAACAGCCGCCCGTCCACGCCCGCCTTGGCAGTGATCTGCAGCGTCAGGCCCTCCAGCCGTGCGGCGAGCGCCTGGGCCGCGGCCATGGCGTCCGCCTGGACCTTTTCCAGATCGGCACGGCGCTTTTCGAACTCCGCGAGATTGGATTCGGTGGCGCGCTTGGCCTTGCCGTGGGGGATAAGATAGTTCCGGGCGTAGCCGTCCTTGACCTTGACCACATCGCCGAGGTTGCCGAGATTCACGA
>JBIIUM010000243.1:0-4419 GCA_044339985.1 Burkholderiales bacterium | reverse complement strand
CCGAAGCCGCGTTCGTATCGTCAGTGCAAGGGGGGATTGATCGCCTGGGAGCGCGCGGTTGACCGCTCAAAGTACGGGCAATACAGTGCCAACTCGCGGGATATGTCGTTTGAAATTCCTATTCGCCCGCGTGAGCAGCATCCTTGAGGCACCCACCCGAACTTCAACTAGCCTCGGGACACTCCCCCTCAAGACCTGCACGGAGCACACGCATGATCGCATTGATCTTCGGAGTCGCAGCGGGAGCGCTCTTCGTATCCCTTCTGCTCCCCCGGGCGACCCAGTTCGTCTTGAGGCGGGTAATCGTGAAGACTTTTGTCGAGATGGCACCGACGACGCCCTTTCACCTGCACAACGGAGAGACTTTCTTCCGCCTGATCACCGAGGGAGCGCCCTGGCTTCGGGACAGGATCAGCCTCGCGACGTCGGAAAAGGCCCTGAAGGCGCTCAAGCAGATCTATCCGATGGTCACGGCACCCGTCCGGATGGAGACGGAGCTCCGGGGCTTGGCAGACTTCCTGCAGCAGAGCGGTGCGATGGCCCTCCTGAACGATGCCGGGGTCGATCTCGCTGCAGTGCCTGAAATCGAGGTCCTCGAATTCGGACCGGCGAGCCATCATGGGTCCCGGCCGCCGGCCGGATGCACACTTCCCGGAGAGCAGGAACCGCTGGACGGCGTCCTGCTGAGCTGGCCGATCAACTACCCCACGCGCTGGAGCCACCACGCGCGTTTCGCCTCCCACATCGCCGAGGCGGGGGTGCAGCCGGTGGTGCTCGCGCCGTCGATCGCCTGGTTGCGCATCGTGCGAGCCTACCTGGCGGCGGTCGCGCCGACCGTGAATGCGCGTTTTCTGCCGATCGCTACAGATGACGTCTGGATCCGGGACTTCGGCCCTCACTTCGTGAAGTCGAAGGAGGACACGTTTTCAATTGTAGCGACGCCCTATGCGCCGTCCGAACACAACTTCCAGAAGCATGACAATGCCAGCCAGGTCGATATCGCCCGCGCCTTCGGATTGCCCTTCCATTTCCTGCCGCTGATCATCGAAGGCGGCAACCTTGTGACCGATGGCGCCGGCACGATGGTCATGTTCGACAGTGTCTTCGCACACAATCCCGAGCGCACCATCGCCGATATCGAGCACATCGTACGGGATTGGTTTGGGATCGACCGCCTGATCCTCTTTCCGGCGCTCGAGGGGGAAGTCACCGGTCACATCGATATGGCCGTGAAGTTCGTCGGTCCTGAAACCGTCCTGGTCGCTGACATTGTCGCCGGCCACCCCTGGAAATCGAGTTTCGACCGCATCGCCGCCAGGCTCGCAGCGACCCCTTCCCGCCGCGGCGCTCCCTACCGCGTCGTTCGGGTACCGGCCGCCCAAACCCCGAAGGGGCGCGGGCATTTCTGGAGTTACGTCAACAGCCTCACGGTCAACAAGACGGTGATCCTGCCCCTCTTCAATCCTCCAGAAGATGAACGCGCGATTGAGATTTACCGGTCAGTTGGGTTCGAGTTTGTTGTCGGGGTCGACTTTCGCGATTTTCCTCTGGGGTCGGTTCACTGCCAGTCCAAGGAAATTCCGGCTGGTGTCATGGGCGCGGGGGATTCCTAGTGGAGCAGCAGGCTTCGATCTATAGTTTCGTCCGGTCGACTTGGCGGCTTCTGGTGTGTTCTGTGGCCTGCAGCGGCATCGGCATCACCATGTCGGTGATCGCGCCAGCCCTGATCGGCGGCTATACGGCGGCGCCTGAGGCCGGGGGACTCGGCTTGGACCAGGCTCACGCCGGCCGATACGTGACCTTGGAATTGCTCGCGACAGCCCTCGCCGCGATGGCGTCCGCCCCACTGATAGCGAGGGTCCGGCTCAGCCATATCCTGATTGCCAGTGCCGGCCTGGTCCTGGTGGCCAACCTCTCCGCTTTGCTGGTCTCGCCGCCTGGCCTGTGGCCGTTCCGGATCCTTGCCGGCGCAGGGGCGGGAATGGCTGTGGGCGCTGGCAACGCGATCATCGCCCGTTCAATTGACCCGGATCGCCTCTACGGGTTGTCGGCAACCCTCGCGACAGCCTATTCCGCCCTGGCTCTGATTGCGACGCCGGGGGCTGTGAGTCACTTTGGCTACACGGGGATCTTCGGGCTTCTCGCCCTGAACGTCGGCATCCTCTGTCCGATCTTTCTTCTCCTGCCGGACGAGGCGAACTCGGCACCGCGTCGGGCCACAGGCGGCCAACCGGGGGTCTCCGTGACCCGCGCCGCGCCCCTGCTGATTTCGGCGTTCCTGCTGAATGTCAGCGATGGGGCGATCTACGGCTTCTCCCAGATTATCGGAGGGCGGAGCGGACTCGAACCCGAGGCTGCGAGCGCCGTCCTGGCTGCAGGCGGCTTCTTGGGAATCGCCGGCGCGCTGCTCGCGGCCCTGGTCGGCATCCGCTTTGGACGGTTGGCCCCAGTGACCGCTGCGATCGTCGTGCAGCTGCTCTCCGGATGGGTCATCACGACCTTCAGGCAGCCCGAGGCCTATGTCGCCATGCAGTTGATGCTGAGCCTCAGCTTCTGGTTTGCGATCACATATACGCTGGGGCTGGGCGCGGCGATCGATCCCGGCGGTTCGGTCTCTGCCAGCCTTGGCGGCGTCATCCTGCTGGGAAGTTCCGTCGGCCCCTGGATTGGCGGCGCGGTCATCAAGGATCAGGGTTACGCCGCCCTGGGGCTGACCTGTGCGATTCTTTCCGCCCTGGCTTTGGCGACTTTCTTTGTCGCCGAGAGGCGTCTGCGCAGATTGCGGACCTGAAGGCGAGAATCCCGTTCTGACCCAAGGTGCCTCCCGCACCGGGCTTCTGATCATGCCAGGGGTCGATTTCAAAGCCGCCTGCGGCCAAGGCTCCGGATTACGGTCGTGGAGCGCCCTTCCGCCTCCAGAAAACACACATCCATAGGGAATTCGGAGAGATCGCCCTCCGGCGTCACGACGGTCAGATCGTCAGCGTCGGCGGCCGACGCCATGCGATAGCGCGCGTATCGATGTCCGAATTGGCGAGGCAGCATCCAGGTGCGTCACCGTGCAGTGGATGCTGAGGTGTTCAGACTGGCGCAATGCGGACGGCGGTCAGCGTCCAACCGACCGCTGCAAACGAGAGATGGACTTGCCCCGGTTTAGTGGACACCCAGCCTATCCTGATTTGATTCAGACTCGGGTTTCGCCATCTACGCGGCGGTTTTTAGGCTCACGGGCGGGGTGACCACCCTGGCCGGCAGGAATTTCGACAAGTCCTCGTCGTTCCGCAGCAGATCAAGAATGTCGGTATGCCTCAACGCGGCCTGGGCGGCACGCAGGACATCGATGAAGCACACGTCCTTCTTTCCCGGGTACCAGGGGCGGTTGGGGAAGCACGCGAGCGGGGTGGTGGCGGCGTGACACGCGTACCAGAGCACCAGCTGTGAGTAGAGGACCCCCACGAAGGGCGCGGTCCGCAGCACCGCCAGGCGCGTGCGTGCCGAGGAATCGGCGAAGCCGAAGTTCTGCTTGAGGTTGCGGAAGGTGACCTCGATGGACCAACGCCACGAGTACAGCTCGAGGATCTGGGAGACGGTGAGGCTCGGGTCCATGGAGAAGAAGACGCGGAAGGGGATGGTGCCGGCCTCGCACTTGATTACGACGACGCGCAGGACGGCGCCGCCGCAAGCTCGGTACCACTGGGCCACGCACGTCTTGTAGGTGACGACCTGGGTCTTCCCGTAGAGGTGGGCCCGGCACTGTTGCCATGGCGTGTCGGCGTCCTCCGCCATGGCCGCGGGCTTGGGGAGGACCGGACCGCGGACGGGCCTCCGGCCGCGTCGGCCCTTGGCGACAGGGCCGGGGGCGACAGTGAGCACGGCGTCGGGGCGCATGGCACCGACGAGGACGACGTTCTTGGGCAGGCGGTGGGTGACGGTCGAACAGCAGTAGGCGTTGTCGGCCATGACCTCGATGCGCACGTCGGTGCCGCACCATCCGACGAGCACACGGATCATCTCCCAGGCGAGTTCGTTCTTGGTCCGGTAGGCGCCGCGGTTGCGCTCGCACTCCTTCTTGGACCTGTAGAGGCGGAAGAGGACCGGAAGGGCCCACGGACGGGAGGAGAAGGGGAACCGCACCAGCACGCAGAGCGTCACGAAGACGTGCCCGAAGGAGAAGACCTTGTGCTTGCGGGAGGAGCGGACGGGGTCGACGTGGACGCCGAGCCCAAACACCTCCGGACCCTTCTTGGCCGCCAGGGTGTCGTCGACAACGACGCGGACGACGTCGGTCAGCTTCACTCGCGACGGCACGACCCACATCGTCATGCCGCCGCAGGAGTTCATGCAACGCCTGGCCGCGCTGGTGCCACGCCCGCGGCTGCACCTGATCCGCTTTCACGGGGTGCTCGCCCCGAACGCGAA
>JBIIUM010000242.1:0-4425 GCA_044339985.1 Burkholderiales bacterium | reverse complement strand
CCCGACGGGCCGGAGGTGCTGCGCAACGTTTCGCTGCGCGTGAAGCCCGGCGAGGTGATCGGGATCGTGGGGCGTTCTGGTTCGGGCAAGAGCACGCTGGCTAAGCTGGTTCAGCGGCTCTATCTGCCCGAGCGCGGACGCGTGCTGGTGGACGGGGTTGACCTGGCCATGGCCGACAGCGCCAGCCTGCGGCGCCAGATTGGTGTGGTGCTGCAGGAGAACATGCTGTTCAACCGTACGGTGCGAGAGAACATAGCCCTGGCCGACCCAGGCCTGCCCATGGAGGCGGTGATCGGCGCAGCGCGGCTGGCTGGGGCGCACGAGTTCGTTCTGGAGCTTCCCGAGGGCTACGACACGGTGGTGGGCGAGCACGGCGCCACGCTGTCGGGCGGGCAGCGCCAGCGCATCGCCATTGCCCGGGCGCTGATCACCAACCCGCGCATCCTGATCTTCGATGAGGCCACCAGCGCCCTGGACTACGAGTCTGAGCGCGTGATCCAGAACAACATGAAGGCCATCTGCCAACAGCGGACGGTGCTGATCGTGGCCCATCGCCTGAGCGCGGTACGCGACGCCAATCGCATCATCGTTCTTGACCGGGGGCAGATTGTGGAGCAGGGAACCCATGCCGAATTGCTGGCCCATGAAGCAGGACACTATTCGCGCCTGCATCGCTTGCAGCAGGGGTGACGATGGGCCAATCGGCGAGTCCGCGCTGGGGTGCCCTGGGCGATTTGCTGAACCGCTACGGGGCCGTGTGGCGCCACGCCTGGCGGGAACGTGTGCAGCTCGAACCGCAGCCCCGGCTGCCCCACGAGGCCCAATTCCTGCCCGCAGCGCTGGAGTTGCAGGAGACCCCTGTCTCGCCCGCCCCTCGGGTGGCCCTGTGGCTGCTCATGGCCTTCGCCCTGATCGCGGTGCTGTGGGCCCTGATTGGACACATGGACGTGGTGGCGGTGGCTCACGGCAAGATCGTGCCCAACGACCGCACCAAGGTGATCCAGCCCCTGGAGGCGGCTGTGGTCAAGGCCATCCACGTGATCGATGGCCAGACGGTAAGGGCCGGGGAGGTGCTGGTGGAGCTGGATACCACCAGCACCGCCGCCGACAAGACGCGCATCGGCAATGACCACCTCACCGCGCGCCTGCAAGCGGCCCGCGCTCGAGCGTTGCTGGCGGCCATTGCCTCGGGCAAACCCGCTGTGCTTCCTGAGGTGGCCGAGGTGGACCGGATGCGGCTGGCGCATGAACAGCGAGTGCTGGAAGGACAGCACGCGGAGTTCCAGGCCAGACTGGCGCGTATCGAGGCCGACATTGCCCAGCGCGAGGCGGAGCTGCGCTCCACCCATGAGATCGTGCGCAAGCTCGAGCAGACGGTACCCATTGCCCGCCAGCGCGCCCAGGACTTCAAGGACCTGGTGGATCAGAACTTCATCTCCAAGCACGGCTACCTGGAAAAGGAGCAAATTCGCATTGAGCAGGAGGCTGATCTGGCCACCCAGCGCAGCCGTCTGCGGGAGTTAACGGCGGCCCTGGAAGAGGCGCGCAGCCAGCGCAAGGCACTGGTGGCTGAAACGCGCCGGCTGGCGCTGGACACCCTGAACGAGGCCGAGCAGAAGGCCACCAGCCACGGGCAGGAGCTGGTGAAGGCGCGCTCGCGGGATCAGTTCATGACGCTCACCGCGCCGGTGGACGGTACGGTGCAGCAACTGGCCATCCACACGGTGGGCGGCGTGGTCACCCCGGCCCAGCCGCTGATGATGATTGTGCCGAAGGACAATCCCATCGAAGTGGAAGCGTTTGTGGACAACAAGGACATCGGCTTCGTAAATCCGGGACAGTCGGCGGTGGTGAAGGTGGAGACCTTTCCCTTCACGCGCTACGGCACGATCGAGGCCGCGGTGACAAGCGTGTCCAGCGACGCGGTCAACGACGAGAAGCGCGGTCTGATCTTCCCCGCCCGGGTGCATCTGGCCCGCGCCACCATTCCCGTGGAGAACAAGACCGTGAACCTCTCGCCAGGGATGGCCGTGACGGTGGAAATCAAAACCTCCAAGCGCCGTGTGATCGAATACTTCCTCTCGCCGCTGTTGCAGTACAAGGACGAGAGTTTGCGGGAGCGCTGAATTGCTTCCTGGCCCGTTGCATCAAAAGCCGCCTGGCTGATTCGCGCGCTTCCGCGGGCCTGCTCAAGAGGGATTTGGTCCCAAGCCCGAAGTTATCCACGCCCCAACCAGCGTCTGCAAAAAAAACGGCGGGCTCCAAGGCCCGCCGTTTGGTAAACGCTGCCGGTGCCCAGGCTACTTGGGCCCGGTCTCCACCTGCACCATCGGCTCGCTGGCCGCGGGTGGCGGAGGCACTGCCCGCGGGCGACCGCGAGGGGTGTCCTCCTGAGGTGCTGCCACGGGCGTCTGGACGTGATTGCGGGTTTCGATCATCACCATGCCGGGAGGCAGTTCGAGCGGTGCTGCGGGAGCAGCCACCGGGCGCGCCACCACCACGGGCTCGGGTGGTGCCACGGGCGCTGGCGGGGGTGGGGGCGGAGGTGCCACCACAGGCTCTTGATGGGGCGCGGCTTCGGCGGCCGGCGGTACTGCCTCGGGCATGGGCGGGGCTGCTTCGGGAATGCTGCGAGCCACCGGCGCTTCGGCTTGCGTGCCGGCCACAGGGGTGGCGGCGTCGGCGCTGAACGCGGCGCTGCTGTCCTCGGCGCCTTCGGCGGCCTCTTCCTCGCCCAGAGTTTCCGTGCCAGCGCCAGCTTCGCGGCCCTCACGGCCTTCTCCACCGCGGCGACCACGCCGTCCGCGACGGCGACGACCACGCCCGCCTTCTGCTTCGGGCGTGGCGGCGGCATCGGGAGCGGCTGACTCGGGTGCAAGCCCCGTGGCGGCGGCATCCACCGTTTCGGGGAGCTGCTCCTCAAACGGCGGGCGGGCCGCACGGGGTTGGCGGGCGGGACGGCCCTCGCGGGCTTCCCGGGGCTCGCGGGGTTCGCGGGCTTCCCGAGGCGGACGCCCTTCGCGGGGTTCGCGCGGCTCACGGGGCTCGCGTGATTCACGAGCGGCGCGCGGCTCACGGGTGTCCTGCGCTTCGCGAGGCTCCCGGCCACGGCTGCGGCCGCCGCGTTCACGCGGTTCGCGGGCTTCGCGGTTATCGCCGTTAGCGGGGCGGGCTTCCTGCGGCTGGGAGGCTTCGCCGCGGGCGGCGCCTTCGCTGCGGCGGCGGCTGCCGTCACGCTCGCTGCGGCCCCCGGTGCGGCCTTCACCGGTGCGCGGGCGCTCGGTGCGGGGGCGGCGGGATTCGTCGCGCCCGCGGGCGGGCTGACGGGCGGCGGGCTTGGGTTCGGGTTCGGATTGAGGCCGACGGCCGCCAAGCCAGCCGAAGATTCTGGCCAGCAAGGAGGGTTCACGCGCCGGCACGGCCGCGGGCTCGGCAACCGGCGTGGGCAGTGGCGCAGGCGCCCCCTGGGTGATGCCCTTCACGGCGGCTTCGGGCCGGTTGGGGCGCTCCGCACTGGCACCCGGCGCCTGGGGCTCGGCCTCGGCGGGAACTTCCACCATCTGGTAGCTGGCGGGCAGGGGGCCGCTTTGATTGAGCTCGTCGTGGCGCAGGCGGGTGACGGTGTAGTTGGGTGTCTCCAGGTGCATGTTGGGGATGAGCACGATGCTCACCTTGAGGCGCGCCTCCATGGAGTGGAATTCGGCACGCTTCTCGTTGAGCAGGTAGGTGGCCACCTCGATGGGCACCTGGGCATGCACGGCGGCCGTGTTCTCCTTCATAGCCTCTTCCTGCAGGATGCGCAGGATGTGCAGCGCCGTGGATTCGATGCCGCGGATGTGCCCCACACCGTGGCAGCGCGGGCAGGGAATGTGGCTGGTTTCGCCCAGGGAGGTCTGCAGGCGCTGACGCGACAGCTCCAGCAGGCCGAAGCGCGAGATCTTGCCGGTCTGCACCCGGGCGCGGTCGTAGCGCAGGGCGTCTCGCAGGCGGTTTTCCACGTCGCGCTGGTTCTTGGCCGACTCCATGTCGATGAAGTCGATCACCACCAGGCCGCCCAGGTCGCGCAGCCGGAGCTGGCGGGCGATTTCATCGGCGGCCTCGAGGTTGGTGTTGAGCGCGGTGGCTTCGATGTCGTGCCCGCGGGTGGCGCGGGCGGAGTTCACGTCCACTGACACCAGGGCCTCGGTGTGGTCGATCACCACGGCGCCGCCGGAGGGCAGCGGCACGGTGCGCGCGTACGCGCTTTCGATCTGATGCTCGATCTGGAAGCGGGAAAAGAGCGGCACGTCGTCGGTGTAGAGCTTCACGCGGGCCACGTTCTGCGGCATCACGTGCCCCATGAACTGGCGTGCCTGCTCGAAGATGGATTCGCTGTCCACCAGCAATTCGCCAATGTCGGGCTGGAAGTAGTCGCGGATGGCGCGG
>JBIIUM010000005.1:0-44645 GCA_044339985.1 Burkholderiales bacterium | reverse complement strand
GCCACCAGCCGCACCACATCACAGAGCATGGGAAGCAGCGCTGCGTCGGGGCTGGCCAAGGGCGTGTGCAACTCTCCGGAGGCCATGGTCACGATGCCCGGCGATTACTACAAGTACTCATAAACAAAGCGTTTTTGCATGGCACAATGCTAGCATGAAGAGATTCGGCGGTACCGAGCGGGAACCCAGATCCGGCGCCCGATTTCACGTCCCCGGGCCGTTGAGCCCCGGCGCGGAAACGCTGCTGCCGCCGGACACCGCACACCACGCGATTCGCGTGCTTCGCCTCGCGGTGGACGACGCGGTAACGCTGTTCGACGGCTACGGCGGGGAGTATCTCGGCCGGGTCGTGGCCGTGGCACGCGGCCAGGTGCGCGTGCTGGCAGGCACCCATCGGGCGGTGGAGCGCGAGTCGCCCGTTCGGGTAACCCTGGTGCAAGGTATTTCCAGCAGCGAGCGCATGGATTACACGGTGCGCAAGTGCGTGGAGCTCGGTATCGCCCGCGTGGTGCCCGTGTTCACCCGGCGCAGCGTGGTGAAGCTCGGATCGGAGCGAAGCGCCCGGCGACGCCAGCACTGGCAGCAACTGTGCGTGGCGGCCTGCGAGCAGTGCGGGCGCAATCAAATCCCCCCGGTGGACGAACCCGTGGACTTCGACCACTGGCTCAGCGGCCTCGGTGCCGCCGGCGCCGATGAGCCCAGGCTCGCCCTGGCGGCCTCTGCGAATCTGGCGCTGAAGACGCTCGCCGCGCCCGCGGCGGCAATGCTGCTGGTGGGACCCGAGGGCGGCCTGGATCAGACCGAACTGGCCATGGCGCGCTCGCGCGGATTCCAGGATGTGCGGCTGGGGCCGCGCATCCTTCGCACTGAAACCGCCGCCGTGGCGGCGCTCGCCGCGATCCAGGCCCTATGGGGCGATTTCTGAGCGGTATCCTCTACACTTCGAAACCGAAAAACTTCCTCGAACCCCTATCCGGACCAACGCCATGGAGATCTACAACCGCACCTTCATCGTCACCGGGGGCAGTTCCGGCCTGGGCGCCGCCACCGTCGAAACCCTCGTAGCCAGCGGTGGCAACGCCGTGATCGCCGACGTCAATGCCGCTCTCGGGGAAGCGCTGGCTGCGCAACTCGGGCACCGCGCCATTTTCGTGGAATGCGATGTCAGTTCCGAGGAGCACGGTCGCCGCGCGGTTCAGGGAGCGCTGACGCGCTTTGGCGGCCTGCACGGTCTGGTGAATTGCGCCGGGGTGGGCGTACCCATGAAGGTGCTGGGCAAGGATGGGCCCCACCCGCTGGACAAATTCGTGCGCGTGCTCAACATCAACCTGGTGGGCAGCTTCAACATGCTGCGACTGGCCGCGGAGGCCATGGCCCGGGGTGAACCCGGACCGGAAGGCGAACGCGGCGTAATCGTGAACACCGCCTCCGTGGCGGCCTTCGATGGCCAGGTGGGCCAGCCCGCCTATGCCGCTTCCAAGGCGGGCGTGGTGGGCATGACGCTGCCGGTGGCGCGCGAGTTGGCGCGCTTTGGCATTCGCGTGGTCACCATTGCGCCGGGGCTGTTCGAGACGCCCATGATGGCCGGCCTGCCCGAAGAGGCACAGAAGTCGCTCGGCGCCCAGGTGCCCTTTCCGCCCCGGCTGGGCAGGCCACCGGAATTCGCCGCACTGGTGAAGCACATCGTCGAGAACACCATGCTCAACGGCGAGACCATCCGCCTCGACGGCGCCATCCGGATGGCGCCGCGCTAGCGGCACCGGCAGGCTGTGGATTCTCCGCTCTTGCTGCAGGCCGCGGACGGCGACGTGCCGTTCGTGCACTGGTTTCGGGCCGCCGCGCCTTACATCCACGCGTTTCGCGGACGCACCTTCGTGGTGGCCTTCGGCGGCGAAGTGGTGGCCGACGGCCGCTTCGTGTCGCTCACCCACGACCTGAACCTGCTGGCTTCGCTGGGCGTGCGGCTGGTGCTGGTGCACGGCGCGCGTCCTCAGATAGAAGCGCGCCTCAAGGCCCGTGGCGCGCGTATCCGCTACGTGCGTGACATGCGCGTCACCGACGAGCCCGCCCTGGCCGACGTGAAGGAAGCCAGTGGCCGGCTGCGCATGGAGATCGAGGCGCTGCTGTCCATGGGTCTGCCCAACTCGCCCATGGCCAACGCCACCATCCGCGTCTCGGGGGGCAACTTCGTGGTGGCCCAGCCGGTGGGAGTGGTGGACGGCGTGGACATGCTCTACACAGGCGAAGTGCGCAAGGTCAACGCCGAGGCGATCCGCAACCGCCTGGACGACGGCGAACTGGTGCTGCTGTCCTCGCTGGGGTTTTCACCCACCGGCGAAATCTTCAACCTCACCCTCGAGGACACAGCCTGCCAGGTGGCCCACGCGCTGGCGGCCGACAAGCTGGTGTTCCTCATGGACGAGCCCGGCGTGATCGACGGCGAGGCAGATCTGGTGCGCGAGCTCACGGTGAGCGACGCGGAGCGGGTGATGGCGGGGCGCCGGCCGCCGCGAGGCGACGCCGGACTGTACCTGCCCTTCGCGGCGCGCGCCTGCCACGGTGGCGTCAAGCGCGCCCACCTCATCAGCCGGCACCAGGACGGCGCGCTGCTGCTGGAACTGTTCACCCACGAGGGGGTGGGCACCATGGTCACCCAGGACCCGCTGCAGACCGTGCGCACCGCCACCGTGGACGACGTGGGAGGCGTGATCGGCCTGATCGAGCCGCTGGAGGTGGACGGCACGCTGGTGAAACGCCCGCGCGAACTGCTCGAGCGCGAGATCGGCCGCTTCACGGTGCTCGAGCACGATGGACGCATCGTGGGCTGCGCGGCGCTGTATCCCTTCCCGGACGATCGCGCCGGCGAGCTGGCATGCCTCGCGGTACACCCCACCTACCGCGGCACCGGTGCTGGCGAGCGCCTGCTGCGGGCCATCGAGGCCCGGGCGCGCCGCGCCCGGCTGGAGCGACTGTTCGTGCTCACCACCCGCACCGCCCACTGGTTCGTGGAGAACGGTTTCACCGAAACCGGCATCGACAGCCTGCCCTCGCAGCGTCGCGAGCTCTACAACCTGCAACGCCGCTCCAAGGTGCTGGGCAAGGCGCTGCGTTAGCGCTGTTGAGTGGATTTATGGATTCAACCTTCACCCGCGATCGCTGCGAAGAAATCATTCATCTTGTCGAGACGGGGCGGACAACGCAGAACGCTCAGGACGCGGACCGCGCAATCCGGTTGCTTCGCGAGACAGCCATGTCGGAGACGATGGCGCTCTCGACGGAAGTTGCCAATACGCTTGCGTTGCTCGGGCTGTTGGACGATTCGCGCAACGTTCTGGCAGCGGTGTTGAGACGTGACCCCGCCGACAACAGGGCGCTCGCGATTCTCGCCACGGTGGAGAGCGCCAGCGGTCGGTACAAGGAAGCATTGGCGTGCTTTGATCGAGTCCTGGCGCTCGCGCCCGACTTCCCAAATCTGGCCGAGAAGCGCGCGCGGTGTCAGGCCCAGCAAGGCGTGCTGGAACGCGCCACGCGTGACCTCGAGACGTACGCGGAGACTCATCGACCTGACGCGCCGGCCGGCGAAAACGAGCTCATCGCCGTGGATGGGCGCTCTCTGGATGGCAACGGGCGACCCCGTTTCCGGATGTACCTCCCAAAAGAACGAATCCGCCACGACCTCGGCGTCGCGGCCCTGTTCTCGCTCGAGACTAGCTCGATCGGCTATGAGATTGGCCTGCGGCGGTTTCTCGATGCCCACTTGCAATCAGACGACGTCTTCATCGACGTCGGTGCCCACTGGGGCATTCACGCGCTGACCGCAGCCACTTGCCGGCGCGGCGAAATCTTCGTGATCGCCGTTGAACCGCACCCATCCAACCTGGCCCACCTACGAGGCTGTATCGCGTACAACGGGCTGGATCAGGACATCGAGGTGGTTCCCGCAGCCGTCGGCGCTCACACTGGAACCGTGTTTCTGATGGCCAACTCCAGCATGGGGTACCGCATAGGGTTGTGCGGCACGGAGGTGCCCATCACCACGCTCGATACGTTGCTCGCCGAGCGCGAGTGGCTGCGCTGGCGGCGCTTGGTGCTGAAAATCGACGTTGAAGGCCACGAGTCCGCGGTCATCGAAGGCGCGCGCGAGATGCTAGACACCTGCGACGTGGCCGCCGTCATCTGGGAGTTGGGCGAAACCTACCGCGGCGAAGTCGGGAATCCGCGGCTGCGCAAGATCTTTCAGGCGCTCGATGCGCGTGGATTCCAGCATTTCCGCTTCTCCAGCGAACATCTGGGCGGCGAGTTAACGCCGTTGGGCGAAATGAGCAGCATGTGCAACGTATACAGCTTGCGCCCCGGGATCGCGATAAAGCCCCGGTATTGAATTTCCCGTGATGGCCGTTGCGTCGGCGAATTACATGTGCTCGCGGATCGGGTTCGGGCGAACCATAGGGGATCCGGCAGGTGCGTGGCCTCTCAGAGCGCCAGTTCGGTCTCCTGCCAGAACGCTCGGATCAGTTTCGGGCGACGCTGCATCGGCTCCAGGCGCCAACGTGCGAAGCCGCTCTGCGCGCAGGACACAGGTTGGCGATCTCGCGCTTTGCCAGGGGCAGATCGCCTCCACCGGATTCCAGTCCGGCGCACAGGGCGGCAGGAACACGATGGCGATCCGACCGTTCCGGGCCTCGAGCCACTGACCCACCTGTCGGCTCTTTTGGCAACCCGCTCCATCCCGGATCGCGGGCAGCTTGCGCCCGATCGTGCGCCGCAGCGCGCCGAGGGACTCGACGATTTGCTCGCTTTTCGCCGGCCGCCAGACAAGAGGGAGTCGACGCGCCACCGCGATGCCTCCAGCCGGAGCACCACCTTCAATTGCGGGGATCGACGCTTGCGCATCCGCGCGCCGTCCACGCGCCGCGCGACCAACTTGTCCCCATCCCGATTCGTTGCCATCGCTCGTCCTCGACAAGGCGTCTGTGGATGCGGCGCGCAAGGATACGAACCGGTTACCAGACACTTGCTGGATTCCCAACAAAGCGACGCGGGGCGCTTTCGTCTTGAAGCAAGTGTTTCTTGCCCCCAGGCGCCTGATTCGATGTTGATATCGAGGGGCGAGGTTTCCCGTTTGAGTAGCATGCAACGGGAAACGAGTGCGGGTTGAATGACCGCCAGTGTGTCACGCGGCGCCCCAAGCGGGCGCTCTCCGCGCACGGTGGAAACGCCCACGCCGCTTCGTGGATAATCCGCGGTTCTCGCAGCAAAGAGTCGCCGCCCGGGAGCCGCCATGTCACGAAACGTTCATTGCATCAAGCTTGGCCGCGAAGCCGAGGGGCTCGATTTCCCGCCCTATCCGGGCCCGCTGGGCCGCAGGCTGTTCGAGTCGGTGTCCAAGGAAGCCTGGAAGCAATGGCTCGAACACCAGAAAATGCTGGTGAACGAAAACCGCCTCAACCTCTCCGACCCCAAGGCGCGGAAGTACCTCGAGCAGCAGATGGAGGCGCACTTCTTCGGTGCGGGCGCCGACACCGCCAGCGGCTGGGTTGCGCCGGCCTCTCCATGACCATGGAAAAGGCACCGGCACCCCAAGCGCCATCGGCCCAAGAGGAGGCGGGGGCGGGGTTCGGCAACGATGCCGCGGCGGAGCGCGCGCTGCTCAATCGCGAACTGGGCCTGCTCGAATTCAATCGCCGCGTGCTTGCCCAGGCCCAGGACCCGGAGGTGCCGCTGCTGGAGCGGTTGCGCTTCCTGTGCATCACCGGCAGCAACCTGGACGAGTTCTTCGAGATTCGCGTGGCGGGTCTCAAGGCGCAAGTGGACCTGGGCGCCGAGGGCATCGGCCCCGACGGCCTGGCACCGCGCGAGGTGCTCGCGGAGGTATCGCGCCAGGCCCACGAATTGATGGCACGACAGTACCGGATACTCAACGAGGAGCTCTTCCCCGCCCTGGCCGCGGAGGGCATCCGCTTCCTGCGGCGGCGGGAATGGAGCGAAGCCCAGCGCGACTGGATACGCGAGTTCTTCATGCACGAGGTGATGCCGGTGCTCACGCCCATCGGGCTTGACCCGGCGCATCCCTTCCCGCGGCTGCTCAACAAGAGCCTCAACTTCGCCGTGGAACTGTCCGGGAAGGATGCCTTCGGCCGCAACTCCAACATCGCCATCGTGCAGGCACCGCGGGCGCTGCCTCGCTTCGTGGCGCTGCCGCCCGGCATTTCCGGCTGTGACTGGGGCTTCGTGTTCCTGTCCTCCATCCTGCACGCCCATGTGAACGAGCTGTTCGCGGGCATGGAGGTGAAGGGCTGCTACCAGTTCCGCGTCACCCGCAACAGCGACCTGTTCGTGGACGAGGAAGAGATCAAGAACCTGCGCACCGCGTTGCAGGGCGAACTGCCGCAGCGCAACTTTGGCGACGCCGTGCGTCTGGAAGTGGCCGACCTGTGCCCCGCGCACATGTCCGAGTTCCTGCTGCAGCAGTTCGGCCTCGGCGAACAGGAGCTCTATCAGGTGACCGGGCCGGTGAACCTGGTGCGGCTGATGCAGGTGCCCGACAGGGTGGACAGGCCCGATCTCAAGTTCAAGCCCTTCATTCCCGGCATCCCGGCGCAGCTGGCGCGGCCCGGCGAGATGTTCGCCGCCATCCGCAAGGGTGACATCCTGCTGCATCATCCCTTCCAGTCCTTCAAGCCCGTGGTCAACTTTATCGAGCAGGCCGCCTCCGACCCGGCGGTGGTGGCCATCAAGCAGACGGTGTATCGCACCGGCGCCGATTCCGAGCTCATGGAGCACCTCATCCGCGCGTCCCGCAACGGCAAGGCGGTGACGGTGGTGGTGGAGCTGCTGGCGCGCTTCGATGAAGAGACCAACGTCAACTGGGCCTCGCGTCTCGAGGAAGTGGGCGCGCACGTGGTGTATGGCGTCGTGGGCCACAAGACCCACGCCAAAATGGCCATGGTGGTGCGGCGCGAGGATGGCCGCCTGCGCCGCTACGTGCACCTGGGTACCGGCAACTACCATTCGCGCACCGCCACCCTGTACACCGATTTCGGGCTGCTTACCTGCGACGAGGACATGACGTCCGACGTGAACGATGTGTTCCTGCAGCTCACCGGCCTTGGCAGGGCTGGCCGCCACACCCACGTCTGGCAGTCGCCCTTCACGCTGCATCCGAGGCTGATGGAGGCCATCGCCCATGAGGCCGCCCAGGCTCGCGAGGGCAAGCCGGCCGGCATCACCGCCAAGATGAACGCGCTTCTCGAACCCGAGACCATCTACGAGCTGTACGAGGCCTCGCGCGCGGGCGTGAAGATCGACCTCATCGTGCGTGGCGTGTGCGCCCTGCGCCCAGGCATTCCCGGACTGTCGGAGAACATCCGCGTGCGCTCGGTCATTGGTCGTTTCCTGGAGCACCACCGGGTATTCCACTTCCGCTCCAGCGATAGCGTGTACCTCTCCAGCGCCGACTGGATGGACCGCAATTTCTTTCGTCGCATCGAACTGTGCTTTCCAGTGCTGGACGCGCGACTCAAGCGGCGCGTCATCGCCGAGGCGTTGAAGCCCTACCTGGAGGACAACACCCAGGCCTGGGAGATGCAACCCGACGGCAGCTACCGGCAGCGCACCCCCGCGCGTGGCGGGCGGGTGCGCTGCGCCCAGCGCGAACTGCTGGAGCAGTTCTCCGCGCCTGGCGGGGCCCGCTAGGCGCGCCCCTCCCGGCAAGCACCATGGCCGTGGAGATCGAGCTCAAGCTGCTGCTGCCGCCGGATCAGATACCGCGGCTGGGGCGGCTGGCTGCGGTGGCTGCGGCCACGCACGGGCGGCCCGGATCGCGGCAGTTGCACAGCGTCTACTACGACACCCCGCAGCGCGATCTGGCGCGTCACGGGGTGGCGCTGAGGCTGCGGCGCAGCGGCCCGCGCTGGGTCCAGACCCTGAAGACCGAAGGCCGGGTGCGCGGCGCCCTGCACGAGCGCGGCGAATACGAAGCGCCCGCGGCGGCGCAGATCATCAATTTTGTGGCGCTGTCGCAAACGCCAGCGGCGGCGCTATTCGCCGACGCGGCACTGCGCGCCCGGCTGCAGCCGGTGTTCGCCACCGATTTCCGCCGTACCACCCGGCAGCTCCAGTTGGGCGGGGGCACCCGCGCGCTGCTGTGCACCGACCTGGGCCGAATCGTGGCCACGCAGTCGGGGCGTGAGGCGCCGCTGTGCGAGCTGGAGCTGGAACTCGAGTCCGGCGAACCGGGGGCGCTATTCGCCTTCGCCCGCAGCCTGCTGCCCGCGCTGCCATTGCGCGTGTGCAGGCACTCCAAGGCCGAGCGCGGCTTTGCATTGCTGGACCCGCCCGCCGCGGCAGTGGCGCCCGCTCGCGCCCAGGCGCCGCGGCTGCACCCGGACATGGATGTGACGGCGGCCTTCGACGCCATCGCCGCCTCCTGCCTGACGCAGTTGCAGGACAATGAGCCAGGCGTGCTGGCAAGCGACGATCCGGAGTTCATCCACCAGGCACGGGTGGCCTTGCGGCGCCTGCGCAGCGCCTTTGCACTGTTCCGGCCGGTAATGCCGCGCCCACCGGTGGCCGACCTGCTTCAAGCCCTGCGCACCAATGCCGCAAGCCTGGGGGAAGCCCGCGACTGGGACGTGTTCTGCACCGAGACGGCGCCGCCGGTATGCGCAGCGCTGGGCGACGCGCCTGGCCTGCCGAGACTGGTGCAACTGGCTGCGGCGCGCCGTGCCCGGGCACGTGCGGCCGCACTGGAGACCACGGCCGGCCCGGCCTACACGTGCCTGCTCCTCGACCTGGGCAGCGCCCTGGCTACCCGGCCCTGGCGGGCGGCGCTTGACGAAGCAGGGCGCGCCCGCGAGGCGCTGCCGTTGCCGGAATTCGCCGCCCTGCTGCTTGCGCGTCAGGCGCGGCGCGTCCGCCGGGCTGGTCGCGGCCTGGTGGAACTGGACGGGAGCGCCTTGCACGCCCTGCGCATCGAGGTGAAAAAGCTGCGTTACGCGGCCGAGTTCCTGCAACGGCTGTTTCGCCGAGGCGCGGTGCGCGAATACATCGCCGCCACGGCAGAGCTGCAGGAAATTCTCGGGAGCCTGAACGACGCCGCCGTGACGGCGCGGCTGCTGGCCGAACTCAACGGCGGCGATGCGGCGCAGCTCTCCCACGCCGCCGGGCTTGTGCAGGGCTGGAGCGCGGCGCGCGCTGCTGCCGGCATCGGCCGCCTGTCCCACGCCTGGTCGCGCTTCGAGGCGGCGCGCCCCTTTTGGCGATCGTCCCGCCCCGCGGAGAAGCCGTGATGGAACTGCTGCTGTGGCGCCACGCCGAGGCCCGGGATGGCTTGCCCGATCTGCAACGCCCCCTTACCGACAAGGGCCGCCACCAGGCTGCCGCGCTGGCGCGCTGGCTCGAACCCCGCCTGCCGCATCAGACCCGCATTCTGGTGAGCCCGGCAGTGCGCACCCGGGAAACCGTGGCTGCCCTGGCGCGCGACTTCGAAGTGGCGCCTGCGCTGGCACCGGGCGCGGCGCCCGAGGCAGTGCTGGCCGCGGCCGGCTGGCCCGCGGCGCACGGCGCGGCGCTGGTGGTGGGACATCAACCCACCCTTGGGCGGGTGGCAAGCTTGCTCCTGGCCGGGCGCGCGATGGATTTCAGTGTGAAGAAAGGCGCCCTTTGGTGGCTAGCCCTGCGGGTGCGCGGCGACAGCGTCCAGGTGGTGCTGCGCGCGGTGATGAATCCCGACCTGCTGGACTGACGCCGGTCAGTCCACCACCGGATCGAACGAGCCTTCGAGGGTGTCGAGAACTGGCACGTCGAGATCAAAACCGATTGCGCGCCATTCCCGGATCTCGCTGCGCAAGGCGGCTGCGGTAAGAGGGTAGCGCGACAGCCAGTCGAGCGGCAGGTCCAGTTCGAAACCCCCGTCCCGCCAGGCCGCCTCGATGGGCGGCAGCGCCACGGGCCCGCGGGTGCGGTGGAACAGAGTGGCCAGACGCAGAGACATGATCACGGGCCAGTCGTCGGAGTCGGTCACCAGGGGCTTGACCTTGTCGAGGGTGCCGCGATGGGCGAGCACCAGAAGTGCCAGGTGCGCCTGTTCCATCTTCGAGAAGCCGGGCATGTCGGCATTGCCGAGAATGTATGCCGAATGCTTGTGGTAACCCGTGTGCGCCACCGACAGGCCGATCTCGTGCAGACGCGCGGCCCATGCCACCAGCTGGCGCCGTGTGTCGTCGTGGGCTTCCCGGTGGCGCGCCAGCGCACGGTGAAACTCCAGTGCCAGCGTCTCCACGCGCCGTGCCTGGGCGGCATCCACGTGGTAGCGCTTCATGAACTGGCGCACCGTGACCTCGCGCATGTCATGGTGATGGAAGCGGCCCACCATGTCGTAGAGGATCCCCTGGCGCATGGCCCCGGTGGCCAGGATCATGCGATCAACGCCAAGCTCGCCGAAGATGGCGCTCATGATGGCGAATCCGCCAGGCAGCACCTGGGCACGGTCGGACTTGAGCCCGGACAGGGCGATGCGCTCCAAGTCACCCGCCTTGAGAAGATGGGCGCGCAAGCGTTCCATGCCCTCGGCGGTGATGCTGCCATCGCCCCAGCCGTTGGCCTGAATCAGGTCGCCCAGCGCGCGGGCGGTGCCCGAGGAACCCACCGCCTGCTTCCAGTGGCCGCGCGAGAAACCGCGCTCGATGGTCTGGAGTTCGATGCGCGCGGCCGTCTCGGCCTGCTTTAGGCCGCTCTTGGTGACGCGTCCGCCCTCGAAATAGCGCAGGGTGAAGCTCACGCAGCCCATGTAGAGGCTTTCCAGCTTGCGCGGCTGGTAACCGCTGCCGATGATGAACTCGGTGGAGCCGCCGCCGATGTCCACCACCATGCGTCGCTCGGCAGTGGGCGGGAGGCTGTGTGAGACGCCCAGGTAGATCAAGCGCGCCTCTTCCTTGCCGGCCACCACCTCGATGGGAAAGCCCAGCGCCATCTCGGCGCGGCGCAGGAAGTCGCGGGCATTCTTGGCCACCCGCAAGGTGTTGGTGCCCACGGCGCGAACCGCTGCCTCTTCGAACCCGCGCAACCGTTCCCCAAACCGGTGCAGGGCATCGAGGGCGCGCTGCTGGGAAGCCTCGTCGAGCCGCTTGTCGGGGCCCAGCCCCGCGGCCAGGCGCACCGGCTCTCGCAGGCTGTCCAGCGGGTAGATCTGCTCGTCCACCACCCGGCCCACCTGGAGCCGAAAAGAGTTGGAGCCCAGGTCCACGGCGGCCACCACCGCGGGGCCTGCAGCGCCGGGCGTTGAGTGCGCCAGGGGCCGCGCCGACAGGACTTCATCCAAGCAGGCGCTCTCCGGGGAGAGGAGCTGGCGGGCATGGCGACGCGCCCGGGACGACGGTGGCGATCACGACAGAACCCTCATCAGCCCATGATCTCGCGCTCGATTTCCTCGACGCTGGTGTGGCGCACGTCCTTGCCCTTCACCATGTAGATCACGTACTCGCAGATGTTCTTGGAGTGATCGCCGATGCGCTCGATGGCCTTGGCGGTGAACAGGATCTCGATGGAGGCAGAGATGGTGCGCGGGTCTTCCATCATGAAGGTGATGAGGTGGCGAAGGATGCCGCGGAACTCGTCATCCACGAGCTGGTCCTGGCGCACCACCTCGGCCGAGGCAGTGATGTCCAGGCGCGCGAAAGCGTCCAGGGCCTTGTGGAGCATCTCCGCGGCCATGCCGGCCATGCGCCGGATCTCGTGGAAGCGCGGCTGCGTCAGCCGGTCGTTGCCGCCGATCAGCCTGGCCATGCGGGCGATCTTGGCAGCCTCGTCGCCGATGCGCTCGAGGTCGGTGATCGTCTTCACCACCGTCATGATCATTCGCAGGTCCCCGGCAGTAGGCTGCCGGCGGGCGATGATGGTGCTGCAATCCTCGTCGATGGCCACTTCGAGCGCATTGACGGCGTGGTCGTTGTTGACCACGGAGTTGGACAACTCCGAGTCGCCCGACAGCAGCGCTTCCACGGCAAGCCGGATCTGCTCCTCCACCAGCCCGCCCATCTGCAGCACCCGGGCGCGGACAGCCTCGAGTTCGGCGTCGAACTGTTTGGAGGTGTGTTCGGAAGATGTCATGGTCGTGTATCCCTGAAGGCGGCCGCGACGTCGGCCTCAAGCAAGCGGAAGCTATACGCGGACTGTGACAGGTTCATGGCATGCGCGCCAGCGTCCGCACGCCCCCGGATGTGCCCAGGAGCAGGAGGTCTGCCGGGCGCCGGGCGAACAGGCCCACGCTCACCACTCCCGCGATGGCATCGATCTCGGCCTCCAGGGCTGCGGGATCCGGGATGGACAACCCGTGAACGTCCAGGATCCAGTTGCCGTTGTCCGTGACGGCGCCTTGGCGCCACTCGGGATGGCCACCCAGACGCACGAGCTGCCGGCCCACGTGGGAACGGGCCATGGGAACCACCTCCACCGGCAAAGGGAAGCGGCCGAGGCGCCCCACGAGCTTGGAGGCGTCCGCGATGCAGATGAATCGCCGCGCCACGGCGCCGACGATCTTCTCGCGGGTCAACGCGCCGCCGCCGCCCTTGATCATGGCCAGGGACTCGGTGATCTCGTCGGCGCCGTCCACGTAAACCGGCAGATCGGCCACGGCATTCAGGTCCAGCACCTCGATGCCCACGGCCTTCAGGCGCGCCGCTGAGGCCTCGGAGCTGGCCACGGCACCGCGCACGCGCTGACGGATGCGGCCCAGGGCATCGATGAAGCGATTGGCGGTGGAGCCGGTGCCCACGCCGATGATCGCGTCATCGGGCAAGTGGGCGATGGCGGCCTCGGCGGCTGCCTGTTTCTGTTGGTCCTGGTCCATGGTGTCCTGGGCTGATGGCGTTGCGCAAGCATAGAACGAGGGCGGCACGGTCTCAACGCGCCTGGGGGCACCGTCGCCACATTTGCTACCCTAAGCCCGACTTTGCCTCCCACCGCCGCCCGGCCTGCGCCGGCGCCCCGCCCATGACCGACGACTACCTGGAGCGCATCCTCACCGCCCGCGTCTACGACGTGGCGGTGGAGACGCCTCTCGATCCTGCGCCGCTGCTTTCCCGGCGCCTGGGCAATACCCTGCTGCTCAAGCGCGAGGACTTGCAGCCGGTGTTTTCCTTCAAGATCCGTGGCGCCTACAACAAGATGTCGCGGCTGAGCCGCGCGCAATTGCGCCGCGGCGTGATCGCCGCCTCGGCGGGCAACCATGCCCAGGGCGTGGCCCTCTCGGCACGGCACCTGGGCTGCAAGGCGGTGATCGTGATGCCGGTGACCACGCCACGCATCAAGGTGGACGCGGTGGCCGCCCGTGGCGCCAAGGTGGTGTTGTCGGGCGACTCCTACGACGAGGCCGGTGCCCACGCCCTGACGCTGGCCGTCAAGCACGGCTACACCCTGGTGCACCCCTATGACGACCCGGACGTGATCGCCGGCCAGGGCACCATCGCCCGCGAGATCCTGCAGCAGCACGGCGGCCCGCTGGACGCCATATTCGTGGCGGTGGGCGGCGGCGGCCTGATCGCCGGCGTGGCGGCCTACGTGAAGCGGCTGCGTCCCGAGGTGCGCATCGTGGGGGTGGAGCCCGTGGACGCCGACTCCATGGCGCGCTCCCTGGCCGCCGGTCAGCGAGTGCGCCTGGCCCAGGTGGGCCTGTTCGCCGACGGCGTGGCGGTACGCCAGCCTGGCGAAGAAACCTTCAGGCTGGCGCGCCGCCACGTGGACGAGATGGTGCTGGTGGACAACGACGCCATCTGCGCCGCCATCAAGGACGTGTTCGAGGAAACCCGCGTGGTCCTGGAACCCGCCGGGGCGCTGGCGGTGGCGGGCGCCAAGGCCTGGGTGGAGACCCACCGGGCGCGCAATCGCACCCTGGTGGCCATCGCCTGTGGCGCGAACATGAACTTCGACCGGCTGCGCTTCGTCGCCGAGCAGGCCGAGATCGGCGAGCGGCGCGAAGCGGTGCTGGCGGTTACCATCCCCGAGCGGCCGGGGAGCTTCCGGCGCTTCTGCCAGCTCATCGGCCGGCGCAACGTGACCGAATTCAACTACCGGTTCCACGATCCCGCCGAGGCCCATGTGTTCGTGGGCTTGCAGGTGGAGGGGAGGGCCGAGGTCAGGGCTCTGGTGCGATCCCTCAGGGCGGCTGGTCTGGAGGCGCGCGATTTCAGCGACAACGAGCTGGCCAAGCTGCACGTCCGTCACATGGTTGGCGGCCGCTCCCCCGAGGTGGAGCACGAACTTCTCTACCGGTTCCAGTTTCCGGAACGCCCCGGCGCCCTGATGCAGTTTCTCGATGCCATGAGCCCCGGCTGGAACATCAGCCTGTTCCACTACCGCAATCATGGCGCCGACCACGGCAGGGTGCTGGCCGGCGTGCAGGTGCCTCCCAGGGATCGGGCGGCCTTCAAGCGCTTCCTGAGGGAACTCAATTACCCGCATTGGGACGAAACAGGCAATCTCGCCGCGCGCCTGTTCCTGTGATCCGCCAGACGATCGCTTTGCTTCTGTGCTCGCTTGCCCTGCAGACGGGCGAGGTGCGTTCGCAGACTGGCGACGCTGAGTTTCTAGCTGCCCGCGAGGCCTTCCAGAAGGGGCAGGGCCCCACCCTCGATGGTCTCATGGCGCGGCTGCAAGGCCACCCGCTTGCACCTTGGGCGGAGTACTGGCAGTTGCGCTTGCGGCTGGCCGAGCAGCCATCTGGCGCCGTGCGCGCCTACCTCGAACGCTACGCTGGCCAGCTGCCCGCCAACCGGCTGCGAGCCGACTGGTTGCGCCAGCTTGCCCGAACGAACGCCTGGGACGAATTCCAACGTGAGTTTCCAGCCCTGACGGAACCTGACACGGAGCTGCGTTGCCTCTCCTGGGCGCCACGGGTGGCGGCGCGCGAGGCCACCGTGGGGCGCGACGCACGCGCCTTGTGGCTGGCAGGCGGCGAGCTGCCCGCCGCCTGCATGGAGGCGGCCGGGTTGGCACTGGCGGCGGGCGCATTGACCGAAAACGACGTCTGGGCGCGCCTTCGGATGGCCTTCTCCGCGGGCAATGCAAGCCTTGCCAAGTCAGTGGCGGCACTGCTGCCCGCGGAGCGGCGCCCGGATCAAAAGTTGGTGGAGGCGGCTGCGAAAAACCCGCAGCGCTTTCTCGAGGCCCGCGGCCTTCGGCTGGATTCGCGCGCCCAGCGCGAGGTGGCGCTGTTCGCCCTCGGCCGCATGGCCGCCAGCGCACCGCCGGGCGCTGCGCAATTGTGGACGCACATTGGCATGCGCCTGCCGGCGCAAGACCGGGCGCACGGCTGGGGCCTGATCGCCGTTGCGGCGGCGCGGCGGCACCAGCCCGAGGCCCTCGACTGGTACACCCTGGCAGAGGGCGCTCCGCTGGAGAACACACAACTCGCCTGGGCGGCGCGGGCGGCGCTACGCGGTGGCGACTGGCCACGAGTGCTCGACTACACGGCGCGCATGGATTCCGAGGAGCGTGAGAAGCCGGCCTGGCGCTACTGGCGCGCACGCGCCATGGCCGCGGCGGGCCGTTCCTTCGAGTCCGAGGCGCTGTTCACCGTGCTGGCCCGGGAGCAAAACTTCCATGGCCAGCTCGCCGCAGAGGAACTGGGCATCACCACGCTGGCGCGCAACCAGATGCCACTCGCGGCGGACATCGACACGGTGCAGCGCATGCCAGCAATCCAGCGGGCGCTGACATGGTATCGGCTGGGGCTGCGCTACGAGGGCAACATGGAATGGATCTGGGCCGTGCGCGACATGGCGGATCCGCTGCTCATCGCCGCGGCCGAAGTGGCGCGCCGCGAGGGCTGGTACGAGCGCTCCATCGCCACTGCCGAACGCTCGACGCAATTGGTCAACTTCGAGTTGCGTTATCCGGCGCCCTATCCGGAACTGTTGCGCGCCTCCGCGCGCGACATGAACGTGGACGAAGCGCTGCTCTACGGGTTGGTGCGCCAGGAGAGCCGCTTCGTTGCAAGCGCGCGTTCCAGCGCCGGTGCGGCTGGCCTCATGCAGATCATGCCGGCCACGGCGCGCTGGGTTGCCTCACGCATGGGATCGAAGCAGTGGCGCCACGCAATGGAGGACGCCGTGGACGCCAATGTGAGCTTTGGCACCTTCTACCTGAGGGAGATGCTGGCACGCCTGGGTGGCAGCCCGGTACTGGCCTCTGCCGCTTACAACGCCGGGCCCGGCCGCGCGCAGGCCTGGCGCGGCGATCGCCCCCTGGAGGGGGCCGTGTATATCGACACCATTCCGTTCAACGAAACCCGCGACTACGTGCGCAAGGTGATGGCCAACGCCCACCATTACGCGCGTCAGTTCGGTCATTCCCTTGCTTTGCTTCGCGTTCGCATCGGCACGATCGGGCCGCGTGACTCGGCAGCGTCCTCGACCGCATCGGGCGAACCCTGAGCGCCAGCGGCTGGGCTACACGCCGACGGAGTCAGGCGGGCCCTCTGGGCTAAAATCGGAAAGCGTCGATCCACGGTCGCCGAACCGCCCCGACCCGCTCCAACTTCTCCACCGCCGCCTGAAGAAATGATCATCCGCCGCGTCTGCCTGTTGGGAGGCTCAGGCTTCCTGGGCCGTCACGTGGCAATGCAACTCTGCGCGAGTGGCATTGCCGTGCGCATCCCCACCCGCAACCGGGAACGCGCCAAGCGGGAATTGATCCTCCTGCCCACCGCCGAGGTGTTCAATGCGGACGTGCACGACGACGAGGCCCTGGCCCGGAGCATTCGCGGATGCGATGCAGTAATCAATCTGGTGGGCGTGTTGCACGATGCCGGCGGCCAAGGCTTCCTGCTGAATCATGAGCAGCTGCCAGCGCGTGTCGTGCGCGCCTGCCTGTCGGAGGCCGTACCGCGGTTGGTGCACGTGAGCGCCCTGGGCGCCGGCATGGAGGCGCCGAGCGACTATCTTCGCAGCAAGGGCCGCGGCGAGGATGCCGTGCGAGCCGGCGCCGGCCAGGGGCTCAAGGTCACCATCCTGCGGCCCTCGGTGATCTTCGGGCGCGGCGACGGCTTTCTGAGCTTGTTCGCCCGGCTCGCTCGGCCCATTCCGGTGCTGCCGCTGGGCTGCGCAGGGGCGCGCTTCCAGCCCATCTGGGTGGAAGACGTGGCGCGCGCCGCGGTGCACTGCGTAAACGACCCGGCCACGGCAGGCAAGAGCTACGACCTGTGCGGCCCGACCACATACACCCTGGCGGATCTGGTGCAGCTGACCTGCGCGACGATCGGCCTGCGCCGCACGATCCTGCCCTTGCCCCCGAGACTCGCGAGGTTGCAGGCGGCCCTGCTGGAGCAGCTGCCCGGGCGGCTCATGACGCTCGACAATGTACGCTCCATGTCCGTAGACAACGTTTGCGGATGCGGCTTCCCCGGGGTGTTCGGGTTTCGCCCGACCGCCCTTGAGGCGGTGGCGCCCTCCTACCTGACCGGCGCTTCCCGCCTCGCCCGCTACGATCTCATGCGCGGCCGCGCCGGCCGCTAGCGGCGCGGGACCTGCCGCGAAGCATGGAAATCTTCCAGGTGGGCGGATCGGTGCGCGACGAGCTGCTGGGGCGCACGGTGCAGGATCGCGACTGGGTGGTGGTGGGCGCGCAACCGGCGCAACTGGAGGCGCTGGGTTTTCGTCCCGTGGGCAAGGACTTTCCCGTATTCCTGCATCCCGACACCCACGAGGAGTACGCGCTGGCGCGCACCGAGCGCAAGTCAGGCCGCGGCTATCGCGGCTTCGTGGTGCACGCATCGCCGGAGGTGACCCTCGACCAGGACCTGGCGCGGCGCGATCTCACCATCAACGCCATCGCCCGTCGCGCCGACGGTACGCTGGTGGACCCCTTCGACGGCCTGCACGATCTGCGCCTGGGAGTCCTGCGGCACGTGGGGCCGGCCTTTGCCGAGGATCCGGTGCGCATCCTGCGGGTGGCACGCTTCGCGGCGCGTTTCGGCTTCGTGGTGGCGCCCCAGACCATGGCGCTCATGAAGACCATGGTGGCCGATGGCGAGGCGGATCATCTGGTGCCCGAGCGGGTCTGGCAGGAGCTTTCGCGGGGGCTGATGGAGGCACGGCCCTCGCGCATGTTCGAGGTGCTGCGTGCCTGCGGCGCCCTGGCGCGGGTGTTGCCGGAGATGGAACACCTGTTCGCCGTGGCCGACGCCGATGGCGACGCGGGGCACCATACGCTGCATGTGCTGGACCACGCAGCCGCGGACGGCCAACCCCTGGAGGTGCGCTTCGCGCTGCTCATGCACCAGGCCGAACGCGCGGCGGGCTCGCGAGGTTCCGCCATGGCGGTGGCCCGGGCGGCTGCCGAGCGCGTGCGCGCCCCGAACCACTGCCGCGACCTTGCCATCCTGGCCGTCGGGTGGCTGACCAGCGTGCACCGCGCCTTGGCCCTGGACGCGGCCGGCATGCTGTCGCTGTTGGCCGGCACCGACGCACTGCGGCGCCCGGAACGCTTCGAGTTGCTGTTGGAGACGGCTCGCCAGGATATGCAAGGCCGGCCTGGGGCATCCCTGGCGCCCTACCCCCAGGCAGAGCGGGTGCGCTTGGCGCTGCGGGCGGCAGCTGGCGTGGACGCGGCCGCCATCGCTGCCCACCGCGACGACGAGCTACCCATTGCCCAGCGCATCCAAACCGCACGCCTGCAAGCCATCGAGGCCGCCATGGGCGTCAACGCACCCTGAGGTTCAGTCGTTCATTGCTCGGGGTTTCCCGCAAGGGCCACCCCTGCCGAGACCCTCTTCAAACAGTACATAAAGGACACATGCACATGCACAAGTACGCCATTGCCGCAGCCATCGGCCTTGCCTTCGCCGTGGGCGCCGCTCAGGCCAACGAAGACAAGATGCAGAAAGTGGAAGCCAAATTCAAAGCCGCCGACAAGAACGGCGACGGCACCCTCGACAAGACCGAGGCCGCTGCCCTGCCGAACGTGTCGAAGAATTTCGACGCCATCGACACCGACAAGGACGGCACGGTGAGCCTTGAGGAAATCCTCGCGGCCCGCAAGGGCAAGAAACAGCAAAAGAAGGGCGGCGCCCAGGAACAACAACCGCCGCAGGAGCAGCAACAGAAGCAGTAACGGCAAGCGTACCCGGGGGCAACTTTCTCTGCCTGCCTCCGGGCCACCCTCGCGGCGCCATGGCGCGCCACCACAATCCCATGCTCGATCTCTACACTTGGGGAACCCCCAACGGCCGCAAGGTCTCCATCATGCTGGAGGAATGCGGCCTGCCCTACCGGGTGCATGCGGTGGACATCGGCAAGGCCGAGCAGGATCTGCCCGCGTTTCGCGCCATCAACCCCAACGGCAAGATCCCCGCCATCGTGGATGCCAACGGCCCAGGCGGCGCGCCCTTTACGCTGTTCGAGTCGGGCGCCATCCTCCTGTATCTCGCCCAGAAGACGGGCCGCTTCCTGCCCCGGGAGGAGCGGCGGCGCTTCGAGGCGCTGCAGTGGCTGATGTTCCAGATGGCCGGCGTGGGGCCCATGTTTGGTCAGGCGCACCACTTCCTGCGCGCCGCCAAGCAACCCGTGCCCTATGCCATCGAGCGCTATACCGGCGAGACGCGCCGACTCTATGGCGTGCTCGACAGTCATCTTGCCATCCACGAGCATCTCGCGGACGAGTATTCCGTGGCCGACATGGCCACCTACCCATGGGTGGCCCGCCATGAATGGCACCGCGTGGAGTTGGGAGATTTTCCCCACGTGCGACGATGGTTCGAGGCCCTCGGCGCGAGACCGGCGGTGGCCCGGGGCATGCGGGTGCCGTTCCTCAACTGAACGAGCTCTCGGCCAGCACTGCGGCCCGATGGGCGCAACGCCCCGCACCGGGCTCCGGCACTAAAGCCCGCGCGCCATGCGGCCGTTAACGAGTGCATGGGATTGGTCGCCACCTCCGATTGTCACTTCGAGGACACCCTGCCCCCGCGGATCGGGAAGTACCACATCCTGCGGGAGTTGGGCCGCGGCGCCACCAGCCGTGTGTTCCTGGCGGATGACCCCTTTTTTGCCCGTCGCGTGGCGATCAAGATGATCGATCACGAAGCCGGTGTCGACCCACGGGTATGCAGCCGCTTTCAGCGGGTGTTCATGAACGAGGCTGCGCTGGCGGGCAAACTCTCCCATCCCCACATCGTGGCCATCCACGATGCCGTGTCCGAGGACGACCTGTCCTACGTGGTGATGGAGTATGTGCCCGGGCACACGCTGAGGCGCTACTGCAGCCCCGAGTCGCTGCTGCCCATGGAGCAAGTGGTGGAAATCGGCTTCAAGGCGAGTCAGGCGCTGGACTACGCCGGCCGGCAAGGCGTCATCCACTGTGACGTGAAGCCCGCCAACATCCTGCTCACCACCGGCACCGAGATCAAGTTGAGCGATTTTGGCGCCGCCCGCTATGACCAAGCGGAACACACCTACCTGAGCGGCATCGGCTCACCGGCCTACATGTCGCCGGAGCAGGTGCTGGAAAGGCCGCTCACCCAACAGACCGACATCTTCTCCCTGGGCGTTGTGCTCTACCAGTTGCTCACGGGCCGCCTGCCGTTCGAAGGCTCCAACCGCAACAGCCTGGCCTACCAGATCGCACATATCGACCCGGTACCCCCGTCGGTGCACCGGCGCGATCTGCCCGAACCACTGGAGCGCATAGTGCTTCAGGCTTTGTCGAAAGACCTGTCCAGCCGCTATCCGGTCTGGAACGAGGTGAGCCGCGACCTGGCTCGCGCCTTCAAGCATCTGAGGCTTCCGGACAATGCCGTGCCGGAGGCAGAACGCTTCGGCAGCCTGCGGGGGTTGCCGTTCTTTCGCGACTTCTTGGACGTGGAGCTGTGGGAGACGATGCGCCTGGCGCGTTGGCAGAACCACGGGCACGGCAGCGTCATTCTTCGCGAAGGTGAAACCAGCGACGGTTTTTTCGTGCTCGCCTCCGGTGAAGCTCTCGCATGCCGCAACGGCAAGACGCTGGAATCCATGCAGGCGGGCCATTGCTTCGGGCACATGCTGTACTTCGAGGAGGGGGTTGTCCCTCGCAGCACCACCATCCTGTCCCGCGGCAACTGCATGGTTCTGGAAGTGAAGGCTCAAGGTCTGCGCGAAGCGTCCGAGCGCACCCAGATGAAGTTCAACCGCGCATTCCTGCGTGTGCTGGTCGACCGCATCAATCGCAGCGGGGGGCAAGCCGGAGCAACAACAGAAGGCGGCGCTGCCTCTCCCTAGGCGCCCGAGGCTTCAGCGCACCAATAACACCGGCGCGTCGACCAGCTGCAGCACCTTGGTGGCCACGGAGCCCATGAGCAGATTACCGATGGCGCTCATGCCACGGGTGCCGATGACGATCAGGTCGCAGCCGCGCTCGCGTGCCATGCGCGCCAGCGTTTCCGCCGGGTCACCCACGACGATGTGATGCTCATGGGCAAGGCCGGCGGCGGCCAGCAGGTCGCGGGCGCTGGCCAGCGCCTTCTCGCCTTCGCTGCGATACCAGGTGTCGACCTGATCGGCGTTGACGAACGTGCGCACCCCTCCGGACACCACCACGGGCTGCACGTTTGCGAGCAGCAGTTGCGGCGGCTCGCGCAATTCAGGCGCCAGCGATACGACTTGGCGCACGGCGCGCAGCGCGTTGTCCGACCCGTCGATGGCAATCAGGATGCGGCGCATGGCTCTCAGAGCACGGAGCGCAACAGACGTCCCATTTCGGACGGGTTCTTCGTGACACGGATGCCGCAGGCCTCCATGACTGCAAGTTTTTCCTGCGCCGTGCCCTTGCCGCCGGATATGATGGCCCCGGCGTGGCCCATGCGCTTGCCAGGCGGCGCGGTGACCCCGGCGATGAACCCCACCACCGGCTTGCGGGCATTGGCGCGATACCACTCGGCCGCAGCCTCCTCGTCGGACCCGCCGATCTCGCCGATCATGATGACCGCATCGGTATCCGGGTCGTCCATGAACAGCTTGAGCACGTCGATGTGCTTGAGGCCGTTCACCGGATCGCCACCGATACCCACGGCTGAGGACTGGCCCAGGCCAAGCTCGGAGAGCTGGGCTACCGCCTCGTACGTCAGCGTGCCCGAGCGCGACACCACGCCAATGCGGCCCTTGCGATGGATGTGGCCGGGCATGATGCCGATCTTGATTTCCTCGGGCGTGATGACGCCGGGACAATTGGGCCCCAGCAACAGCGTGCGGCGTTGCTCGCGACGCATGCGCTCGCGCACCTCGATCATGTCGCGCACTGGAATGCCCTCGGTGATGCAGATGGCCAGATCGAGGTCGGCCTCCACGGCCTCCCAGATGGCAGCCGCGGCGCCCGCGGGCGGCACGTAGATCACCGAGACATTGGCACCGGTGCTTTGCTTCGCCTCGTGCACGTTGGCGAAAATGGGAATGCCTTCGAAGTCCTCGCCGGCCTTTTTCGGATTGACCCCGGCCACGAAACATTGGGCGCCATTGGCGTATTCGCGGCACATGCGAGTGTGGAATTGCCCGGTTTTCCCGGTGATGCCCTGGGTGACGACGCGGGTGTTCTTGTCAACGAGGATGGCCATGTTCCGTCTCGTGGGGGTGTCCGGGGAACGTGGGGATCAGCCCGCGCCACGCGCGGCAGCCACCACGCGCTCGGCCGCCTGGGCCATGTTGTCGGCCGCGATGATCGGCAGGCCGGATTCGGCCAGGATTTTCTTGCCCAGGTCCTCGTTGGTGCCCTTCATGCGGACCACCAGCGGCACGGCCAGCCGCACTTCGCGCGCAGCGGTGACCACGCCGGTGGCGATGGTGTCGCATTTCATGATGCCGCCGAAGATGTTCACCAGGATCGCCTTCAGGCCCGGGTTGCGCAGCATGATCTTGAAGGCTTCAGTGACCTTCTCGGCCGTGGCGCCGCCGCCCACGTCAAGGAAATTGGCCGGGCTGCCACCGTAGAGCTTGATGGTGTCCATGGTGGCCATGGCCAGGCCGGCGCCATTGACCAGGCAACCGATGTCGCCATCGAGGGAGATGTAGGACAGGTCGAACTTGGAGGCCTCGATCTCGGCAGGATCCTCCTCGTCGAGATCGCGCATAGCCACGACATCGGGGTGGCGGAACAGGGCGTTGGCGTCGAAATTCATCTTCGCATCCAGCGCAACCACGCGCCCGTCACCCGTGAGGATGAGGGGGTTGATTTCGGCCAGCGCCGCGTCGGTTTCCCAGCAGGCCCGGTAGAGCCCCTGCAGGGTGGCGCGGGCCTGGGGCAACGACGCGTCCGGGATGCCGATGCGGCGCGCCAGGTCGTCAGCCTCGGCATCGCCCAGGCCGGCCACGGGATCGACGATGGCCTTGTGGATTTTTTCCGGGGTGTGGGCCGCCACTTCCTCGATATCCATGCCGCCCTCGGCGCTGGCCATGAGCACGTATTTCTGGCTGACCCGGTCCACCACCAGCCCGAGGTACAGCTCGGCGCGGATATCCGCGCCCTCCTCGACGAGCAGACGGCGCACCTTCTGCCCGTCCGGGCCTGTCTGATGGGTCTTGAGTTGCATGCCCAGGATGTTCCCGGCCCAGTGGCGCACCTCGTCCAGGGAGCGTGCCACCTTGACGCCTCCGCCCTTGCCGCGCCCGCCGGCGTGAATCTGGGCCTTCACCACCCAGACGGGGCCACCGAGCTGCCGCGCCGCGACCACCGCTTCGTCCACACTGAAGCACGGCACGCTGCGCGGTGTCGCCACGCCGAAGCGGCGCAGGATTTCCTTGGCTTGGTATTCGTGGATTTTCATGGACGCGATGCGCGCGGCTCTGGGGCAAGAGAGCGTCGGAGTATAGCCCATGCCCCACCGCGGACGTGCCGCTCAACGGGGTCTGCGCGCACGCGGTGGAGGGCGTCCGGCGCTTTGTCAGGCGCCGATGACGCCACCATCGAGCCGGCGGATGGCGAGGGTGGCCGAGCGGGGCCGCCCGCCCCCGGGCCAGGCGCTGATGGCGGTGGGCGCGTCCGGGTTGCTGCGCTCCCCCGGAGTCTCGCCAGGGTGCTGGATGTTCACAAACAGGGTACGCCGGTCGGTGGCCTGGATCACGCCGGTGATCTCGCAGCCGCGCGGGCCGGTGAGGAAGCGTCGTACTTGGCCGCTGACGGTATCGGCGCACAGCATGGCGTTGTTGCCGAGCGCGGCATAGTCGCCCTTGTAGAGTGACGTGGGCGAGATGTCGGTCTCGATCCACAACCTGCCATCGGCATCCACCCACAGTCCGTCGGGGCTGCCGAAGGCGTCGCCGTTCACCGTGCCGCGCTTGGCGGGATCGGGGTGGGCAGGATCGCCGCATAGGATGAACAGGTCCCATTCGAAAGACTCGGCGGCGGCATCACCGCCTTCCTCGCGCCAGCGGATGATGTGGCCGAAGGCGTTGTCGGCGCGCGGATTGGCGGCATCCACGGGAGGGCTGGACGAACCCGCGGGCGTGCTGCCATCGGCGGCGTTCAACGTGGTGCCGCCACGCTTGGCATTGTTGGTGAGCGAGCAGTACACCTCGCCCGAGCGCGGGTGCACAGCCATCCATTCTGGCCGGTCCATCATGGTGGCCCCAACGCGGTCTGCGGCCTGACGGGCGTGGATGAGCACCTCGGCCTGGCCCGGGAAACCGTGGTCTGCCGTGAGACCATTTTCGCCGTGGCGCAGCGCCAGCCATCGGCCGGTGCCACCCGCTTCGAAACGCGCCACATACAAGGTGCCCTCGTCCAGCAAATCGCGGTTGGCGGCGGCGCCAGCAGCATCGAAAGGGCGCGCGCTCACGAACTTGTAGATGTACTCGCCGCGGGCGTCGTCGCCCATGTAGACCACCACCCGGCCATCGCGCGCCAGCGCGTTGGCTGCGCCCTCGTGGCAGAAACGGCCCAGGGCGGTGCGCTTTACCGGCACCGAAGCCGGGTCGAAGGGATCGATCTCCACCACCCAACCGAAGCGGTTGGGTTCGTGGGGATGGCGCTGGGCATCGAAGCGCTCGTCATGCTCGTGCCACCGGTATCCATGGCCCTTGGCGGTGATGCCGTAGCGGCGCTGCGCCACCGGCACATCGCCACCGTGCACGAAATAGGCGTAGAAGTTTTCCTCGCAGGTGAGATAGGTACCCCAGGGGGTGAATCCGTTGGCGCAGTTGTTGAACGTACCCAGCACCCGTGTGCCGGCGGGGTCGGCGTCGGTGCGAATCCAAGGGTGTCCGGCGGCCGGGCCGGCAATGGCCATGGGCGTGGTTGCTGTGATGCGCCGGCCGTAGCGCGAAGGCCGGACCACCTCCCAGCCGCCATCGGCGCGCTGGCGCAGCTCGACGATGGACACACCGTGGGCCGCCTGGCTCTTGCGCACCTTGTCTGGCGTCCAGGTGCGCATGCCGTCGGGGTGCAACAGCCCGTCGTCAGCGTATTCATGGTTCACCGCCAGCAGGCCGCGTTGACGCTCACCGGGCCGAGCAGGCATGGCAAAGAAATGCATTCCATCGTGGTGCATGCCGGCCTGCAGTTCCTGGTCTGCAGCGCTGTTGGAGGCATCTTGGGCAAAGGCCGGCCCATCGGAAACCGGATCGCCCCAGGCGTAGATGACTTCTGCCACGTAGCCGTCCGGCACATGCACCACATCGTCCGTGGCCACCGGCACGGGCTCGAAACCCAACAGCGGTGAAGACGCCGCCGCCCGTGCCAGCCGCAACCCGGGCGCAGCACTCGTCAGTGCAGTGGCAAAGGCGACAATCCCGCCACCAAGCAGGCGCCGCCGCGACTGGCTGACCGCCAGCACCTGCTGGAACGAAGGCCCAGTGGATGGATTGCAATTGGGATCGTGAGGGTCATGCATGCTTGGCTCCGCGAACAGGACCGGCCGGCAATGCGTAGCCGGGAAGTGGCTGCGGTCAGGCCCGCGAGGCACCCGCGGCAGCGCCGAACACTATAGCCCGTCACCATGACAAGCCCGCGAGTGCCTGGGCGTCGGGAACCCATCGGGGGTCAAAGGGCTTAGGTCAACCTGGACCCTGGGGCCCCGGGGAGCGCCACGAAGAGACGCACCAGCCCTGCGCGCTTTGCTGGACCCGTGCTGTGGTGCCGGCTACAGGAATCGAACCCGTGACCTTCTGATTACAAATCAGCTGCTCTACCTGCTGAGCTAAGCCGGCCCGCGACGTTGAAGTTTAACCGTCCGAAGCAAGCGAGACCGAACCGAGACCCGCGATATGCCCTGCGGACAGGGCTACTTGACCACCTGCAACTTCGGCCTGGACGGGGGAGGCGGTGGCTTGTCGTCGGGCGGCAACTCGGGCGGTGCGCTGTCCGCAACCGGAATGGGCGACGGTTGCTCGAATGCCAACCCCTGGCCGCTTTCCTTGGCGAAGATCCCGCTCACTGCCTCCACCGGTATGCTGATCTCGCGTGACACGCCATTGAAGCGGGCCGAGAACTGGATCAGCTGGTTGCCCAGAGTGAGGTCGCGGGTGGCGTCGCCGCTCACGTTGAGGACGATCTCACCGTTGCGAACGTACTCCATGGGCACACGGGTGTCTTCATTGACGCGCACTGCAAGGTAGGGGGTGAAGCCGTTGTCGACGCACCACTCGTAGATCGCCCTGATCAGGTAGGGAGTGGTGGAGGGGGGATTCACTTGCGCATCACCTTCTCGGCCGGCGTGAGCGCTTCGATGAATGCCGGACGGCTGAACAGCCTCTCGGCGTACTTGAGCAGCGGCGCCGCGGTCTTGGGCAACTGCACGCCGTAGTAGTCCAGACGCCACAGCAGCGGTGCGATGGCCACGTCCAACATGGAATACTCGTCACCCAGCATGAACTTCTGCTTGGTGAACACCGGAGCGATCTGCGTGAGGCTGTCGCGCACGCTCTGGCGCGCCTTGTCGGCGGCCTTCTGGTTGCCCTTTTCCAGCGGCTCGATGTTCACGAACAATTCGTGCTCGAAGCGGAACAGGAACAGACGCGCGCGCGCACGGGTCACCGGATCCGCGGGCATGAGCTGCGGATGGGGAAACCTGTCGTCGATGTACTCGTTGATGATGTTGGATTCGTACAGGATGAGGTCGCGCTCCACCAGCACGGGAGTGCGGTTGTAAGGATTCATCACCGCGAGGTCTTCGGGCTTGTTGAACAGATCCACATCCACGATCTGGAAGTCCATGCCCTTTTCGTAGAGCACGATGCGGCAACGCTGGCTGAAGGGGCAGGTAGTGCCTGAATAGAGGGTCATCATGGTTGGGGGCTCGGGAATGGGGAATCGGTGAGCTCGAATTCCTCAGTGGATGTCCTTCCAGAACTCCTTCTTGAGCGGATAGGCGACGACGAACAACACGCCGAGGAACAGCAGTACGAGCATCCCCAATTGCACGCGATGGGTACGGGCGGGTTCGCCCAAGTACACAAGGAAATTCACCAGGTCCGCCACCGCGGCGTCGTACTGCTTGGGAGGCATGACCCCAGCGGAGACCAGCCTGAGCGATGGCGCCGCATGGGAGGCGCCATGGCCGTCGCCCGAACCTTCGTGTGCCTCAAGCTCCTGGGTCCCCTGCAGCTCCCACAGGACATGGGGCATGCCCACGTTGGGGAAGGCCAGGTTGTTCCAACCGGTGGCCCTGGAATCGTCGCGGTAGTAGGTGCGCAGATAGGTGTAGAGCCAGTCGGCGCCGCGCGAGCGGGCCACCACGGACAAGTCCGGCGGCTGGGCGCCGAACCACTTGGCCGCGGCCTTTGCGTCCATAGACGACCGCATGGGTTCACCCACCTTGTCGGCGTTGAACATGAGGTTGTCCTTGATCTGCTGCTCGGTGATGCCAAGGTCGGTGAGCCGGTTGTAGCGCATGTACTGCGCGCCATGGCAACCCATGCAGTAGTTCACGAACAGCTTGGCGCCGCGTTGCAACGAAGCCGTATCGTGGTTATCGATGGGCGCGCGGTCGAGGGCCACATGGCCGCCGGCGGCAAAGGCCACAGCCGGAAAGGCGGCGGCGAGGAAGAGGGTCTTGAGGATTCGCATGGCGCTCACCAGGTCACCCGTTGCGGTTCGGGCTTTTCCGTGTCGTTGGCGGTGAACCAGGGCATCAGCACGAAGAAGGCGAAATATGCCAGGGTGAAGACACGCGCCAACAGCGTGGCCACTTCCAGCGAAGTGCCCGGCACCTTGCCGAGGAAGTCGGTGGGCTCAACCCCCAGCCATCCGAGGATGACGAAGCTGACGATGAATCCCGCCAGGGCCGCCTTGAACTTTGGGCCGCGATAGCGGATTGACTTGACCTTACCGCGGTCCAGCCAAGGCAGGGCGAAGAAGATCAGCACCGCTGCCCCCATCACCACCACGCCCGGGAACTGCGATCCGAACATGGCGGGCACCGCGCGCAACATGGCGTAGTAGGGAGTGAAGTACCACACGGGGGCGATGTGCGGCGGGGTCTTGAGAGGGTCGGCGGGAATGAAGTTGTTGTACTCCAGGAAATAGCCGCCCAGCTCAGGCATGAAGAACACGATGATGGAAAACACCATCAGGAACACCACCACTCCCACGATGTCCTTCACCGTGTAGTAGGGGTGGAAGGGAATGCCATCGAGCGGGATGCCCGTCTTGGGATCCTTGTTCTTCTTGATGTCCACGCCATCGGGATTGTTAGACCCCACCTCGTGCAGCGCGATGATATGCGCCGCCACCAGACCCACCAGCACCAGGGGAATGGCGATCACGTGAAAGGCGAAGAACCGGTTCAGGGTGGCATCCGAAACCACGTAGTCACCGCGGATCCAGATGGACAGGTCTTCGCCGATGAAGGGCACGGCGCTGAAAAGGTTGACGATCACCTGCGCGCCCCAGTAGGACATCTGGCCCCAGGGCAACAGGTAGCCGAAAAAGGCCTCCGCCATGAGACAGAGATAGATCAGCACACCGAAAATCCAGACCAGCTCGCGGGGCTTGCGGTACGAGCCGTACAACAGGCCGCGCAGCATGTGCAGATACACCACCACGAAAAACATGGAAGCACCCGTGGAGTGGATATAGCGCACCAGCCAGCCCCAGGGCACATCGCGCATGATGTACTCCACTGAGCCAAAGGCCTGGGAGGCGTCGGGTTTGTAGTGCATGGTGAGGAAGATCCCCGAAAGGATCTGGATCACCAGCACCAGCAGCGCGAGGGAGCCGAAGTAGTACCAGAAGTTGAAATTCTTCGGCGCGTAGTATTCGGACAGGTGCTCCTTCCAGAGCGACGTGAGCGGAAAACGCTCGTCAATCCACTGAACCAGTGCGCCGGTCTTGGTGTTGCTGCTCATGGACTCAGGCTCCCTTGCTGTCTTCGCCCACCAGAATCCTGGTGTCGGTGAGGTAACGGTACGGAGGCACCTTGAGGTTGTTGGGCGCAGGCATGCCCTTGAGCACGCGGCCCGACACATCGAACTTCGAACCGTGGCAGGGGCAGTAGAAACCACCCAGCCAGTCGGCTCCCAGGCCGCTGTCGGGGCCCGCCTTGAGTTTTTCCGAAGGCGAACAGCCAAGGTGGGAACAAATGCCCACAAGCACCAGGTAATCGGCTTTGATGGCGCGGGTGTTCTTGTCCACGTAGGCCGGCTGCAACGGCTGGCTGGAATCGGGATCGGCAAGCCTGTCGGTCCACTTCGGGATGGCCTCGATCATCTCCTGGGTGCGATGAACGATCCACACAGGCTGGCCGCGCCATTCGACGGTGACCATCATGCCGGGCTCGAGCCGCGAAACGTCGACCTCCACAGGGGCCCCTGCCGCGCGCGCACGGGCGCTAGGCAACATGCTGCTTACGAACGGCACCGCCACCGATATCGCACCCACCGCGCCCACAGCGCCGGTGGCCCACAGCAGGTACCGGCGTGAGCTGCTTGCCGGCCTCGCTTGCCCTTCCCTACTTGAATCACCCATGGTAATCCTCGAAACCGCGACGAAAAGCGACGAGTATAGCGCCGTCGGCTGGCAATGTCTCGCTATGGCATGCTAACTGTTTGATGCTTAGACAACTTTTTCTGTTCGTCTCGGCGCCTGCGTCCGACCCGGGACATCGGCTAGCCAAGCCCAGACGCCCGATGGTGCCCCAGGGCGCAGCCGTTACAATCAGCGTCCCCGATAGGAGCACCCATGAAAGTCCGCATCCAGTGGCTCGATGCCGTGGCGTTTCGCGCCACCACCGAGAGCGGCCACACCCTCACCATGGACGGCGCGCCGGAAGGCGGCGGCCGCAACCTCGGCCCTCGACCCATGGAGACCGTGCTGGCCGGAACGGGCGGTTGCACTGCCTACGACGTGGTCGCGATCCTGCGCAAGGCCCGTCAGGAGGTCAGCGAGGTGCTGGTGGATGTGGACGCCGAACGCGCTCCGACGGACCCGAAGGTGTTTACACGCATTCACTTCCATTTCACCGTCAAGGGCCGCGGCGTGAAGCCCGAGGCGGTGGAACGTGCAATCGCGCTGTCGGCAGAAAAATATTGTTCTGCCTCCATCATGCTGGGAAAAACCGCCCAACTGAGCCACGACTTCGAAATCGTGGAGGCTTCGCCTGGCGGAGTCTGAGCGTCAGAGCCTGAAGGTGGCGCTAGTCATCACCCTGGCCATGAGACGCATTGCCAGGCGCGCTGGCGCTGGCAAAGGCGCGCCACCCTGCTCAATCGCATCGCGGGCATGGGAAGACTCCTCCTCACGCATACGCCCGAGCACGGCCCGGCTACGCGCGTCAGCGGCGGGCAATCGCTCCAGATGGTTGCTCAGATGCCGTTCCACGCCCTGCTCGGTTTCGGCTAGAAAGCCCATGTTCCAGCGGTCACCGGCTACGCCAGACAATGCGCCCAGTGCGAAGGAACCTGCGTAGAACAGTGGATCCAGAACGCTCGAACGGCCCCCAAGCGCCTCGATCCGGGCGCGAGTCCAGGCAAGGTGGTCTAGCTCTTCGTCGGCAGCCTCGCTCAGCATGGCTCGCGTTCGCGAGTCCCGCGCGGTGAGCAGTTGGCCCTGGTACAAAGCCTGGGCACACACCTCGCCGCAGTGATTGACGCGCATCAGCGCCGCGCCAAGACGGCGTTCCGCCTCCGTAAGTTCAGCCTCTGGCAGTCCGGCACCCGGATCGGGACGGCGCGCCGGCACAGCGGAAAAGAGCGTGCGCAAGCCGCGATCAAGGCCTCCGATGAGCCGGTCTAGGCCTTCCAGCGGGCGGCCAGTATGTGTTTTGCCGATACTCACTTCTTGCGCAACAAGAAATGAAACTCCTCGCCCTCGGCGCCGCTGGCGAGCAAGGCATTGCCCGTCTGCCGGGAGAAGGCCTGGAAGTCGCGCACCGAACCAGGGTCAGTGGCCAGTATCCGCAGCACTTGCCCCGAATTCATGGCGTTGAGGGCCTTCTTGGTGCGCAATATGGGCAGCGGGCAGTTGAGCCCACGGGCATCCACTTCCACGTCGTGGGCAATGGCATCGGTCATGTTCTGTGCTCGGGTTCGCCGGCGTCCCTCAGGAAAGCACCGCGCTCCGCTCCATCAACAGCCGCGCCACTCGGATATTGGCAGCCTGTAGCCGCTCCACCAGCAAGCGCAGGAACGCCGCATTGAAACGGTTCCGGCAACTTTCGCCTGACCTGGCGAGCGCATCGTCGGCAATCTCGATCAGCGTCACGTCGGTGTGGGCCGCCACGCTGGCGCTGCGGTGGAAATCCCCGGTACCTAGATGACTCATTTCGCCGAAGCACTCCCCAACGCCAAGAACGTTCAAGAGCCGCCCGGATTTGGTGATCTTCACCTCGCCGGATGCCAAAATGAAAAATGAACTCCCCGCCTCGCCTTCGCGAATGATCTGGGTGCCCGGGGCGTGACGGGACCACTCGGAAATACGCACCACCTGCCACAAGTCGACGTCACCGAAGTCGCGGAAAAAGGCAAGCGACCGGAGCGCATCGAACTTCTCGCTGTTGGACAGATCTCGAGCTGCGTCATGCAGTTCGGCGAAGGTGCTGGCAAGTTCGGCCGAAAATTCACTCCAGGTCCGATAGCGCTCGTCGCGGCTCTTGGCCAGCGATTTCTTGACGATGGCATCCAGCACGGACGGGATTTCATGACGATAAGCCGACGGCAGTAGCGGATCGACATTGATGATCTGGTAGATCATCGAAAAATTGTTGGTGCCCTTGAACGGCAGGTGGCCGGTGAGCAGTTGGTACATCACCACACCGAGGGAAAAAATGTCCGTTTGAAGATTCAAATGCTGGTCTCGAACCTGCTCGGGGGACATGTATGCAGGCGAGCCAACGCCACTCACCTGGGTGGTTTCGGCGGAAATCGACAACGCTGCCCCGAAATCGGAGATCTTGATTTCGTCCTGATCGCCGATGAGGATGTTGGCCGGCTTGATGTCCCGGTGGATGACCCCGAAGCGATGGGCAAAATCAAGCGCCTTGCAACACTTGAACATCAGCTCGACAGTCCGTGCCAAAGGCAGGAGATTGTCCACACGACAATACTGCTCGAGCGTGCCGCCGGGCACATACTCCATGACGATGTAGCTGTCCTGTTCGGTCGCTTCGGCGTCGTAAATCGACACGATGTGAGGATGGCGCAGCTTTCCCGCCAGGGAAGCCTCGGCGAGAAACAGGCGGCGAAAGCGCTGGCCCAAATTACTGTCGCCGAGAACCTCGGTTCTGACGCGCTTGATGGCAACCTTGCGCCCGGTGAAAGGATCGTCAGCGAGATAGACCACGCTCGTGGCCCCAGACCCGATCTCCCTGATGATCTCGTACTTGCCGATTCTTTCCATGTGATGGCGGGGTGTGTGACGCCGCGTCAACTCCGTTCGCAGCCGCCGATTGTAGCCAAAAGCCGCTGGCGGCCCGGGGAAATCGACAACCGGCGCTACTTCTTGGGCAAATTCGCAGCGATGCTGCGCAGCTCTCTGAGCCTCGCCTCTGCACTGGAAAGCTGGTAGAAGTCGCCGTCACCCACGCCCACGGCAAGCTGAAGCTGTTCAATGGCGAGTTGCAGGTTGCCGCGCACAAGATAGGCTTCAGCAAGCGATTTGTGCTTCATCAGGGCCTTCCCCTGCATGGAAAAGGCTCGCGCCTGGAGTTCGTAGAGCCTTCCGTCATTCTGGTCTCGCATCAGCTGGGAATCCGTGGCGACAATCGCCTCCTCCGTCCTGCCGGCCGTCAACAGCGCTTCGGCGTAGTCGTACACCAGCGATCTCGCGCCGGGGAAGGCCTTCACCCCCTCGGCCAGCAAGGCCAGCGCGCCAGCGTTATCTTTGCGAGCGACGAGCAGCCTCGCTCGCAATGCAACGACCATGGGGTGCGGGCCCGTGGCCTTGATCACGGCTGGCAGCTCTCGCTCGGCGCGGGCCAGATCACCATTGCGCAACAGGGCTTGCACGAGGCCGAAGCGTGCTCCGGCCTCGCTGTTGAACTTGCGCTCGGTCAGCAACTCGTCGAAGAAAGCTACGGCAGCGGTGGCCTCACCCTGCTGGGCGCGCAGCTTGGCGCGCACCAGGTGGAACTCGATGGAGTCCGGGATCTGCCGGTAGGGAAGTGTGAAGGTACGGTTCTGAACGTCCGCGATGCGCTCATAGGTCACGGGATGGGTACGCATGTAGGACGGATAGTTGCCTGAATCGAGCAGCCGCGTGGCGCGCTGCAGGCGCTCGAGAAACACCGGCATGGCGTGGGGGTCGAAACCCGCACGCTCGAGAATCATCACTCCCACACGGTCGGCCTCGCGCTCATTGTCGCGCGTGAAGGCAAGCCGGCTGGCAAGCTGCTGGGCCTGAGCGCCTGCCATCACACCCGCGGCAGCCTGGGGGTTGGAGCGTGCCGCGAGAATGGCAAGCGCCACAGCCGCCATGGAAAGCATGCTCGAACGCTCCTGCTGCGCCACGAGGCGCGCGATGTGCCGCTGGGTAACGTGCGCCACTTCGTGGGCCAGCACGGCGGCCAGCTCCGACTCGCTTTGGGCGGTGAGAATCAGCCCGGTGTGAACACCGATGAATCCGCCGGGCATGGCGAAGGCATTCACGGTGCTGTCGCGCAGCGCAAAGAAGGTGAAGTCGATGCGCGAGTCGGGGCTTGCTGCCACCAGCCGATAGCCGGTGCTGGTGAGGTAATCGGTGACGTCGGGGTCTTCAAGAAACGCGGGCAGCTCGCGCAACTGGCGCAGCATGGAATAGCCGATGGCCCGCTCCTGGGCGGGCGACAGCGTGGCCGCGGCGGCATCGCCGAGCTCGGGCAGGTCCTGGCCGCGCACGGCGCCCGCCGCCAGCGCGGCCAGCAGGCAAAACGAAACGAAAGCGGTTTTCATGGCCCTGCTATGATCGATTTTCCGTGGCAATGGTTCGGTCCGCCGGGTAATGCGGCGCCGGGCCGCGGATCGCACCGCTGCTGCGCAATCACCCTGTTGCCATTTCCATGAGCGAATTGACCCACTTCGACGCCCAAGGCCGCGCCCACATGGTAGACGTGGGTGCCAAGGGCGAAACCGCGCGGCTGGCTGTGGCAAGCGGACGCATTCGCATGTTGCCGGACACCTTGGCGCGCATCCGCGACGGCACCGCCGCCAAGGGCGATGTGCTCGGCGTGGCGCGCATTGCCGCCATCCAGGGCGCCAAGCGTACCGCCGAATTGATTCCCCTGTGCCACCCCTTGCCACTCACCCGCGTGGCAGTGGATTTCTCTCTCTCCGAGACCGACCACGCCGTGGAGTGCACCGCCACGGCCGAGTGCTTCGGCCGCACCGGGGTGGAGATGGAGGCGCTCACCGCGGCCACCGTGGGGCTGCTGACCATCTACGACATGTGCAAGGCCATCGATCGGGGAATGAGAATCGAATCGGTGCGTCTGCTGGAAAAGCGCGGCGGCAAGTCGGGCCACTGGCTGGCGGCCGAACCCTAGGCAACCGCTGGGGTCTCACGATTCGTGAAGTGCACCGCCGCCCTGACGCTCTGCTGCCTTGCGCTGCCCGCCACCGCGGGGGTGGCAGAGGAAGGCCGTGCCATTGCCCACGATCAGTTGCGCGGCAACTGTCTCGCATGCCATCGCGCACCCGCCGACCCCACAGCCCTCACCGAAGCCACCCTTGGGCCGGTCCTGAAGGACGTGGCGCGCCGCTTCCCTGACCGCGCCGCCTTGCGCGCCCAGGTGGCCGACCCCTCGGCGCGCAACCCGCGCACGCTGATGCCCTTGTACGGGCGGCACCGCATCCTCACCGACCGGGAAATAGACCGGGTGGTGGACTATCTTCTTACCCTGTGACACCCGTGCCCCGCACCGCCTCGGCTTCCACCACCCGCCGCCGTGCTGCGCTACGCGGCCTCGCCGCCCTGGCCGCGGCGGTGGCAGGCCTGTTTCCCTGGCCCAGGGCCATGGCCGCCGCTCGCGATGCCGTCGCCTTCGACGCCAAGACCCTCGACGACGCCCTGGCGGCTTCCGGCACTGCCGGTGCCCAGCCAAGCGACGCCATCGAGCTCAAGGCGCCGGAACTTGCCGAGAACAGCGCCATCGTTCACGTGGAAATCCTCTCGCGCCTGCCGGACACCCGCACCATCTGGCTGTTCGCGGAAAAAAATCCCCAGCCGCTGGTGGCGCGTTTCGACCTGCTTCCCGGCTTGGAGCCCCGCCTGGCGGTGCGCATCAAGATGGCCGATTCGGCGTTTTTGCGTGTGGTGGTGCTGGCTGGGGAGCGGCTCCACATGACACGGCGCGAAACCAAGGTCACCCTGGGCGGCTGCGCCGGATAGGAACACGTCCATGCCAGAAGCCATCCGCATGCGCACCGCCCTGGAGGGCGAGGTTGCAGTGGTGAAGATTCTCATGCCCCACCCCATGGAAACCGGGCTGCGCAAGGACGCGGTTACCGGCGAACTGGTGCCCATGCACTACATCCACCACGTGGTGGTCAGTCACAACGGGCGCCCGGTCCTGGATGCTCAGACCAGCCGCTCGGTATCGCGCAACCCGTTCCTGGAACTGCGCATCGCCGGGGCGCACGCTGGTGATCGGGTAGCTGTGCAGTGGGAGGACAATCGCGGCGAGAGCAATTCGCTGGAGGTGGTGATCAAGTGATGCGCCGCGCCACCACGGGACTGCTGCTGGGCCTGCTGTGCGCGCCTGGCGGCCCGCTCGCCCAGGCCTCGCCCGAGAGTGACCGGGCAACCTTCCTCGCCGCCCACGCCCGCAGCTTCCCCGGGGTCGCCGTGACCAGCTACGTGCTCGGCGGCTTGATCGGCAGCGCCTCCGCCCGTCAGCACTACCAGGACATCATGTCCTTTCCGCCCTTCCTTCCGGAGGTGGAGCGCGGCCGGGTATTGTGGGAAACGCCGTTTCGCAATGGCCGAACCTATGCCGACTGTCTGCCCCAGGGCGGGCGGATGATCGCCGGGCGCTATCCCTATTACGAAGCGGCCGAGGATCGCATCGTCACCTTCGAGATGGCGCTCAACGGCTGCCGCCGTGCGAACGGCGAGCCCGAGTACCGCCACGACGACCGCGCCACCATGGGTCTGCTCACCGCTTGGGCGCGCAGCCTGTCCGATGGCATGCCCCTGGACGTCCGCGTGCAGGGCCCTGGCGCCCAGCGGCACTATGAAAACGGCCGCCGCCTGTTTTTTCGCCGTATGGGCCAGATGAACTTCGCATGCGCCACCTGCCACCTGCATAACGCCGGAGCGGTGATGCGCATGGAAACCCTGTCGCCAGCGGTGGGCCAGGCGGTGCACTTCCCCATCTGGCGTGGTGCCGAGCAACTCTACACGCAGCACATGCGCTTTACTCGCTGCATGGAGCAGGTGCGCGCCGAACCCTTCCCCATGGGCAGCGAGGCCTTCAACGACCTGGAATACTTTCACGCGTCGCTGTCCAACGGCCTGCCGCTGCAGGCCAACGTGTACCGGCGTTGATGCTGCGCTGGTTTCGCGGCCTGGCCGGCCGCGCCGACGACACGGCGTCGCGACTTGCTGCCGCCCGGGAAGCCCTGGCGCAAGACCGCGATGCCCACGCCGCGGCAGCTCTGGAGGATCTGCTCCGCCGCGAACCCGGACTGGCCCATGCGCTGCACCTGCGGGCCGTGCTGCACTGTCGCGCAGGCGAATTCGACCTTGCCCGCAATCGGCTGGAGCAGGCCCTCGAGGCGGATCCCTTGCTGCGCGAAGGCCACCTCACGCTGGCGGAGGTGCACCTGCAAGGTGATCGCTTTACCGAGGCCACCGAAAGCCTGCGCGCGGCGCTCGCCCTGGATCCCGCCGACGGCACGGCCAGCCAGCGACTGCTCATGGCACTGGGCGCCGGGGGGCGGCATGACGAGGCGGTGGAGTATTGGCAACTGCTGCGCGCTCTGGACTGGCGCATTGATCCCGCCAGCAATCCCGCGGCGGTGTTGCACGCCCAGGGACGCCTGGTGGAGGCCGAGGCCGCCCTGGAAGGCCGCTTGCGCCACGCGCCCCACGACGCGCAGCTTCACCAGTTGCTGGGCATCACGCGCATGGGACGCGGCCGCCTCGACGGCGCCATCGAGGCCTTTCGCGACGCGGTACGCGCGGCGCCAGGGGATGCCCGCGCCCATGGCCGTCTGGCCTTCGCCCTGGATTCGCGCGGCGAGATGGCCACGGCGCTGGATCACTACCGCACCGCCGCCGAGACGGGCAACACGCCGCAGGCCTGGTCCGACTGGCTGGCGGCGCAGCTGTACGCCGGGCCCGCCAGCGCCCAGGAGTCCGCCGAGGCGCACAGCCGCTATGCCGCCCTGTTCAATGCCCTCGACCCCGCGCCGCACACCAACGACCGCGACCCCTACCGTCGCCTGCGAGTGGGCTACGTGTCCAACGATTTCATGAGCCACGTCATCGGCTACTTCCTGCTCCCTTTGCTGGAACGCCACGACCGTACCTCGGTGGAGGTGTGGTGCTATGACCGCACCTTCAGCCGTGATGGCATGTCAGCGTGCTTCGAACGTGCCGCCGATGTCTGGCGGCCCGCACAGGGCCTGGACGCGCAACAACTGGCGCAACAGATTCGCGCAGACGGCATCGACATCCTGGTGGACCTCAAGGGTCACTTCGACGACAACGCCCTGCCGGCGTTTGCCCGCCAGCCCGCGCCGGTACAGCTCTCCTGGCTGGGCTACCCCGACTCCCCCGGCCTGCCAGCCGTGGATGGCTGGATCACCGACTCGTTCATCGCAGAAGACCTCACCGGCCAGCACGACGCCAGCCGAGCCGTGGTGCTGCCGGGGTTCTTCATGAGCTTCCGCCCCTCGCCTGACGCCCCCGATACCGGCACGCTGCCAGCGAGGCGCAACGGCCATGTCACCTTCGCCAGTTTCAACAGCTTTTCCAAGGTGAGCGACCCCATGCGCGCGGCCCTGGTGCGCCTGCTGATCGCCGTGCCTGACAGCCGGCTGCTCATGACGGCCGTACCCCACGGTCACGCCCGCGAGGCACTGTTGGCGCAGTTCGCCGCCGGCGGCGTGGATCCCGCACGGGTGGAGTTGCGCTCCCGCGACAGCCATGAGCGCTTCCTCCTCTGGCACCGCGAGGTTGACGTGGCCCTGGACAGCTTTCCCTACAACGGCACCACCACCACGCTGCACAGCCTGTGGATGGGCGTGCCCTGCGTCACGCTGGCGGGCCGGGCGCACGTCTCGCGGGTGGGGGTCAGCATCCTGCGCAGCCTCGACCTGGATGACTGGATCGCCCAGGACGAAACCCAATGGGTGGAACTTGCCATCAAGACCGCGCAGCAGCCCGATCGCCTGGAGCAGTTGCGCGCTACGCTGCGGGCGCGCATGGCGGCCTCGGCGATCATGGACGAGACCGGGTTCGCGCGCGAGCTGGAGGCGGCATACCGGGCTGCCTGGCGGCGCTGGTGCCTCGCAGGGCCCGCTGCGAGCGGGGCGTAGGTTGTCAGCGCTTGCGCGCCAGACGTACCACGAGGCCCTTGGTGACCCGCTCGGCGAACTCACGGGTGTAGCCCAATTCCTCGAGTTGCCAGCGGAAGGTATTGCCGAGCTTCGCCTTGCGGAACACCCCCAGCCGGTTCTCCTGGTGGAACCGCAGTGCGCGCGTGTACAACCCTTCCGTTATCACCGCCAGCTGATTGGCCGCACCCTTGTCGGTGCGCGCCTCGCTGGCGGGCGGAAACCGTCGCGACAGGTCCACGGCGAGGTTCTTGGCGAAATCATCGACCTTGCGAGTATCGAACCAACCGAACATGAATGGCACTCCATTTGCTATTCTGAAAATCGACCAAACGAGATGGTACTGGCGGTAGATGCCGTTAGACCATCCACACCAACGGCAACTGACATCCCTCATGGCACTAGTCCGGGCGCCGTCACGGAGGCCCAGCGCCACGCTTCGCTGGCTGCAGGGCTTGCTGGCGCCGAAATCATCTGGCGAGGCGACCGTCGAGACGCTTCTCGAACGCGTTCCGGACACCATCCTCCGAGACCACTTGCAAGGCGCGTGCCACCTTTTGGAGTCCGCTCCACCCCATGACCGCGATCGTGCTGCCACCCGGGGGGCGCTGGCCGATGCCTATGCCGACCAGGGTCGCGCGGCAGACCCCGAACGGCATTACCGCGCTGCCCTGGCTCTGGAACCCGGGCTGGCCCCAGCCTGGAACAACCTGGGCCTGCTGTTGCGAGCCACCGGCCACCCTGAACAGGGCAATGCCGCCTTCGGGCGCGCCCCGGCGGCTGAGGCCGGCAATCATTCCAGCGCTTCCGCCGGCCCGCTCACGATGCACTACCGCGATGATGTCGATGCCGTCGCGATCGCCGATGCGCACTTCTCCGTCGGCGCCCGCGTTGCCGAGGCGGCGGTGCTGACACCACCGCCGGTTGACGGCCCGTCGCAAGTGGGGTTCGTGTTCGCGGACGTTGGCTGCCACGTGGTTGCAGCCTTCCTGGGAGCGCTGTTTGCCCGCCTCGACCCCCACGAGGTGCAAGGTTACCGTCACCACGCGGGCAGCCTTGGTGATCCCCAGACCGCCAGCCTGCGCGCGGTGGCCCATGCACCACTGCTGCTGAAGGCGCGTGGCCTGGAACGACCACTTGCCGCGCGGCGGGTGCGCGTGCGCGTCCAGACCGCTGGAGGAGAAGTCCGGAACCTCGTGCCCGAAGGCGCCACGCCCGATTCGGCCTCGCACCTGGCGCGCTGCGGCGCAGTGGATACGGGCTCCGGCCGTGTCCCGTATGACGGCGCCACCATTTGCGAAGCGATGTGCATGGGTGTGCCTGCGGTCACGCTGGCGGGAAACCGACATGCCGCAAGGGTGGGCGCGAGAATCCGTGCACGCGGCGGGCATCCGGGGTGGGTGGCGCGAACTCCAGCCGAGTTCGTGAGCGTTGCTACGCAACTGGCGGCCAACCGGCCAACGCTGGCGCGGGTACGCGCCGGCCTTCGGGCCTCGGTGGCTACCGGTCCCCTGGCCGATGCGGCGGGGTTTGCGCGCAACTTCCAGCAGGCCCGTCGGGCGCTGGTGTCGCCTTGCTGAATCGTCTGCTGGGTCGCCTGCGGGGAAAACCAAGCGCCACGGCCCATGCGTCTCCCCTGGACGAACTCCTGGCGGAAGCCTTCGCGCGCGTGCAGGCGGGCGACGCGGACGGCGCGCAGCGGGCTGCCGAGCAGGCCTTGCTGCGCCATGCGGACCATGCCGATGCGCTTTATCTGCGCGGCCTCGCCGAGGCATTACGCGGCTCGCACGAGACGGCGCTCGAATGGTTTGCCCGGGCGCGTCGTGCCGACCCGTCCAAGGCTGCCTTCGCCTACTCCACGGGATTGAGCGCCCGCGTCCTGGGTGATCTCAAGGACGCCATTGCCGCGTGGGAAGAGGCGGCACGCCTCGATCCAACGGATGCCGCCACACTGCACGCCCTCGGCGTGGCGCTGCTGGGCGCCGGCCGGCCGGAGGAGGCGGTTGATGCCCTCAAGAAGGCGGTTGCCAACAGCCCCGAGGATGGCAACCTGAGGTGCGATTTGGGCCATGCGCTGCGCGCCACCGGCCGGCATGCCTTGGCCGTGGAAGCTTTTTCCCTCGCCTGCACCCTGTGCCCAGGGGATGCGCGGCTGCACGACAACCTCGGCGTGGCGCTCCACGGCGAATGGCGCTTGGCCGAGGCCCTTGCCGCCTTCGATCGCGCCCTGTCCATCGACCCCGAATTCGCCGGCGCACACAACAACCGCGGCGCCAGCCTGCAGGCCATGGGTCGGGTGGAGGAGGCGGTGGAGGCCTTTGCCCGCGCCCTGGCGATCGACCCCCGGCACCCCAACGCCATGACGAACCATGCTCAGGCCTTGCAGGAGACCGGTCGCTGGCGCGAGGCTATGGCAAGCTTTGCCGCCGCCGCGGCAGGCTCGGCCGGGGCGCGCTTTCGCCATGCGCTGGTGCTGCCAATCATCCCGTCCGACCTGGATGAAATCGCCGAGGTCCGTTCCCGCATCGGGCCCGCACTCGACGCCATCGAAGCCGACGGCATACGCTTGGCGGACCCCAGCGCGGAGGTGGGTACAACGAATTTCCATCTGGCCTATCACGGCGAATGCAATCGCGGCATCCAGATGCGCACGGCGCAAGCCTACCTGACCGCCTGCCCCTCGCTTGCCTGGACGGCCCCCCACATCGGCCGGACGCGCCGCCCGGGCCGGCTGCGCATCGGCTTCCTGTCGCGCTTCCTGCGGGCCCACTCCATCGGCAAGACCAGCCGCGGCTTGATTGAGCGTTTTTCACGGGCGGACTTCGAGGTGATCTGCATCCACATTCCGCCGGTGTCGGATGACGAAGCGGCGCGCGCCATTCGTGCCGTCGCCGACCGTAACCTGGTGCTGCCCCTGAGCCTGCAACCCGCGCGCGAAGCCGTGGCAGCACTGGAGCTGGATGCCCTGTTCTTCCAGGAAATCGGGCTCGATCCTTTCACCTACTACCTGGCTTTCGCACGGCTCGCCCCGGTCCAGTGCGTCTCCTTCGGACACCCCGACACCACGGGCATCCCGAACATGGACTGGTTCATCTCCAGCGACCTGTACGAACCGTCCGGGACGCAAGAGCACTACAGCGAGCGCCTGTGGCTCGCCCGCCAGGCCGGTACGCTCGCCTGGTATTTGCGGCCACCCACGCCCGACCCCAGCCTCAGCCGCGACAGCCTTGGGCTGCCGTCGGATCGACCGCTGTACTTTTGCCCGCACTCCCATTTCCGCTGGCACCCGGAGTTCGATCTCCTGCTGCGCGCCATCCTTGACACCGATGCGCGAGGCGAGGTGGTGCTGGTGGACTCGTCACAGCCTCGCTGGACACGGCTGCTGCGAAAACGCCTGGAGCGTACCCTCGGCCCCCACTCGGGGCGGCTGCGCGTGCTGCCCCAGCAACCGCTGCCCCGCTACCTCGCCCTCATGCGCCTCACCGATGCGATGCTCGACCCGATCCATTTCAACGGCATGAACAACTCCCTGGACGCCTTTTCCGCTGGTGTTCCGGTGGTGACCTGGCCGCGAGCGCTGCAGCGGGGCCGGCACACCAGCGGTATGTACCAGCGCATGGGTTGGGATGCTTGCGTGGCCCAGGACGCGAACCAGTATGCGCAAATTGCCGTCCGGCTGGCCAACGACACTGAGTTTCGCCATGCGGCCCGGCGTGAGGTGGCGGCGCGCAGCGCGGCGCTCTTCGAGGACGATCACGTGGTGCTCGAATTCGAGCGGTTTTTCCGCGAGACGTGCGCGTCGTGATCTGGCGCGGCTGGCGGCGCACAGACACCGGCGTGGCCGCTCTCACGCCGCGCCAGCTCGGCGAGCGTGGCCTGGAGCATTTCTCCGCAGGCCGGCTGACGTCCGCGGAGCACGATTTCCGGCAAGCGTGGAGGCTGGATCCGGGCTATGCCGAAATGCCTTACAACCTCGCGCTCTTGGCCGACGCTCGCGGCGAGCCCGACGCGGCGGTGGAATGGCTGCGCGAGGCCATCGCCTTGCGGCCTGGCTTTGCAGAGGCGCACTTCAACCTGGCCACCGTGCTGGCCGAGCTGGACGATCCCGCCAGCGCCGTGGGCGCTTACCACCAGGCCGAAAGTCTCGGTGCCGATTCACAGAGTGCACGCACCGGGCGCGGGTGGGCGCACTTTGAGCTGGAGGAGTTCGATGCCGCGCTGGAGTGCTTCGACAGCGTCCTCGCACAGACTCCCGGTCACGCCGAAGCCCGCCTGGGACGAAGCTTCGTGTGGCTCAAGCGTGGCCGTTACGCCGAGGGCTTCGCAGACTTTGAATCGCGCTTCGATACGCACGACATCAAGGCAACTCGACTTGCGCCTCCTGGACCTTCCTGGAGAGGCGAGGATGTCAGCGGCAAAACGGTGGCGGTGGTGGCGGAGCAGGGGTTGGGTGACACGCTACAGTTCGCGCGCTACGCGCCGCTGCTGGCTGATCGGGGTGCGCGCGTTGCCCTCCTGGTCCAGCCGTCCTTGGGCACGCTGGCCGCCACCCTGCCCGGCGTGGAAGTGTTCGCGCTGGGCGAGACACCGCCACCGTATCACTACCATGTTTCGCTGCTGTCGCTGCCGCACCTGCTCGGGCCCTCGGACCGCGTACCCGCAGCAGTGCCCTATTTCCAGTCAGACCCGGTACGCGCGGCGCAATGGCGCAACAGGCTCTCCGCCCTGCCAGGTCTTCGGGTGGGCCTGGTGTGGGCGGGCGATGCCCACCCCCAGCACCCGCGGGGCTACCGCCCGGACCGCCGGCGAAGCGTACCGCTGCGGCAATTCGCACCCTTGGCGCGTGTCCCCGGCGTGAGTTTCGTCAGCCTGCAGAAAAACGCGCGCGCCGCCGAAGCGCACTCACCCGATGCTCCCTTCGCCATCGCCGACTGGACCGGGGAGTTGGCCGATTTTGCCGACACCGCCGCACTGGTGGCTGAGCTCGATCTGGTGATCTCCGTGGACACCGCCGTTGCCCATCTGGCCGGCGCCCTGGCTCGCCCGGTGTGGGTGCTGTCGCGCCATGGCGGCTGCTGGCGATGGCTCGCGGGCCAGGAGCACTCACCCTGGTACCCCACCGCCCGGGTGTTCCACCAACCCGCCCGCTGGGACTGGGATACGGCATTGGCAAGGGTGGCCGATGCGCTGGACAATTTCGTGGCGCAGCGGACCGCACACCCCGGCACACAACATGCCTAGAGCCGCCCCCTAAGGCCCAACCCCAATCCCTCCCATGCTCAACTGGCTCCGACCCCGCAAGATCCCCTCCGCAGATCTTGGCGCAACGCTGCAACGCGGCTTCGCCGCCCTCCACGCGGGAGACCTTGGCGCCGCCCGTGCAGCCCTGGAAGCGGTTCTGGCCGTCAACCCACGCCATCCCGATGGCAACTACCTCATGGGTCTGGCGCTCCTGCGCGGCGGCGACCTGAAGTCGGCTCTGGTGCGGTTGGATGCCGCCGTCTCTGCGGACGGCACCAATGCGACCTTCCGATTCTCCCACGGCGAATGCCTGCGTGCCCTTGGACGAATCGAGGAGGCCGCAGAGGTCTTCGAGTCAGCCCTGGCTATTGACGGTAACAACCCCGGCTGGTGGTACGAGCTGGGCTACACGCGGCAAACGCTCGGCCAGCGGGCGGCGGCCGTGGAGGCCTATCGCCAGGCTCTGGCGCGCGACGCAGCGCT
>JBIIUM010000241.1:0-4532 GCA_044339985.1 Burkholderiales bacterium | reverse complement strand
GGCCCCGTCGCCGCCTGCCAGCATCAAGCACCGCTTCCGCAGCACAAAGTCGGCCGGGGGTTCTTCATCCCCCTGGAAGGGGCCGATTGGTCAGTGCTGCAGCGCTGGCAACGGCGCGCGGCATGCCTCGCCCGGGAGGCAACGGCGCCAGCATCGCTGCCTTGATTCGCTCCCGCGCGCCCGAGAAGGGGTTGTTGAGAGCGAACCACTTGGCGGCCTCGGCACGCTCGCTGGCGCCGAACGCGGCGAGATGTTCCGAGCGCGGGTCGAGGAACAGCGCGATGCCGAGGGCGTGCAGGCGCTCTTCGGGGTCTTGCGTGTGCCTGGCCAGCAGGGCGAAGGCCCAGGAGTCGGGCCACGCGCGGGTGGAGCGGCGCGAGAGATCGATCAGCGCGTCGCGGTAGGCCGTGTCTTTGGTTCTGGCGAACAGCAGTTCGGCGGCTTCGAGGATCTGGAAGGAACTCTTGACGGCCAGATCGGGGTCGGACGGCCGGACCACGAACGCCGACCAAAGGGAGTCGCGGGCCTTGGCTACGTCGCCTGCCCAACCCGCCACGAAGGCCTGGGCAACAAGGGTGTGAAAACCGGTACTGCCCCGGTCGCGCTCGCCGCTCACCAGCGCGACAGCCTCCTCGGCACGGCCCAGTTCCAGCAGGGACGCGGCCATGTAGGGCAGCGCGTAGTTGACGGAGCGCTGATGGTGCACCCCCAGGTTTCGCAACGCTTCGTGCAGTTGCTTGAAGTTCTCAATGGCGGCCGCGTGGTTGCCGTTACGAAAGGCGAAATAGCCGTTGGCGAGCAACGGCATTGCCCGGTCGCCGCTTTGCCCCTGAAAGGTGAGCGCCATGCGCAGGGTATCGGCGCTGGGCGGGCGGTCGATCATGAGCAGGTTGAACAGGAAATACTCCCGGCACATGGCGGTGAACTGGTCCAGGTTTGGCAGCGTCCACTGGGAAGCAAACTGCAGAATCTGCGTATCGCTGCTGCCCGCTATGCGATGCCCTGCGAACGCCACGGAAAAGGGCCTGGCGTCTTTCGACCGCTGCCACAGGGAGTGAAATGCCTTCCACCCGGCGTCGGCATCGCCCAGGAGGAAATGCATCATGGCCGTCTCTGTCAGGGCGTCGGTGTATCCATGGTCGCTGACCAGACGCTCGCTCAGCGCCAGCGCCTCCCGATAGTCGCCGTGTTCCATGGCCAGCCGGATGGTGGAGAGCTTGTTCCAGCACACATCGGCCGCGGCGCGGGACGACATTTCCAGCAACGGCCTGGCGAGTTCCAGTTCGCCCACGTCCACCAGAATCATGCCGGCGGCGTAGCCTTGGTCGGCGGTCTCGCAAGGCGTTTCGGCCCGGCCCGCCAGGGTCGGTTGCGAGAGCAACGTGCGCTGGGCCTCCGCGGGGGCATGCTGGCGCAGTTGAGCCACGGCGAGCGCCTCGTAGTTGCTTGAAAGATCAGGCCGGGCACGAATTGCCGCCGCCAGCAAGGCCGCCTCGGCCGGCGCGTCGCCGGCCACACGGGCCAGCTTGGCCAGAAACAGGTCGCGCAGGTAGTTGCCAACGAAGCGCTCGCGGTTCTCGTCCACAAGACGCCTGGCCTCATCCTTTCTGCCTGCGCTCGAGAGGTAGTCGAAGGCGCGTTCCAGGTACCAGAACTGCTCGTGGGTGTAGCGGGCGGCGCGCAGATAGTGCGCGGCGTGGGAGTTTGCGCGCCGCAGGTCCAGCCGGGTGCCGTCGAAGCGATCGGCGGGGTTGCTTTCCGGGCTCCGCCAGGGTCGCATGGGCTCGTCCTGGTAGAGGTGCTTGGGCGGATCGGAGAGCAGCAGATCAAGATCCTCGGAGATGCGCGTTTCGCCCCCCTCCCAGGCGTAGAGTGCGCGAACGCGCTGGACGAAGTCGGCTCTGGCGGTGTCGGTTGCGGGGCTTATGCCCTCGGATCTCCAGATTTCGCCCTCCGCCTGCGCCAGTTGGGTAGCCACGGGGGCGTAGTCGGTGAATTCGGCGGGTAGAAGGCGCTGCGCGTTGGCCACTGCCTCCAGTGAATCCAGGGTCCGGTTCCGTAGCACTGTCTTGGCTACCATCGCCCGGTTCATGGCGTGTAGCGCATCGGTGTGGTCCCAGGGCGCCAGCCGGTCGAAGGCGCGAGCCGCCCGCCACGAGGCGGCATGGCGTTCCCACACGGGTGCGTAGCTGCTCTCCACTTGCAGACCCAGGCGCATCGCGATCTCGCGCGGGTCATTGCCGGGCGTGGCCCGTAATGCGCGTCGCAGCGCGGCGGTGCCGGCGGCGTCGAGCGACCCGTCGCGATCCAGATCGCGGGCGATCAGAAGGTGGGCTCCCTCCCAGTCCCAGTATTCATCGGCCAGAGCGGGCATCACCAGCGGCGCGTACTGGCGATAACGCGCCAGCAGCGCCGAGTGCAGCGCGAGTTGTTCGGGCGGCGCCTTCCAGCTGCCGTAGCTCATCCCCAGTGCCTGCGCATCGACCGCAGCCATGAGCGCCTCGCGCGGCGGATCAAGGGCGGCGGCACGGGCCTGTGCATCGGCCAGGTTGCCGTCCAGCACCGCACGCAGGGCGCGTGCTTCGGGGCTCTGGCGGCCCTCCAGCAACTTCACGGCGTAGGGCCGCCGGTGCAGGTGGAAGAACGCCCGGGCGCGCAGCACCGCAACGCGTTCGTCGCCACCATCGCTCTGCGCCAGAGCCACCAGGGATCGCTCCCACAAATGATCGGCGGCTTCCCGCGCCGGGGACAGCAGCGCGGCCAGCCACTGCAGGTGCTGGGCCCGCGCCACGGGCGGGCCGTCGCCCGTGGCCAGCGCGCGGGGGTCCGCGGGGATGTCCGGCGCGGCTGCCATGGACCTCTTGGGTGCAGCCGCGCCGCCGGGGCGCGCGCCGGGCAGGTCCAGCGCGGCCGTCACGTCGGGCACCCGCGCGGCGAAGGCTTCCTCGGGCGGCAGTTCGTCGTGGAAGGCGATGGGCGCCATGGCAGGCAGCGGTGATTCGTCCCACCCCTGCCCGTTCGGGCGGCGGCGCCACTGCTTGAGCTGCACGTCAAAGCTGTCGGCTGGATGGTTCAGGGCCACTTCACCGCGCAGGACCACAGTCGCGCCCGCCGCGTCGGCAAGGGCGGCGATGGCTGGCCAGTCGTAGCCGCGGCGTGCAGCCCCGAGGGCGCGCGCCGCCAGCGTGGGATCCACCACGCAGGTCCCGCTTTGGGTGGCAATGCGCGCCGCCAGCAGGCGCGCCATCAGCGAGCGCCCCGGGCGGTCCACGGAGGCGCCGCGAGCCTCGAAAGGCACCACCAGCACTTCGCAGCCGACGCCCGCTAGCACCCGGGAGAACAGTTGCGCTTCCCGCTGCGCCCACGCCGAGGGCCGCACGTCGAAGGGTTCGAACAAGCGCGAAGCCGCAGCCGGCTTCGGGGGCTTGCCAGCCGCGAGCGCCACGGAAGCGGCGTGCTGGGCCTGCAGCGCCGAGTGACGCGACAGGGCCATTGTGCCGCCCAACAGGAGCAGCGCCGTGCCCCCGACGGCGGCTGCAAGACTCGCCACCAGCAACAAGCGTGTGTTTTCCGTGTTCATGCGCTGCCTCCGCGTAGGGCCGCGCCTGGAACCCTTGGGGCGCGGCGTGGCCATGGCCGACGGGATGCCCCGCCCGGAGAGGATATGACGGCGCACAAACAAGGTGAACAAGAGGCCCGGCTCCCGCCGTGGGCGAGCGATGTATAGTCAAACATCCTTCGCTTCACCCCGTTGTCATGCACCCCGGCCCTGCCTGTTCGAGTGTTCCTTTGGCGCGCAAGTCCCGCGGGACGGCGTTGGCCCTGCTGTGTCTGGCGATGGCCGCCGCGGGCTGCTCGAAACAGGAGACGCCGCCTCCAACCCGCCCCGCGCCGGCGGTGAGCGTTGTCACTGCCGAGAAGCGTGATGTGCCGGTTGCCTTCGAGTTCGTGGCCCAGACGCGCAGCCCGCGGCAGGTGGAGATCCACGCCCGTGTTGCCGGTTTCCTGGAGCGGCGCGCCTACAGCGAGGGCGCGGCGGTCAAGGCGGGCGAGTTGCTGTTCCAGATCGACCCGCGATCCTTCGAAGCCCAGCTCAAGCAGGCCCAAGCCGTGCTGTCGCGCAACGAGGCGGGCCTCGCCACCGCCCGCGCCACTCTCGACCGGGTACGGCCGCTGGCGGAGAAGAACGCGCTGTCGCGCAAGGACCTGGACGACGCGGTGGGCCAGGTGGCCGCCCAGTCTGCCTCGGTGGAGCAGGCCCGCGCCCAGCTGGACGCGGCGCGGCTCGATCTGTCCTACACGCGGGTGCTCTCGCCCGTGGCGGGTCTGGCCGGCGCGGCCGTGCTGGCGGATGGCACCTACGTGAGCCCGCAGAACAGCCTGCTCACCACCGTCTCCGTGCTGTCGCCCATGCGGGTGCTGTTCAGCATGTCCGAGAACGAGGTGCAGCGCTATCGCCGGGAAATCGCCGACGGCCGCCTGCGCCCACCGCCGGGACGGCGCTATGTGGTGGAAGTGGTGCTGGGCGACGG
>JBIIUM010000240.1:0-4551 GCA_044339985.1 Burkholderiales bacterium | reverse complement strand
CGGCGTCTTCCGGCCGCTCCAGCAGCCACTCCTCCAGCGCCTTGGACACCACGTCTTCCACCACCGGCCTCACCTCCGCGGACACGAGCTTGTCCTTGGTCTGGGAAGAGAACTTTGGGTCGGGCACCTTCACCGACAGGACGCAGGTCAGGCCTTCGCGTATGTCGTCTCCGATGACTTCAACCTTGGGTTTCTTGTCCGGTTCGTAGGTGGTGATGTACTTGGTGATGGTGCGCGTCATGGCAGCTCGCAGACCGGTAAGGTGCGAGCCGCCATCGCGCTGAGGGATGTTGTTGGTGAAGGTGAGAACAGTCTCCTGGTAGGAATCGTTCCACTGCATGGCGGCTTCCACCGTTATGCCGGCACGCTCTCCCACAGTGTGGAACACATTGGGATGCTGCGCTTCCTTGTGGCGATCAAGGTATTCGACGAAACCGCGCACCCCGCCGGAAAACGCGAAGCTTTCCTGCTTGTCGTTGCGCTGATCCACCAGCTCGATACGAACGCCGTTGTTCAGGAAGGACAGCTCGCGCAGCCGTTTCGCAAGAATGTCGTAGTGGTATTCGATATTGCCGAAGGTGGCGATACTTGGCCTGAAGTGAACTTCGGTGCCGCGCCGCTCCGTGGGCCCGATCTCCCTCAGTGGGGCCACCGGATTGCCGTGGCTGAATTCCATGAACCAGGCCTTGCCGCCTCGGCGGATGGTGAGCTTGAGGGATTCCGACAGGGCGTTGACAACGGAAACGCCCACGCCGTGCAAGCCACCGGATATCTTGTAGGAGTTGCTGTCGAACTTGCCGCCGGCGTGAAGCACGGTCATGACGATCTCGGCAGTGGAGCGCCCATGCTCGTCGTCGGGATGGACATCCACTGGAATGCCGCGGCCGTTGTCGATGACACTGACGGAATTGTCTCCGTGAATCACGATGCGGATCTCGTCACAGTGGCCGGCCAGCGCTTCATCGATGGCGTTGTCCACCACCTCGAAGACCATATGGTGCAGGCCAGTCCCATCGCTGGTGTCGCCGATATACATGCCCGGTCGCTTGCGGACTGCGTCCAGGCCCTTGAGCATCTTGATGCTTTCAGCGTTGTAATCCGCCGATGCATCCGCCTGAGGTCCTGAACCGGGAAAATGTTGTTCCTTGTCGGACTCCATAGATAGTTCTCTCTCCTCAGCTGCGCATGGGCGTGACGACGTGTTTGAAATCAACGCAGCCTGGCAGGGTTATGAGCATGCTGCTGTTCACATCACCGAAAGGAATTCGGAATTTCAAACGCCGTCTTCCGCACGTCGGCACTGTATTCCCCGTACTCCAAGCGGTCAACCGCGCGCTCACTGGCGATAAATCCCCCCTCGCAGCGACGATGCAGGCCCGGCATCGGCCCGAATCGGCGTCCACCCGCCGCGCTTTGACGCCATCACGCAACCGCGGGCCGCGCACGTGCGTCGGGTCTGCCGCAGAACCGTCGTCGTGCTCTCGGATCAGGCCGCGAAGTCGAGCGAGAACTCCCGCGCCGCGGCGCGCGGCGGCAGGTCCGATCAGCTGTGGGTGCCGGACTTTGCGCAGGTCTCGACCTGGCAGGGTTGGCTGTACATGGCCTTCGTCATCGATGTCTGTGCCCGGCGCATCGCGGGCTGGCGGGTGCGCAAGAGCATCCCTACCGACTGCGTGCGCCACGCGCTGGAGCACGCCCTCAACGCCCGGCCGCCCGGCCGGGCCCGTCTAGTGCATTACTCCGCTCGTGGGTCGCAATACCTCAGCATCCGTGACACCGAGCGCCTGGCCGAAGCCGGCATCGAGCCCTCGGTGGGCAGCCGTAGCGACAGCCACGACAACGCGCTGGCCGAGACGGTCAACGGTCTGTACAAGCCCGCGCTGATTCACCCGCGAGGGCCGTGGAAGACACGCGAGGCGGTGGAGATCGCCACGCTGAACTGGGTGTCCTGGTTCAACCATCACCGTCTGATGGAAGGTCTGGGCTATATCCCGCCGACAGAAGACGAGGCAAACTACTGGCGGAAGATCACCAAACAACCCACCTCGGAGGGCTGACAACTTCACCGAACCTGCCTCCGCGAATTCCGGGGCGGTTCAGGTTCCCGCCCCTGCCCTGTCCTGCATCGAGGCGGCTTAGATCGGACACGTCATACTGGTTGCACACAAAGCACACGGCTCATGAAAGTTATTGTCACAGGGAGTAGCGGTTACATTGGTTCCGCGCTCGTGGATAGCCTAGTTACGCAGGGGACGCACAGGGTTATAGGCATTGATCGAATGCAGCCGCACCGCCAACATGGCAGCGGCTTTGAGTTCATCAAGTGCGACCTCTCTGCGCCAGGCTCGGCTCTGGGAGCTGAAACCCTCTACGGCGCAGACGTCGTGGTGCACCTCGCAGCCGCACGCGGCGACTGGGCAATCTCGAAGGCTGAGTACTGGCGAGACAATGTGACGGCGACGACACGCCTGCTTGCCGCACCGTGGGCGCCGCAGGTGCCAATGTGGGTTTGCATGAGTTCAGTATCGGTTTACGGCCCAGCAGACACGCCATTGACCGAAGAGGCGCCGTGTCACCCTGTGGGCCCCTACGGTGAAAGCAAGCTGGCTTCGGAGAGAGCGTTTCGCGAATTCATTTCCGCACACGCACTGCGGGGGTGCGCTATTCGGCCGTCTGCAGTGTTCAGTCCGGGACACCCCCCCAACACGAACGTCTACAAGCTGATTGAAAGCCTGAGAGGTTTTCCTCTGCCGTTGATCGGTGGCGGAAGGAACCGTAAGACCCTGACATATTTGCCAAACCTGTTGGATCTTATTGACTGGAGCGTAGAGCGTATGCGGTCGGGCCACTTGTAATATGCCACCTACAACTATGTTGAGGAGCCTGTGCAGACAGTTGCTGAACTAATCTCCGCGCTCAGGGATGCGGGTGTCCAACCGGCGCGCACGATCGCTGTTCCATTAATGCTCGCACTCGTGGGTTCGTACCCTGTTTTTGCTCTGGCCAAGTTGATCGGCATAGACCTTCGAATAACGCCTGAGCGTGTGCGTAAATTCGTTGCGAACACCTGGCATGACGCGTCTCGCGTTCGACGCGAGGGCTTTGTACCACGCATTCAACTCGGCGACGCCCTGAAGCAGACGGTACGGTCGCATCTACATGACCATGGAACCCGCACTTAGCCAGGAACCGGCGATGCCGCGAAAATCAGCCGGTCTTCTCGTCATCCAACTGAACGAAGTCAACTTCGACCTGGTCGAGAAGTACCTCGCGAAGTACGAGTTGCCCGGCTTTCGAAGGCTGATGTCGGAATTCACGCGTGTTGAAACTTTCGCAGAGCAGGACTACGACGAGCTTGAGCCCTGGATCCAGTGGGTGTCCGCCCACTCGGGGAAACAGTTTTGCGAGCATCGCGTATTTCGCCTCGGCGATGGTGCGCATAGCGACATCCCCCAGGTTTTTGAGTTGCTAGAGCAGCAGGGGTTGAAGGTGGGCGCCATTTCCCCGATGAATGCCCGAAACGAATTGCAGCGGCCCTGCTACTTCATCCCGGATCCGTGGACTGACACCAAGAGCGACGTGTCGGGCTTCTCGCAACGCCTGACGGCGATGCTGCAGCAGACGGTCAATGAAAACGCCCAGGGAAAGATCTCTGTTGCTTCCGTCTTGACCTTGGTTGAGGCAGTGGTACGCAGCTTCGATGTTGCAGGTACTGGGCGGCTGCTGAAGCTCATTGCAAAGACCAAGAAACGCCGATGGTACAAGGCGCTGATTCTGGATCACCTGATTCACTTGGTACATCTTCATTTGCTTCGCAAAACACGCCCGGACGTATCGTTCTTACTCCTGAATGCCGGGGCTCACATCCAGCATCATTACTACTTCAATTCGCCCTTTGCAGGAACCGACAACCGCAACCCGGCTTGGTACGTGAGCATGGTGGTTGATCCCGTACTCGACATGCTCAAAGTATATGACCGCATGCTGCTCGACTATCTCGCCATGCATGACAAGGGTTCCCGGCTGATGGTTGCGACAGGTCTGACCCAGACGCCCTACGGCCATGTGAAGTTCTACTACCGGCTCAAGAACCACACGCAGTTCCTGAGTGCAGTTGGTATCTGTCACGCGCGAGTCCTGCCGCGCATGACGCGCGACTTCGAAGTTTCATTTACAGACAAAGCGCTTGCACAAGATGCCGTGAGGATCCTTCGATCGGTTCGCTTGGAGCGCGATGGCCGAAAAATCTTTAGCGAGATTGAAGACCGGGGGCTCAGTCTTTTTGTGACGCTCACTTACCCCTCTGAAGTCCTTGCATCGGACTGCGTGGTTTTTGATGGCGGGCGCATGGAATGCTTTCTGGATCAGATCGCTTTTGTCGCCATCAAAAATGGTATGCACTCCACCAAGGGATTTGCCTTCTTTTCACCAGGCGCCATCACAACGACGCCTTCTATCCCTGTTCATGTGGCATCACTCTTCAAGTTCACGCTTGAGGCAGCTGGTGTTTAATCTAATCCGTGATGTCTGCAAATGAAGCGATGCCTCTTG
>JBIIUM010000061.1:0-16072 GCA_044339985.1 Burkholderiales bacterium | reverse complement strand
GCTCCTCGACACGCGGCTCGATCACCTCGGCCAGCGTCTGGCGCGACATCTGGCGCGAGGCGCGCTCGCCCACGCCCGGCACTTCGATGCTGTGCTGGGGGTCGGCAAGCTGACGCAATGCGCAGCCATGCTGGCGCTTGAGTTCCTCGGCCTCCTTGGTGGGGGTGCGCAACGCCATGGCGATGTCGTTGGTGATCTGGTCCCCCGCGATGGGAATCACGGCCGTATGGCGGATCGCCCCTCCCGTGAACACCGCGATATCGGTGGTTCCGCTGCCGATGTCCACCAACGCCACGCCCAGGTCCTTCTCGTCATCCGACAGGGTCGCCATGGCCGAGGCTAGCGGCTGCAGGATGAGGTCGCGTACCTCCAGGCCGCAGCGCCGCACGCACTTGAGGATGTTTTGCGCCGCGGATACGGCGCCGGTGACGATGTGCACCTTCACCTCCAGCCGCACGCCGCTCATGCCCACCGGCTCTCGCACATCCTCCTGCCCATCGATGACGAATTCCTGGTTCAGCACGTGCAAAACCTGCTGATCGGTGGGAATGTTCACGGCACGGGCAGTGTCGAGCACGCGCTCCACGTCCTGTTCACCCACCTCCCGGTCCTTGATGGCCACCATTCCGTGGGAATTGAAGCTCCTGATGTGGCTTCCCGCGATACCCGTGTAAACCTCGCGGATCTTGCAGTCGGCCATCAGTTCGGCTTCCTCGAGGGCGCGCTGGATGGCGTGCACCGTCGACTCGATGTTCACCACCACCCCTTTCTTCAGGCCGCGGGAGGCATGGCTGCCCATGCCGATCACCTCGAACACGCCCTCCGGTCGAGCCTCCGCCACGATCGCGGAGATCTTCGAGGTGCCGATGTCCAGCCCCACGATGAGGTTCCTGCCCTCCTTGCCGCGGGGTGCGAGTGTCATGCGTTTGTGTTCGCCGAGGTCCATGGCGCTTGCTCTCCCTTTTTCAGGCCTTCTTGCCGTCTTGCCATCGAAGCCCGCGGATTCGCACCGCGAAGCCGTTCGGATACCTGAGATCCACCACCGCCGGGGCACTGCGCATCCGGCCGACGCTCGCCGCGTACGCAGCAGTGAACCGCGACAGACGCGGCTGGGCGTGCTCGCGACCCAGTTCCAAAGTCATGCCGTCGTCCAGGCGCAGTGTCCATGCTCGCCGCGGGGACAGCGTCAGCTGCACCACCCGCCGCCCCAGCGGATCCAGGGCGCTCGCAAAAACGCCGTAGCCGCGCGCCATCTCGGCCGCCGCCTCCGCCGGCCCGCTGAAAACCGGCAGCACACGGTCGCTGGCGGCTTCGAACCGCTCGCCGTGGGTGTTGACGAGCCCGTCCTCCCCCCAGCGGGCCAGGACCTGGTGTTCCTCCATGGACACCTCGAGCCGGTCAGGCCAGTGGCGTCGCACGTTCACGCGGCGTACCCAGGGCAAGCGCTCGAATGAAGCGCGCGCGGCCTCCAGGTCTAGGGTGAAGAAATTGCCTCGCAGCTCGCCGCGCACCACCGCTTCGAGCTGCGAACGGGTGACCTGCTCCACCGAACCCACCACGCGCACTTCGCGCACGGGAAACACGGGCAGGTGCACCGTCACCAGGATCGCCATCAGCATGGCCGCCACGGCAGCGATGCCGTAGAGGAAATTGGCGGTGGCCGTTAGCAGTTCGGGCCTATCCCACATGGGCGAGCTCCAGGATTCGCAGCACGAGTGGTGCGAAGTCCAGGCCGGCCGCCTTGGCGGCCATGGGTACGAGGCTGTGGCCAGTCATGCCGGGGGAGGTGTTGATCTCCAGCAGGGCGACCGAACCGTCGCTGCGGCGGATCAGGTCGGTGCGCCCCCAGCCCTGGCAGCCAAGCACAGCAGCGGCGCGCATCACCAACGCCTGGATGCGTTGCTCTTCCTGGGCAGGCAGGCCGCAAGGACAGTGATAGCGGGTCTCGTCGCTGAAATACTTGTTGTGATAGTCGTAGTTGCCCTGGGGCGCCTCGATGCGGATGAGCGGCAGCGCCTGCTCGCCCACGAACCCGGCGGTGAGTTCCTCGCCGGCCACGAACTCCTCCGCAAGCACCAACGCATCGTGGCGCGCCGCGAGCGCGAACGCGTCAGGCAAGTCGGCGGCGCGAAGCACGCGCGTGAGCCCCAGCGTGGAACCCTCGCGCGCCGGCTTCACGATCAGCGGCAAGCCCAGCCGCAACGCCACCGCCTGCCAGTCGCAGCCAGGCTCGAGCACCTCCCAGCGCGGCGTGGGAATGCCGCAACCCACCCACAGCATCTTGGTTCGCAGCTTGTCCATGGCCAGCGCCGAGGCCATCACGCCGCTGCCGGTGTAGGCGATTCCCATGACTTCAAGCGCGCCCTGCACCGTGCCATCCTCGCCGCCGCGGCCGTGCAACGCGATGAAGGCGCGTGCGAAACCCTCGCGCTTGAGTTCGAACAACTCGCGCTGCGAGGGATCGAAGCCATGGGCGTCCACACCCGCAGCCTGCAACGCCGCCAGCACCGCACCGCCCGACAGCAGTGAAATCTCGCGCTCGCCGCTCGATCCGCCCATCAGCACCGCCACCTTGCCAAAGCTGCGCGGGCCGCTCACGCCGGCTCTCCCAGGATTCGCACTTCCGCTTCAAGGGCCACGCCGTGGGCGGCCAGCACGGCCTGGCGCACCGCGTTCATCAGGTGCTCGATGTCGCTGGCGCTGGCCGCGCCCGTGTTGACGATGAAGTTGGCGTGCTTGTGCGACACCTCCGCCCCGCCAATGCGCAGGCCCTTCAGGCCACAGTGCTCGATCAGCCGCGCCGCGTGGTCGCCGGGCGGATTGCGGAACACCGAGCCGGCATTGGGCTCTCCCAGGGGCTGGCTGGCGATGCGGCGCGCCAGCAACTGCTTCACCCGGCCCCGCGCGGCCTCACCGTCGCCCGGGGTGAACCGGAACCACGCCGCCGCGAACCACTCCCGGCCCGTGGCCAAGGCGGGTAGCAGGCTGCAGTGGCGATAGCCTAGGCGGTAGTGGCCGGGCACCCGCTCCACCAGCGCCCCGGCGCCGTCCACCACCAGCACGCGCTCCACCCGGTCCCAGGTTTCGGCGCCGTAGCAGCCGGCGTTCATTGCCAGCGCCCCACCCACGGTGCCGGGAATGCCCGCCAGGAACTCGGCGCCCTCCATCCCATGGGTGGCCGAAAAACGCGACACTTTCGGGCTTGCCACGCCGGCCTCGGCATAGACCACGCCCTCCCCCACGACGGCAATGCGCGCCAGCGCGCCGTGGGTGAATATCACCGTGCCGCGAAGGCCGCCGTCGCGCACCAGCAGGTTGCTGCCCAGGCCGATCAGTTCCACCGGCTCGCCGGGCTCCAGGGTGGCAAGGAATGCGCACAGGTCGTCCAGGTCGGCAGGGAAATACGCGCGATCTGCGCGGCCGCCGGCGCGCCAGCTGCTGTGGCGGCTCATGGGCTCGTCCGGCCGCAATTCGCCGCGCAGGCCGTGAGTTCCCACGCGCCGCACCTCAGCCATGTCCATGAACCTGCTCCGCGGGATGGACGGCGACGGCCTGCCGCAACAGCGCCGGCACCTGTCCGATGGAACCCGCGCCCATGGTGACCACTACGTCGCCGGGGCGCGCCGCCGCCAGGATTGCCGCCGGCAGTTCGCGCCAGTCCTCCACGAACACCGGCTCCACCTGCGCCTTGACGCGGATGGCGCGGGCCAGCGAGCGCCCGTCGGCGGCCACGATGGGCGCCTCTCCGGCCGCGTACACCTCGGTCAGGAGCAGCGCATCCACGGTGGAAAGCACCTTGACGAAGTCCTCGAAGACATCGCGGGTGCGCGAGTAGCGGTGAGGCTGGAAGGCCAACACCAGTCGCTGGCCGGGAAAGGCGCCGCGCACGGCGGCAAGCGTGGCGGCCATCTCGGCCGGATGGTGGCCGTAGTCATCCACCAGGGTGAAGCTGCCACCCGGGCAGGCGATGTCGCCATAGCGCTGGAAGCGCCGTCCCACGCCGCGAAAGTTTGCCAAGGCCGCAAGGATGGCGTCGTCCGAGGCGCCCACCTCCATTCCCACGGCCACGGCGGCCAGGGCGTTTTGCACGTTGTGGACGCCAGGCAGGTTGAGGCTCGCTTCGAGGGTGCGCGCCGGGCTGCCATTGGCGGCGCGCCGCACGGTGAAGCGCATGCGTCCGCCCTCGTGGACGATGTGGGTGGCGCGGATCTGCGCCTCCTCCGACAGGCCGTAGGTGGTGACGGGCTTGGTGAGCATGGGGATGATGCTGCGCACGTTGGCATCGTCCACGCACAGCACCGCCATGCCGTAGAAGGGCAGGCGCTGCACGAATTCCACGAAGGCCTGGCGCAGGCGGGCGAAATCGTGCCCGTAGGTCTCCATGTGGTCGGCATCGATGTTGGTGACCACAGCCAGCACCGGTTGCAGATACAGGAACGACGCGTCCGACTCGTCGGCCTCCACCACGATGAACTCGCCCTGTCCAAGCTTTGCGTTGGTGCCCGCGGCCTCGAGCCGGCCGCCGATGACGAAGGTGGGGTCCATGCCGGCCTCGGCCAGCACGCTCGCCACCAGGCTGGTGGTGGTGGTCTTGCCATGGGTGCCCGCCACGGCGATGCCCTGGCGCAGGCGCATCAACTCGGCCAGCATGAGCGCGCGCGGCACCACCGGCACACGCCTCGCCCGCGCCGCGGTCACCTCGGGGTTGTCGGGCTTCACCGCGGTGGAAATGACCACTGCATCGGCGCCCTCAACATGGGCCGCCTCATGGCCCATGGATACCTGCGCGCCCAGCCCGGCCAGGCGGCGCGTGGCGGCGCTCTCGGCCACGTCCGAGCCGCTCACCTGGTAGCCGAGATTGAGCAGCACTTCGGCGATGCCGCTCATGCCGGCGCCGCCGATGCCCACGAAATGCACCCGCCGCACCTTGTGCCTCATGGGCGAGATCCCGCGAGAGCGACGCACTGCTCGGCCACGAGCCGGGTGGCCTCGGGGCACGCCAGCGCCCGAGCCTTGCGGGCCATCGCGTCGAGGGCTGTGCGGGTGAAGCCGTGCAGCAGTTGCGCCAGGCGCTGGGGGGTGAGCTCCGGCTGCGGCAGCAGCACCGCCGCCCCGGCCTCGGACAGAAAACGGGCGTTGGCGCTCTGGTGATCGTCCACCGCGTGGGGCAGCGGCACCAGCACCGCAGCCACGCCGGCCGCCGCAATCTCGGCAACCGTGAGGGCGCCAGCGCGGCACAACACCACGTCGGCCTCCGCGAGCGCTGCAGCCATGTCGTCAATGAAGGCAACGCACTCGGCCTGCACCCCGGCCGCCGCGTAGGCTGCATGCAGCGCCTCGATGTGGCGCGCGCCCGACTGGTGACGCGTGCGCGGGCGAAGGCTCTCGGGCAGCAGCGCAAGCGCCGCCGGCACCGCCGCGTTGAGCGGTTGCGCTCCCAGGCTGCCGCCCACCACCAGCAGGCGCAGCGGACCGTGGCGAGCGCCGTAGCGCTGTACCGGGTCGGGTAGCGCGGCAATGGACTCGCGCACCGGATTGCCGGTGAGAACACCGCCGGGCAGAACACCCGGAAACCCGCTCAGCCGCGCGCGCGCCCAGCGGGCCAGCACGCGATTGGCCAGGCCGGCGACGGCGTTTTGCTCGTGCAGCACCAGGGGCCTGCCGGTCAGTACCGCCGTCAGGCCACCGGGAAAAGAGATGTAACCGCCCATGCCCAGCACCACGTGGGGGCGCTCGGCGCGCAGCACCCGGGCGCACTGCAGCATCGCCACCAGCAGGTTGAAGGGCAGCAACAGCGCTCTGAGCAGGCCCTTGCCGCGCAGCCCGGCAAAGCGGATGAAGCGGATGGGGTAGCCGCGCCTGGGTACCAGATCGGCCTCCATGCCGGCCCGCGAACCCAGCCACACCACGTGCCAGCCGCGTGCGCGCAGCCAGTCGGCCACGGCGAGCGCCGGCATCACATGGCCGCCGGTGCCGCCGGCCATCACCAGCAAGGTGCGGGCGGCCGCCTTCACCGGGCACGCCCCTGCATCAGTTCGCGGTTTTCGAAGTCCACCCGCAGCAGGATTGCCAGGGCCGCCACGTTGGCCACCAGGCCGCTGCCGCCGAAGGACATGAGCGGCAGGGTGATGCCCTTGGTGGGCAGCACGCCGAGATTGACGCCGATGTTGATGAGCGCCTGGGTGCCGATCCATAAGCCCACGCCCTGGGCCACCAGCGCCGGGTAGTAGCGCTCCAGTCGCGCGGCCTGGGCGCCGATGGCAAAGGCGCGCGCCACCACCCAGCCCATCAACGTCAGCACCACCGCGACGCCGGCGAAACCCAGCTCCTCACCGATCACGGCGAGCAGGAAATCGGTATGCGCCTCGGGCAGGTAGAGCAGCTTTTCCACGCTCGCACCCAGGCCCACGCCGAACCACTCGCCGCGCCCAAAGGCGATCAGGGCGTGGGAGAGTTGATAGCCCGCGCCGAAGGGGTCGGACCACGGGTCCAGCAGCACCGCGATGCGCTGCATCCGGTAGGGCGAGACCCGGATGAGCAGCACGAAGCCAACCACCAGCAGCACCACCAGCGCAGCGAACAACCGCCAGTTCATGCCGCCGAGGAACAGCACGCCCATGGCGATGGTGGTGATCACCACGAAGGCGCCGAAATCCGGCTCCATGAGCAGCAACGTGCCGATCAGCATCATCACCGCGAACAGAGGCAGGAAACCTTTGCGGAAGCTGCCCATGAAGGCAGCCTTGCGCACCGTGTAGTCGGCGGCATAGAGCACCGCGAACAGCTTCACCAGCTCGGAAGGCTGCACGCCGGCACCCAGCAAGCGCAACCACCGCTGGCTGCCGTTCACTTCGCGCCCCACGCCAGGGACCAGGACCGCCACCAGCAGCACCGCGCCCAGCAGGAACAGCCACGGCGCGGCCCGCTGCCAGACCCCCACGGGGACCTGGAAAACGACCAATCCCGATATCACGGCCACACCCAGGGAGACCGCGTGTCGCACCAGGTAATAGTGCGGTTGGTGGCCGGCGAGACGGCTCGCCTCCGCGATGGCGATGGAGGCGGAGTACACCATCACCAAGCCGCCGGCCAGCAGCAGCACGGCGGCGCGTAGCAGCGACCCGTCGAAGGGGGCCATGCGCGCCCTTGGCCGGCTCAGGCTCGCATAGGACATGCCGCCTCCAGGTGATGCACCGCGGCACGGAACATCTCCGCACGGTGCTCGTAGTCGCGGAACATGTCGAAGCTCGCGCAGGCCGGGGAGAGCAGCACCGCATCGCCCGTTCTCGAAGCGGCGAAGGCGGCCTGCACCGCTTCCTCCATGGAAGCCGCGCGCATCATCGCCACACCGCTGCCGGCCGCCGCCCGCGCGATCAACTCGGCATCGCGGCCGATCAGCACCAACGTCCGCACACGCCCCGCGAGGGCACGGGCCAGCGGTGCGAAGTCCTGTCCCTTTCCCTCGCCGCCCGCAATCAGGACAACGGGTTCGCGCATGCCGTTGAGCGCGGCCACGGTGGCGCCCACGTTGGTGCCCTTGGAATCGTCGAAGAACCGCCGGCCCCGCAGCTCGGCCACCAGTTGCACGCGGTGGGGCAGGCCCTCGAAGCCCGTCAGGGCGGCAACCAGCCGCTCGTACTCCAGACCAATGGCGCGGCACAGCGCCAGAGCGGCAAGCGCGTTGGCGGCGTTGTGCAAGCCCGCCACGCGCAACCGCGACACCGGCAGGATGCGGCGCGTGCCTTCGGCGAGCCACGGCTCGCCATCGGCCAACAGCCCCCACTGCGGACCCGGGCCGGGCACTCCAAGGCCAAAGCTCCACACTGGCGCGCGGGGCAGCGCCAGGCGCTGTGTCCAGGGGTCGTCGCGATTCACCACCTGCACCCGCGCGCCCCGCAGGATGCCCGCCTTGGCTGCACCGTAGGCCTGCATGGTGCCGTAGCGATCGAGGTGGTCCTCCGACAGGTTGAGAATGGTGGCCGCGTCGGGCGCCAGCGAGCGGGTGCTCTCCAGCTGGAAGCTCGACAGCTCCAGCACCACCGCCTGTGGCCACGGGCGCGCGCCGCTTTCCATGTCTGCCAGGGCATCCAGCACCGGCAGGCCGATGTTTCCGGCAACCAGCGTTTCGAGCCCCGCGCCGGCGCACAGTGCGCCAGCCATGGCCGTGACAGTGCTCTTGCCGTTGGAACCGGTGATGGCCAGCACCCGCGGATGCGCCAGAGCATGGGCCTCGGCATGCTGCGCCAGGGCTCGGGCAAACAGTTCGACGTCGCCGATCACCTCGAGGCCCGTGGCCAGCGCGCGCTGCACCTCGGGATCGGAGCGCGGCACGCCGGGGCTGAGGATGGCCATCCGGGCGCCGCTGAAGTGCTCGGCGCGCCACGGCCCGAGGGTAACCTCCGCCTGCGGAACGGCGGCACGCAGCGCCGGCAGGGCCGGTGGCGCGGCGCGGGTGTCCAGCACGCGCACCCGCGCGCCGCGGTGCGCACACCAGCGCGCCGCCGACAGGCCGGTGGCGCCCAGGCCGAGCACCAGCACACGCTGGCCCTGGCTGGGCACTGCTGGCAGCGGCTGGGGCCCGTGGCTCATCGCAGCTTCAGCGTGGACAGGCCGAACAGCACCAGCATCATGGTGATGATCCAGAAGCGCACCACCACCTGGTTCTCCTTCCAGCCCTTGAGTTCGTAGTGGTGGTGCAACGGCGCCATGCGGAAGATGCGCTTGCCGGTGAGCTTGAAGGAAGCCACCTGCAGCATCACCGACAGGGTCTCCACCACGAACACCCCGCCCATGACGAACAGCACGATCTCCTGGCGCACGATGACGGCAATGGTGCCCAGGGCGGCGCCGAGGGCCAGCGCACCCACGTCGCCCATGAACACCTCGGCGGGGTAGGCGTTGAACCACAAAAAGGCGAGCCCCGCCCCGGCCATGGCGGCGCACAGCACCGTGAGTTCGCCAGCGCCGGGGATGTAGGGGAAGCCCAGGTACTTGGCGAACACCGTGTTGCCCGCCACATATGCGAACACGCCAAGCGCGCCTCCCACCATCACCGTGGGCATGATGGCGAGTCCGTCCAGCCCATCGGTGAGATTGACGGCGTTGGAGGTTCCCACGATCACGAAGTAGGTGAGCGTGATGAAGCCGATCACCCCGAGGGGATAGGCCACGTGCTTGAAGAACGGCACGATGAGCTGCGTTTCCGTTGGCAGCGTGGCCGAGAACGCCAGATGCAGCGCCGCGCCCAGCCCGATCACCGACTGCCACAGGTACTTCCAGCGCGCTGGCAGGCCCTTGGGATTGCGATGCACCACCTTGCGGTAGTCGTCCACCCAGCCGATGAGGCCATGGCCGAAGGTCACCACCAAGACCACCCACACGAAACGATTGGAAAGATCGGCCCACAGCAGCGTCGCCACACCCATGGACACCAGGATGAGCGCCCCGCCCATGGTGGGCGTGCCGGCCTTGCTGAGGTGGCTCTTGGGACCGTCGTCACGCACCGCCTGGCCGATCTTGTAGGCGGTGAGCTTGCGGATCATGGCCGGCCCCACCACGAAGGAGATCACCAGCGAGGTCATGGTGGCGAGCACCGCGCGCAACGTGATGTAGGAAAACACGTTGAAGGCGCGTATGTCCCTGCCGAGCCATTCGGCGAGCGCGAGCAGCATCAGCGGCCTCCCGCCGTTTCGGCCACGGGCGGCGCCAGGCGCTCCACCACCCGCTCCATGCGCATGAAGCGCGAGCCCTTCACCAGAACCGTGACACCGTGCGCGCACTCAGCGCGCGCCGCTTGCGCGAGCGCCTCCACCGAGTCGAAATGCCGTGCGCCGGGGCCAAAGGCGCTCACGGCCGCCGCCGCCACCTCGCCCAGGGCAAGCAGCGCGTGGATGCCGCGCACGCGTGCGTGCTCGCCCACCTCTGCGTGCAGCGCGGGCGCATCCGCACCCAGCTCGCCCATGTCGCCCATCACGAACACCCGCCGGCCCGGCTGGCCGCCGAGCCAGTCCAGGGCCGCCTTCATGGAGTCGGGGTTGGCGTTGTAAGTGTCGTCCACCAGTACGGCGCCGGCGGGTCCGGGCTTGCGCTGCAAGCGCCCCTGGGTACCGCGGTAGCCCGACAGGCCGGCGGCGATGTCCGGGGGCGCCACGCCCAGGGCCACGGCGCAGGCGGCCGCACACAGGGCGTTGCGAACGTTGTGCATGCCGGGCACCTGCAGGCGCAGGGCGGCCTCGCCCGCCGGGGTACGCAACACCAGCGCGGCGGGGTCCTGGGGCGACAGCCGGCCGGTGACGGCTGCTGGCCCGTCGAGCGCGAAGTCGAGCACCGGGCGCCCGCCGGCCAGGCGCCGCCAGAAGGCGGCGTAGGCATCGTCGGCATTGATGATGCAGGTGCCGCCCGCGACAAGCCCTTCGAAGATCTCGCCCTTGGCCCGGGCGATGTTGTCGCGCGAGCCCAGCTCGCCGATGTGGGCGGTGCCGGCATTGCCGATGGCGGCCACCTGGGGGCGCACCAGCCCCGTGAGGACGGCGATTTCGCCCAGGTGGTTCATGCCCAGTTCCAGCACCGCGAAGCGGTGCCGTGCCCGCAGCCGCAACAACATCAGCGGCAGCCCGATGTGGTTGTTGAGATTACCCTCCGTGGCGAGCACCGCCTCGGCACCGGCATGCACGCGCAGGATGGCGGCCAGCATTTCCTTGATGGTGGTCTTGCCGTTGCTGCCGGTAACCGCGGTGATGGCGACTTCCATCCGCGAGCGCCACCAGGCCCCGAGCGCGCCCAGCGCGGCGCCCGTGTCGGGAACCACCAGCAGCGCGGCGCCCGCGGTGCGCACCCGCGCGGCGTCGGACACCAGCGCCGCCGCAGCACCTGCTGCCAGCGCGCCATCCACGTAATCATGGCCGTCAAAGCGCTCGCCGCGCAGCGCCACGAAAAGCTCGCCCGCGCGCACCCGTCGGCTGTCGCTACCCACAGCCTCCACGCGCACATCCGGCCCGCGCGCCGCGGCGCCCAGGGCAGCGGCGGCCTCCGAAAGGCTAAACATGGGCTGTCTCCAGCACCGCGCGTGCCACGTGCACATCGTCGAAGGGCAGCCGCCGGCCGGCCACTTCCTGGGTGCGCTCGTGCCCCTTGCCCGCCACCAGCACCACGTCGCGCGGGCCCGCCTCGCGCACCGCTCTGGCAATGGCGGTGGCGCGATCGGGCTCCGCCACGTGATTCGCGTGGGCGCCCGCCACCACCTGCTCGATGATGTCAAGGGGGTCCTCCGAGCGAGGGTTGTCGCTGGTGACGATGGCCAGGTCTGACAGCCGTGTGGCGATCTCGCCCATGAGGGGGCGCTTGCCGGGATCGCGCTCGCCGCCACAACCAAACACGCAAAGCAGCCGCGCACCCGCCTCGCGGCCCACCAGCTCGCGCAGGGTCTCCAGCGCTTTCTGAAGGGCATCGGGGGTGTGGGCATAGTCCACCACCACCAGCGGGCGGCCGGGCACGCGTACGAGCTGCATGCGCCCCGCCACGGGCTCCACTTCACCGAGCGCGCCGGCGGCGGCTTCCAGGGTCACGTCCGACGCGAGCAGCACACCCAGGCTGCCCAGCAGGTTGCTGACGTTGAACCCGCCCAGCAGGCGACTGCGCAGCCGCGCCGCGCCCCATGGCGTGCGGATTTCGAGGGACAAGCCGCGGGTGGAGAGATCGATGCCGTGGGCGGCGATGTCGCCGTGGCCCACGCCGTAGCCCAACACCCGCGTGCGGGTGCGGTCGATGCCCTCCACCAGGGAACGCCCGAAGGCGTCGTCGAGATTGATGACGGCATTGGCAAGACCGGGCCAGGCAAACAGCTTGCCCTTGGCCGCGCCATAGGTGGCCATGTCGCCGTGATAGTCCAGATGATCACGGGTGAGGTTGGTGAACAAGGCGGTGTGGAAATGCACGCCCGCCACGCGCCCCTGGTCCAGCCCGTGGGAGGACACCTCCATGGCCACTGCGCGCGCACCGCCATCGGCAAGCCTGCGCAGGCTGCCTTGCAGACTCACGGCGTCGGCGGTGGTGTGGGAGGCCGGTTCCAGCGCCCCCAGGAACCCGTTGCCCAGTGTTCCCATCACCGCGCAGGGCGTTCCCAGGCGCCCCAGGGACTGGGCGATCCAGTGGCTGCAGGAGGTCTTGCCATTGGTTCCCGTGACACCGGCGATGCGCAGGGTCCGTGAAGGGTGTCCGAAAGTCTCGGCGGCCAAGGCCGCAACTCGCCCGCGCAGGCCCAGCACCGCCGCGTGTGGCGCCGGCCAGTCCGGGTTCCAGTGAAAGCCGCGTGGTTCGAAGAGCACGGCCGCGGCGCCAGCAGCCAGTGCCTGCGGGATGAAGGCCCGACCGTCGCTGCGCTCACCGGGAAAGGCGACGAATACGTCGCCGGGGGAGATGCACCGGCTGTCTGCACTCATGCCGCGCAGCGGCACCCCGAGGCTTTCGAGCAACGCCCGTTCCGAAGCTGCCGCGCCGTGCATCAAACGCCCCTTCGCCGCGCCCGCCCTGCACCGCTCATACTTCCTCCGCAACGTCTGCGAGGTCGTCGGCGGGACCAGTGCGGAGCACCGGCTGGTCGGGGGGAACGGAAAGCATGCGCAGGGCACCGGCCATCACGGCGGCGAACACCGGCGCGGCCACCTGTCCGCCGTAGTACTGGCCGCCACTGGGTTCATCGATCAGCACCGCCACGAGAAGGCGCGGACGGGAAGCCGGTGCGAATCCGATGAAGGAGGAAGCGTAGCGGTCCGGTGCGTACCTGCCGTTCACCAGCTTGTGGGCCGTGCCGGTCTTGCCGGCCACCCGATAGCCCGGCACCTGGGCCCGTGGGGCGGTGCCGCCGGGCTGGGTGACCAGTTCGAGCATGGCGCGCACGGTGGCTGCAGTGGCGGGAGAGATCACCGGCTGTCCAGCCGCGGGCTGGTCTCGGCGCACGAGCGAGACGGGCATGAGCTCGCCGTCGCCGCAGAACACGGTGTAGGCGCGCGCCAGTTGCAGCAGGCTCACGGAGATGCCGTGCCCGTAGCTCATGGTGGCCTGTTCGATGGGCTGCCAGCGGCTCGGGTCGCGCAACCGCCCGCCCGCCTCGCCGGGAAACCCCGTGTGCGGCACGGCGCCAAAACCCGAGGCGTTGAGGGTCTGCCAAAGGCGTTCCGGGGGCATCGCCAGTGCCATGCGCGCGGTCCCCACATTGGAGGATTTCTGAATCACCTGCGACACGGTGAGGTTGCCGGCTGGGTGCGCATCGCGGATGGTGGCCGAACCGATGGTGAGGGATCCGCCCGCGGTCTCGATGATCGAGTCGGGCCGCACCGTTCCCTGCTCCAGTGCCGCGGCCACGGTGAAAGGCTTGAGAGTGGAGCCCGGTTCGAAGAGGTCCACCACGGCGCGGTTGCGCATCTTCACGGGAGTCAGGCGGGCGCGGTTGTTGGGGTTGAAGCTCGGCAGGTTGGCCAACGCCAGGACCTCGCCCGAACGCACGTCGAGCACCACGATGCTGCCCGCCTTGGCCTGATGCTGCGCCACGGCGGCCTTGAGCTCTCGCCATGCCAGGTATTGCAGCTTGAGGTCGATGGACAACGCGAGCTCGCGCCCCTGTTGGGGGGTACGAATGCTGGCGACATCCTGCACCACCCGGCCGATGCGATCTTTGATGACGCGACGGCTGCCCGGCCGGCCCACCAGCCAGTCTTCCCAGGCGAGTTCGACCCCCTCCTGCCCCTTGTCGTCGAGATCGGTGAAACCCAGCACGTGGGCAAGGGTGTCGCCGGCGGGGTAGTAGCGCCGGTACTCGCGCTGCAAGAACACGCCGGGCAGGTCCAACTGCACCACCTTGGTGGCCTCCGCCGGGGGCAGATGGCGCTTCAGGTAGACGAAATCCCTGTCGCGGTTTGCCAGGCGCTGGTCGAGTTCCTGCTCCTCCAGTTCCAGCAGGCGCGCAAGGCTGGCGCGTTGGGCGCGGGTCAGGTTCACATCCCCAGGACTCGCCCACACCGACTCCATGGGCGTGGAGATGGCCAGGGGGTCGCCGTGGCGGTCGGTGATCATTCCCCGGTGGGCGCTGATCTCGATGAGGCGCGCGTAGCGGGCCTCGCCCTTTGCCTGCAGAAACTCCCGATTCATGCCTTGCAGCCAGAAGGCGCGGGCCGACAGGGCCGTGAAGCCGGCCGCCAGGAGGACGAACACCAGGCGCGTGCGCCACTGCGGCAGCCGCAGGGATAGCTGGGGGTGGGTCGCCGGGTTCATGGCGCCTCGGGCTCCACCACACGGACCCGGGAGACCGGCGGCACGCGCATGCCGAGGTACTGGGCCGCGATCTTCTCCACGCGCGAATGCATGGCCCAGGTGCTCTGCTCGAGCTGCAATTGGCCCCATTCCACTTCGATCTGGCGGGCCACGCGTTGCTCCTGCTCCAGGTCGTTGAAGAGCTTGCGTGCCCTGTGCTGGGACGTGACTGTCCCCAGGGCACAGGCCACCGCCACCGCCACCAGGACCAGGTCGAGACGAATCATGTCTTTTCGGCCACCCGCAGGACGGCACTGCGAGCCCGCGGATTGACGGCGATCTCGGCGGCAGTTGGACGCACCGCCTTGCCCACCAGGCGCATGGCGGGCGCGGGGATGTCCGCGGCGCGCACCGGCAGGCGCGCCGGGAGCGGCGGCGGTGAGGCCGCGGCCCGCAGTGTCTGCTTCACGAGCCGGTCCTCTAGGGAATGGAAGCTGATCACGGCGATGCGGCCGCCCAGCGCCAGGCGCTCCATGAGCTCGGGTAGCGCTAGCGCCAGTTCCGCGGTCTCCTGATTAACGTGAATCCGTACAGCCTGGAACGTGCGGGTCGCAGGGTCCTGACCTGGCTCACGCGTACGAACGGCCGTTGCCACGATCGCGGCAAGCTGGCGTGTGGTTCGCACAGGTTGGCGGCACCGAGCCGCAGCAATCGCTCTTGCAATCTGCTTAGCAAACCGTTCTTCGCCATGTTTTGCGATCACCTCCCTGATCTCGTCTTCCTGCGCCCGCGCCAACCACTCGGCGGCCGACTCGCCAGCGTCGATATCCATGCGCATGTCGAGCGGGCCGTCACGACGGAACGAAAAACCCCGTGACGGATCGTCGAGTTGCGGCGACGACACTCCGAGGTCGAGTAGCGCGCCGTCGATGCGCGCCACCCCAGCCTCGTCCAGCACCCGCGCCACGGCGCCGAAGCGCGCGCGCACGCAGGAAAAGCGCGGGTCGGCGATTGCCTGCGCTGCGGCGACCGCCTGCGGGTCACGATCCAGCGCGATCAACCGGCCACCCCGACCCAGCCGCTCCAGGATCAAGCGGCTGTGCCCCCCGCGACCGAAGGTGGCATCCACGTAGACGCCCTCCGGCTTCACCTCCAGCGCCTCAAGGACCTCGCGCGCCAGCACGGGCACATGGGCGCCCGGGCTGGTCGCGCCGGTCACAGGGCGAAGTTCTCCATGCCCGGGGGCGGCGACTCCACCTGCGCGGGCATGCGCGCCAGCTGCGCTTCCCATGCTTCGGCGCTCCACAGCTCGAAGTGGCTGCCTTGCCCGAACAACATCACTTGCTTCTCGATACCGGCGAAGCGACGCAACTCGGGCGACACCAGAACCCGACCGCTTGCATCGAGCCCTATGTCCTCCGCATGCCCCACCAGCAGCCGCTTCCACAGACTGGTCTGGGGATCGAAGGAGGACAGGGTCATGATCCGCGCCCGGATCGGATCCCAGGCCGCAGCGGGATACAGCAAGAGACAACGATGCGGATGTGCAGTTAGTACCAGCTTACCTTCTGAGTCAGATTGCAAGCGATCTCGATGCCGGGTTGGGATTGCCAACCGGCCTTTTGCATCGAGACTGATCTGGGCTGCACCCTGAAACACGGAAGAGAATCCCCGAAGCGGCAGGCTTTTCCAGAAAAACCCACTTTATTCAGCTTTTTCCCACTTTATTGCATGTTTGATTCATGGTCAAGGAAAAATCCGGGATTTTTTCAAGTGGGACAAAGACTTACAGGATAGCCTTCGGAACGGGCCTCAGAACCTCAATGTT
>JBIIUM010000239.1:0-4630 GCA_044339985.1 Burkholderiales bacterium | reverse complement strand
TGCCCACACCGGTGAGCAGGGTGGCGTTGCCGTTGGCGTCTTCGCGCAGCTCGCCCAGGGCCTGCACGCCGTCGTAGACGTAGCGGGTGCTCTGGCCGTTGACCCGCCGCTCGCTGCGCCGGCCCAGGGGGTCGTAGCTGAAGCTCGCCTCCACCCCCGGGGCGCTCAGGCTGGTGAGCCGCCCGCGGGTGTCCCAGCCGTAGGTGGTGGCCTCGGCGGGGCTGGCGCGGTTTTGCTTGGTGATGAGCTGCCCGCTGGCGTCGTAGCCCAGGCGGACATTGTTTCCAATACAGGCAGCGTGGTAACGTCATCGGCATGACCAGAAAACAAGGCGCCAACGCTGGAACTTCGCACCGGTCTCCCGGCGGGCAGTGGCGCCTTCAAGATGCGAAAGTTCACTTCAGTGAGCTGGTGCGCCTAGCGCACAGCGAGGGACCTCAACGCGTGAGTCTGCACGGCCGCGACGCCGTCGTGGTGGTCGATGCCCAGGAGTTCCTACGGCTCAAAGGGGAGCGCATGGGGGAACTGCTGATCGATGCGCTACGGGCGTCACCGCATCGCAACACTGAGATCGAACCCCGTCGCCTGCCCATGCCGGTGCGGGATGTCGGTTTGTGAGCGGTTGGCTGCTGGACACGAACGTCATTTCGGAGCTGCGACGGCCCCGTCCCGCCGCACGGGTGGTCGCATTCGTCGCGGCCCAACCGCTGGACCAGCTTTTCATCAGCACAGTGACGTTCGCCGAGATCCGATACGGCATCGAGATTATCGATGAGCCGATCCGGCGTGCCGAACTGAATAACTGGCTCAACAACAGGGTGCGCCCGATGTTCGAGCAACGCGTCCTTGGCGTTTCCGAGGACGTCATGTTCAAGTGGCGCCTTCTGGTCGAGGACGGACGCACAGCCGGACATACGTTCTCGCAGCCCGACTTGATCATCGCCGCAACCGCTCTTCACCATGGTCTGACGGTCGTGACGCGCGACACGGCTGACTATTCGCGTGCGCGAGTACCCGTCTTGAATCCCTGGACCGACGAAGGTTTATAAGAAAGCAGTCGATAGGCGGCGTTACGTCATCAGCCGCAACGAAGATCACACCCCAGGGCGCTCGCTTATGATGATTCAGACCTTCCTCAACGCGCTGCGTGCAATAAGAACAATAGGGGACAGACCACGATTTCTATCCATCCATGAGTCGTAGTTGCCCAAGTTCGACACCGGCCGTACTCGGCCGCCCCGCTTTGCCCCGCGCCACCCGTCGTTTGAGCGTGGCCGCGATCTCCGCCTCAAACCGGCTGCCACCCAGCACGTAGTTGCCGTTGGTCGCCGCCCGGATACGGTCCACCGTTTCCTCGTCCATGTGCGCCTTGAACAGCGCCCGGTAGGCTTCGCGCCGCCCGTCCTCTCCTCGGCCAAGCCGCAGGTATTGATCGTGCGGAGTGATCAGCCCGTCGCGCCCCCCATCGCCATTGGCGTGGTGACTCGTCCACCGATAGTCCTGCGGATGCCTGACCATGCCTGCCCGTACGGGGTTGAGCTCGATGTAGCGGTAGCAGGCCAGTACGGGGGATGCCGGGGAGGCTCAGGCGGGCGCGGCGCGGCATGGGTAGGCTTAATGAGTATGAAAGTGCATCACAGAATGGCAGGCAATCGTGGTCTGTCCCCTACTATCCAGCTGACCCCGCGATTTGTGACCCATTGGGTCACAACAGTAAGCCGCAGGGTATCCTGCCCAGCGAAGATTCCGATACCTTCCCTTTCAGCGGAGAACGATCTTCACATGCCGAACAGCCGTGCCAGCTTCGCTCCGCGGCTGATCCTCAAGGTGCGTACCACCCCAAGATTCACTCATCAGATGCACGTGATCGGTACGACCATCCTTCAGGAACTCGAGTTGCGACAGGAGAGACTTGAGCCCGTCGGCATCCAAGTTGATCTCGATTTCATCCGCCGTCGTGCCGGGTTCCGGCGTCTTGATTTCGATACTGATCATCACGGTCCCTCCAGCGGGTAGTCGCGCGGAGCCAGGGTGTCGCGCATGTCCCTCGGGCGATGCACACCGACGTGGGGCCCTTTCGGTGGCGGGTGGCTCGCGTCAATGTGATAGCCCCGCCCGGTGTTCGGATTAACGTACGTACCCCGGCCCGCCACCGGATCTGGGCCGCGTGGCACGTAACCCTTCGTCTCCAGCTTCTCCGCGATTTCTTTCGCAGTCCTGCCCTTGAACGGATCCGCCCCTAGTGACTTTGCGGCAGGCTTGCGAAGGCATCGTACTCCACGCCATACGATCTGGGGCCCCCGTACAAACGGTAGAAGCTCTTCCGGGTGGACCCCCTCGATGCCTTGCTTCTGCCAAGCCGGCTTGTGGTGATGTCGCCATTGACGAAAAGCTCAATAATCGGTCGTCGCCGTTCCCTCACTGGCAAGGGCGCGCAGTGACTCACTAAGCAGACTGTAGTCGCCGGACTCCATAACAGCCGCCTGCGAGTCCTGTCTAATCAACCAACACACATCTGCAACTCTACGCACCGAGGGTGGGAGATCGTCCGTGATCACAGCCTCAAAACCGAGCCAGGCGCACGCCTTAGTTTCGTCCATGAGGCCCTTCGCAAACAGGTACGCCGTCAGGCGGGTTCGATGCACGACATCAAGGCTGAAGTCCGCCAGCACCGCTTGAGCCAGTGCAAACAGTACGGCACGATCGGCGGAGGCCCAGTACTCAGTTACCAGCGCTTCCAACTTCGCTGGAAGCTCAATTCTTCTGTCGTAGAAGGACGCGACCCAATCGCCTGCCTGCTTAGGGTCGCCGGAAAGAAGCCCTCGTTGGAGAAGACGCCAGATGAAGGTTTCCGCATCGGCATTCAGCATGGTTGAGGATCCTTGGATCAAAACGTCCGGCCACCGGGAACGCGATTCGCCGGGAAACTCGGTGGGATGTTCTCGTACGGTGCATTGATTGTCTTTGTGCCGGTCCAGAAACTCTACCTTGGTGAGATCACCCACGAAATCACACGCATCAGCCGCCGCCCGCTGCGCCTGGTCCAGGTATTCCGCGAGGCGGCTTTCGCTCATACCGGTTGCGCCTCCGCAAGCACCTTGGCGCGCAACCGTGGCGGCAGATCGCCGGGCGTCAGCAGATCGACCCGAATACCATGCAACGATTCGAGCTCGACCTGAAGCCCGCCCAAGTCGAACAGCGTTGCCCCGGGTAGAGCATCGACGAGCAGATCGATGCCACTGCCCTCGTGATCGGCGCCATGAAGCACCGAGCCAAAAATGCGGGGATTCACCGCCCGGAAGCGGCCTACAGCTTCCCGCACTGCACTGCGCTTGCTGTCGAGTACCAGAGAAAGTCGCATGGGAATACTCCAGAAAGGCTGTCTCTATGAGTGCGATGGCGCAACGGGCGCGACATGGCTCGAAGCGAAGATGAAACATGCCGGAATGCGAGAAATCGTTTCCATTTTGAAAACATCTGACCCTGTCACTCTTTACCTATTGCCCGTAGCCCCGAGGGAAGCGAGCCGTTTCTCAATCATTTCATAAATGAGTGGCGGTGGCTCCATGTCCATTAGCTGAAGAAAAGCTTCTGTTGCCGCCTTCGTGTTCCCTTGCTGTACGTGACTTTCCGCAACCTCAGCCAAATCCGTGATCACTCGCATCAACCGAGAAGGCTCTCGATTGGGGTCATAGTGAAACTCCAGGTCTGGTGCGCTAGATATGATGCACTGCTGCAGCGAGTCCAGATGCGCTAGCGCTTGAGTAATGGCGCGCGTGGCTTCATTTCGGCGTTCGATCGAAGAGGATGCGACGCACACAGCGATTTTGTTTAACTCCCGGAGGGCCCGGTTTACGGACCGGTTAAGTTCATCGAAGTTTGTCATCTTCGAGTTAGCGTTTCATCCAATATTCACAGGACACGGCGAACTGCCCTCTGAGACCACTCGTAACGTAGTCAGGCCAAGCTCCGTCACCCTGGCATCTTTGAAAGCATGCAAAACAAGCGCTATCGAAACCAACGATACCTCCCCAACCGGATTCGAGACATTTCGTAAAGTGCGAAACACAACTATCATCGTCTTCCTTGCAGGACTTTGACTCAGGCCTTGAGGTATCACCTGCCGTAACCCCGACGGCGGCGGCCGCTGCGGCTGCAGCTGCCGGAATAGTCCGTGCCGCGGCGGCCGCCACCACGCGGGTTAGAACTGCAGTAGTCACAGACACTGCCCAAGGAACCGCCGGGGCGAGCACAAGGACTTCACCCGTTGGATCCGTAAAGCTCAGCGGATTTCCGCCTACGTACCCATACGTGTTTATCCCCCCCTCCAACCCAATCGGATCCTCACTCACAAACCGCTTCAGCACCGCATCGTAGTACCTCGCCCGGTAGTAATACAGCCCCGTGCCGTCGTTCTCCCGCGCGGTGTACTGGCTGGCGTTGCCCTCCTGCGCGCCGCTGGCCTGGCTCTGGCCGTAGGGGCTGTAGGCGTAGCGGGTGACGATGCTCTGGTCTTCCTTCGCCAGGGCGATGACGCTGCCCAGGGCGTCCGTCAAAAAACTCCGCTCCCCCGCCTGGGTGTAGCGGGCGATCATCTCGTCCATGCCCACACCGGTGAGCAGGGTGGCGT
>JBIIUM010000238.1:0-4639 GCA_044339985.1 Burkholderiales bacterium | reverse complement strand
AAGATGGTGCCCTGGTTGCGCACGATCACCGACTCGTCGCTCATGGCGGGCACGTAGGCGCCGCCGGCGGTGCAGGAGCCCATCACCACCGCCACCTGCGGGATGCCCGCGGCGGACATGTTGGCCTGGTTGTAGAAGATGCGGCCGAAGTGGTCGCGGTCGGGAAACACCTCGTCCTGATTGGGCAGGTTGGCGCCACCCGAGTCCACCAGATAGATGCAGGGCAGGCGGTTCTGCCAGGCGATCTCCTGGGCGCGCAGGTGCTTCTTCACGGTCATGGGGTAGTAGGTGCCGCCCTTCACCGTGGCGTCGTTGGCCACGATCACGCACTCGCGGCCCGCCACGCGGCCGATGCCGGTAATGATGCCCGCCCCGGGCGATTCGCCGCCGTACAGGCCATGGGCGGCCAGTTGCGAGAGCTCCAGGAGCGGCGAGCCCGTGTCCAGCAGGGTGCGCACCCGCTCCCGCGGCAGCAGCTTGCCACGCGCCACGTGCTTGTCGCGCGCGGCGGCGCCGCCACCCTCGGACACCCGCGCCACCTGGTCGCGCAGGTCCGCCACCAGCGCTTGCATCAACGCCTGGCTGGCGCGAAAGGCCTCGCTGCGGGGGTTGATGCGGGAGTGGATCGCGCCCATGGCCGCGGCTTTCGCCCTCTCAGCCCTGCTTCTCGGGGCGCGGCACCACCGGCCCGCCCGCCTGCTTCCAGGCGTTGAAGCCGCCCTCGAAGTGGCACACCGGCGCGAGCCCCATCTCCTGTACCGCCGCCGTGGCCAGTGACGAGCGCCACGCCGAGGCACAGTAGAAGATGAATTCCTTGCCGCTGCCGAATTCGGGCTTGTAGTAGGGGCTGTCCGGATCCACCCAGAACTCGAGCATGCCGCGCGGCGCGTGGTAGGCCCCCGGGATCACGCCGTCGCGCTCAAGCTCGCGCACGTCGCGGATGTCCACGAACAACACGTTCGGATCGGCGTGCTTGGCCAGCGCTTCCTGGATGCTCAGGGTGCGCACCTTGGCGCGCGCCTCGGCGACCAGCTGCTTTATTCCCTTGGTAATGGCCATGGCGGTCTCCAAAAAAATGCGAATTATGCGTTCTCCGGCGCCAGCGGCGCCGCCGGCCAGGCCGGATGCGCCTGGGCAAGGGCAGCGAGCAGCGCCTGCCCGTCGGCGTGCGAGAGCACCAGCGCGCGGTTGCGCGGCGTCAGAAAACCCTCGGCCACGGCGTGATCGAACAGCGCCAGCAACGCCCGCCAGTAACGCAGCACATCCAGCAGCCCGAGGGGCTTGTGGTGGATGCCGAGCTGGGTCCAGGTGACCATCTCGCACAGTTCTTCGAAGGTGCCGAATGCGCCCGGCAGGGCCACGAAGGCATCCGACAGGGCGGCCATGCGCTGCTTGCGTTCGTGCATGGAGGTGGTGACGATGAGCTCGCTCAAGCCCGGGAAGGCCTGCTCGCGCTCCACGAGCACCCGCGGGATCACGCCGATGACGCGCCCGCCAACGCCCAGCGCCCCGCGCGCCACCGCGCCCATCATGCCCACCCCGCCGCCGCCGGTGACCACCTCGATGCCGCGGCTGGCGAGCAGCGCCCCGAAGCCCTGGGCGGCCTCGGTGTAGCGCGGGTCGCGCCCCGGCGCCGCGCCGCAGAACACGCACACCCGCCGCAGCGTCATGGCAGCCGGGACCCTGCGGCGCGTGGATTGCCGGTCATGGCCTCAGCGCGGCTGTTCGGTCACCGGCATGGCCACGCCGTTGACCTCGAGCAGCCCCTTGACCATGTGGGCGAGGAACTGGTCACCGTAGCCGCGGCCCATGGTCTGCAGCAGCGTCTGCAGCACCGCCGGGGCCAGCGCCCCCGCCACGCCCGCCTCGGCCGCCATCTGTGCGTAATAGCGCAGGTCCTTGGCGGCGTTGCGCACTGTGAACTTCATGCGATCCAGATCGCCCTCGGCGGCGCCGCCGGCGATGCGCTGGAACATGACGTTGTTGAGCGGCCCGCCGGACACCACTTCGAAGAATTTCGTCCAGTCCACGCCCAGCTTGGCGCAGGCCGCCAGCATCTCGCTGGTGAGCGCCGCGATGCCGATGCCCATGGCGTTGTTGAGCAGCTTGATCTTGTGGCCCGTGCCCACCTCGCCCATGTGGAAGATGTTCTCGCTGTAGGCCGCCAGCGCCGGACGCAGCTCGGCGAAGGTTTGCGCATCGGCGCCCACGAAACTGTTGAGCCGGCCTTCCTCGGCCTCCACGGGGGTGCGGGCGAGCGGGGCATCCACGAAGCGCACGCCCTTCGCCCGGGCCTGCTCGGCGAGCCGCAAGGTGGAGGCGGGCTGGCTGGTGGAGGTGTCCACCACGATCTGCCCGGCGCGCGCCGACGCCAGCACGCCGCCGGGGCGGTGCATGAGGTCTTCCACCTCGGGGGTGCCGGTGACGCACAGGAACACGATGTCCGAGGACTGCACCACGTCGGTCACGTCGCGCGCCTCGCGGGCGCCGCGCGACACCAGGTCTTCCACCGGGGCGCGATTGCGATGCCCGAGGATGCTCACCGCGAAGCCCTTGAGCAGCAGGTTCTTGGCCATGCCGTGGCCCATGAGGCCCACGCCGATGAAGCCGATGCGCGGATTGGACATTTTTCGTTTCTCCCTTGTGTGGCGCGGCGATGCGCGGGGTTGCTCAGGCGGCCAGTTCCACGGCAATGGCGGTGGCCTCGCCGCCGCCGATGCACAGGCTGGCCACGCCGCGCCGCCCGCCCCGGGCGCGCAGCGCGCCCAGCAGCGTGACCAGGATGCGGGCACCCGAGGCGCCGATGGGGTGCCCCAGGGCGCAAGCGCCGCCGTGCACGTTGACGCGCTCGTGGGGCAGGCCGTGCTCGCGCATGGCTGCCATGGTGACCACGGCGAAGGCCTCGTTGATCTCGTACAGGTCCACCTCGCCGGCGTGCCAGCCAGTGGCGTCGAACAGCTTGGCCATGGCGCCCACGGGTGCGGTGGTGAACAAGCCGGGCTCCTGGGCGTGGGTGGTGTGGGCGAGGATGGTGGCAAGCGGCGCGAGGCCGCGGCGCTTCGCTTCGGAGCGGCGCATGAGCACCAGGGCGGCGGCGCCATCGGAGATGGAGCTGGAGTTGGCGGCGGTGACCGTGCCGTCCTTGCGGAAGGCGGGCTTGAGCTGGGGAATCTTGTCGAAATTGGCCTTGAAGGGCTGCTCGTCGCGGTCGCAGAACCGGTCGCCCTTGCCCGACTTGAGCGGCACGGCGGCGATCTCCCAGGAGAAGGCACCGGCGGTGCTGGCCTGCTGGGCGCGCTGCAGCGAGGCCACGGCGAAGGCATCCTGGGCCTCGCGGGTGAAGCCGAATTTCTGCGCGCAGTCTTCGGCGAAGGTGCCCATCAGGCGGCCGCGGTCGTAGGCGTCCTCCAGGCCGTCCAGGAACATGTGGTCGATCACCTGCTGGTGACCCATGCGAAACCCGGCGCGTGCCTTGGGCAGCAGGTAGGGGGCGTTGGTCATGCTCTCCATGCCGCCGGCCACCATGACGCGGTTGGTGCCCGCCAGCAGCAGGTCGTGGGCGAACATGGCGGCCTTCATGCCCGAGCCGCACATCTTGTTGATGGTGGTGCAGCCCGTGGACAGGGGCAGGCCGGCGCCCAGGCTCGCCTGGCGCGCCGGCGCCTGGCCCTGGCCGGCGGGCAGCACGCAGCCCATCACCACCTCATCCACGTCGGCGGCGGCGATGCCGGCGCGCTCCACCGCGGCGCGCACCGCCACGGCGCCCAGCTCGGGGGCGGTGAAGTCCTTCAGCTCGCCCTGGAAGCCGCCCATGGGCGTGCGGGCGGCGGAGACGATGACCACGGGGTCCTGGTGCATGGCGGAAGCTCCTTCAGCGAGTTGGGGCGGGGCGGCCGAAGCGCGCCGCGAAGCGGCGGCTGGGGTGATAGGGAAACACGTCCTCGATGTGGCCCTCGGCGATGCGCGCCTTGGTGCGGTTCCAGAAATCCGGCTCCAGCAAGTCGGCGTGCTGCGACAGGAAGGCCTCGCGCACACCACGGCCGGTGAGCAGGAAGGGCGCGAATTCTTCGGGAAAGATGTCGTTCGGCCCCACGGGGTACCAGGGCTCGGCGGACAGTTCGGCCTCGGGCGTGGGCGGCGGCGGGATGCGCAGGAAGTTGCACTCGCTCATGTAGGCGATTTCGTCGTAGTCGTAGAACACCACGCGCCCGCCGCGGGTGACGCCGAAATTCTTGAACAGCATGTCGCCCGGGAAGATGTTCACCGAGCACAGCTCCTTGATGGCGCGGCCGTAATCGAGCACCGCCTCGCGCAGTTGCGCCGGACCGGCCTCGTCCAGATAGAGGTTGAGAGGCGTCATGCGCCGCTCGATGTAGAGGTGCTTCACCACCACCTGGGTGTCGGTCTCCTCCAGCAGCGATGGCACCTCGCGGCGCAGTTCGTCCAGCAGCGCGGCGGAGAAGCGCTCGCGGGGGAAGGCCACGTCGGCGTACTCGAGGGTATCGGCCATGCGGCCGATACGATCGTGGCGCTTCACCAGCATGTACTTCTCGCGCACGGTCTCGTGGGTCACGTCCTTGGTGGGCGAGATGCGGTCGCGGATCACCTTGAAGACGTAGGGATAGGACGGCAGGGTGAA
>JBIIUM010000237.1:0-4668 GCA_044339985.1 Burkholderiales bacterium | reverse complement strand
TCGCCGCGGAGCGCTGCGATCACTGCTCCTCGGCCACCGGTGTGCGCCCGTAGGCGGCCTCGCGAAAACGGCTGCGGAGGGCCAGCTTTTCGGGTTCGTTGAGTTCGCGCCCAAGCAACTCGCGGGACAGGTAGAGCAGCCGCGAATCCACCAGACGCGGCAGCCCCCGGCGAGAGTTCATGAATTCCAGGGCGCCATCCCGGGTTTCCTCGTCCGATTCTTCGAACCACCGCGCGATGGCGCGCTCCAGGGTCTCGGTGTCGATCCCGGCGGGTGCTTCCTCCGGGGCTTCGGTTGCCTGCTCGGCATCCAGGGCCAGCGCCTGCACCGGGCCGAGCATGCGGTCGAAGATGCGCGCCATGCGGTGGAACGACTCGTCGCTTTCGTCCATCGCTTCGGTCTTCATCCCGTACACCTGGATGCCGGCGGCCTTTGCACGTTCGATGGAAAGCGCAAGGCGATCGTCCAGTGTGACCACCACGACCGCCGAAAAAGCCGAGGATGCCGCCAGTTGCTGCAGGTCGGCATCCATGGCGCGTACCAGTTCGAACCCGTCGCCGATGCTGTCCCGCGCGCAGATGCGTTGCGTGCACGGAATGCGATAGGAGGCGCCGGAGGGTTCGTCATCGTTCTCCAGGTACAGGTAAATGCGCTCGAGGCGGCAGGCACGCCCGAGTTGGCGCTCGAGCGCGTCGATGGAGGCATCTTGAAGCTCCGGAGAAGCGGCGGCCAGCCAGTAGGGATCGATCAGAGCGGCGGTGCGAATCGGTCGGTTGGAAAGGAAAGGTTGTTTGCGCATGTCGAAAAGGCGGAGAAAGGGCCCGCGGACGCGAGCCGCACCGAGGTTTGCAAAGCAGCGGAAGGTTCCGTAGGTCTATTGGCTGGAAACCCACCCGTCAGACGGTCGCGGATTCCCTAGAAGAAGCGGCCGGATTATAGGCCACGGCCGGCCCGGGCCGTGGTTGCCCGGGATACCCGCCGCCGGACGGGCGACAGCGCTGGAATCGCCGCGAGCGCGGGCACGGTCTGCGCCTCAGGCTGCCGCGCGTGCCGGACGGGCGGTCTTGAGGGTCACCATCTCCTCCGCCGCCGTGGGATGGATGGCCACCGTGTCGTCGAATTGCGCCTTGGTGGCGCCCATCTTCACGGCCACGGCAAAGCCTTGCAGCATCTCGTCGGCGCCCGGGCCGATGGCGTGGCAGCCCACCACGCGCTCCTCCGGACCCGCCACCACCAGCTTCATGTGCATCTTCATGGCACGGCCGGACAGCCCGTGCACCATGGGTGTGAAGGCGGTTTCGTACACGCGCGCATCGGCTCCGAAGCGGGCCACGGCGGTTTCCTCGGCGAGGCCCACCGTGCCGATGGGCGGGTGGCTGAAGATCACCGTGGGGACGTTCTCGTAGTCGAGCTTGCGGCCCGCCTGACCGCCGAACAGCCGGTCGGCCAGGCGGCGCCCCGCGGCGATGGCCACGGGGGTGAGTTCGTGGTGGCCGATCACGTCGCCCACGGCGAAGATGCCGGGCACGGACGTGGCCTGCCACTCGTCCACGGGGATCACGCCGTCCTGGCGCAGCGCCACGCCGGCGGCCTCAAGCCCGAGGCCCGCGGTGGATGGTGAGCGCCCAATGGCCCACAGCACGGCGTCGAAGGGGCCGTGGACCCCGCCGGCCTCGTCGTGCAGCCGCAACCCGTCCGCTGCCTGTTCAAGGCGCGCAGGGCGGCAGTGGCGCCGTACGGCGACCCCGCTGCCCTCCATGTGGCGCATGAGGGCATCGCGCAGCATGGCGTCGAAGCCGTGCAGGAAGTGGTCGCGACGCAGGCACAGCGTCACCTCGCTGCCCAGGGCGTGGAGCACACCGGCCACTTCCACTGCGATGTAGCCCGCGCCCACCACGGCCACGCGCCGCGGCTGGGTTTGCAGGGCGAAAAAGCCGTCGGAGGTGATGCCCAGGTGCGCGCCGGGAATGTCCGGCAGGCGGGGGTGGCCGCCCGTGGCCACGAGGACGTTCTTCGCCCCCAGGCGCGTGTGATCCACCACCACCGTGTGCCCGTCGGCCAGCGTGGCGCGTCCGCGCACCAGGGTGACGCCGTTGCCCAGCAGATAGCGCTCGTAGGCGGCATTGAGGTTACGCACGTAGGCATCGCGCGCGCTCACCAGCTTCTGCCAGGAAAACTCGTGGGGCGGCACGGTGAAGCCGTAGCCGGCGGCGTCTTCCATGGACTCGGCCATCTGGGCCGCGGTCCACATGATCTTCTTGGGCACGCAGCCCACATTCACGCAGGTGCCGCCCAGGCGGCCCGATTCCACCAGCGCCACCCGGGCGCCGTGGCTGGCGGCGCGATTGGCAGTGGCCACGCCGCCGCTGCCGCCGCCGATGCAAACGAGGTCGAAGTGTTCCATGGATTGCTCTCTTGGGGGAGGCGCGAAGTTACCGGGAATGGGCCGCGGGCGCCATGCCGGCGCCGGCCTTGGCCACGGCGCCTATACTCGCGCCCCCGCATTCGCCATCCCTCGCCTGCCGCCATGATCGACTTGCATTACTGGACCACGCCCAACGGACACAAGGTCACCATCTTCCTGGAAGAGACGCAACTGCCCTATCGCATCGTCCCGGTGAACATCAGCCGCGGCGAGCAGTTCCAGCCCGACTTCCTGCGCATCGCGCCCAACAATCGCATCCCGGCCCTGGTGGATACCGACCCTGGCGATGGCGGCGAACCCATTTCCGTGTTCGAGTCGGGCGCCATCCTCACCTACCTGGCCGCCAAGACCGGTCGCTTCCTGCCGCGCGAGACGCGCGGCTGGGTGGAAGTGATGCAGTGGCTGTTCTGGCAGATGGGCGGCCTCGGACCCATGGCCGGGCAGAACCATCACTTCGTGCAGTACGCGCCCGAAAAACTCCCCTACGCCATCGACCGCTACGTGAAGGAGACGGCGCGCCTGTACGGCGTGCTCGACCGCCGCCTCGCCGACCGCGACTACGTGGCGGGCGACTACTCCATCGCCGACATGGCCTGCTATCCCTGGATCGTGCCCCACGAGCGCCAGCGCCAGGACCTGGCGGATTTCCCCAACCTGCGGCGCTGGTTCGAGGCCATCCGCGCCCGGCCCGCGGTGCAGCGCGCCTACGCGCTGGCTGGCTCGGTGAACGCGAAGCCCACGGTGGATGAAGCCGCGAAGCGGGTGCTGTTCGGCCAGGACGCCTCGGTGGTGAAGCGCTGAAACGGCATCCCCTCGCCGCGTGAGCCGGCGGCGGCGCCGGGTCGGCTAGACTGGTGGTTTGCCACAGCCATCGGGTGTCGCCGTGACCATCGCTCACCTCCGCAAGGAGTACCTCAAAGCCCGCTTCGACGAGCAGGATGCCGCCCCCGACCCCTTCGACCAGTTCCAGCGCTGGTTCGACGAGGCGCTCAAAGCGGAACTGCCGGAGCCCAACGCCATGACGCTCGCCACCGCCTCGCGCGAGGGGAGGCCCGCGGCGCGCATCGTGCTGCTCAAGGGCTTCGACCGGCGCGGCTTCTCGTTCTTCACCAACTACGCCAGCCGCAAGGGCCGCGAACTGGCGGAGAACGGACACGCCACGTTGCTGTTCTTCTGGCCTGAACTGGAGCGTCAGATCCGCATCGACGGCGCCGTGGACAAGGTGGCCGCGCAGGAGTCCGACGACTACTTCCAGGTGCGGCCCCTGGGAAGCCGCCATGGGGCATGGGCCTCCACCCAGAGCGCCGTCATCCCCAGCCGCCAGGTGATCGAGGAGCGCATCGCGCAGGTGGCCCGGGAGATGGGTGAGGACCCGCCGCGTCCCCCGCATTGGGGCGGCTACCGCCTCACGCCGGGATGCTTCGAGTTCTGGCAGGGACGCCCCAGCCGGCTGCACGACCGGCTCCAGTACACGCGCCACGGCCCCGTCTGGCAGCTGGAGCGGCTCTCGCCCTGATGGGGCTGCCGTGGACACAAGCTGCGGGGCCTGGCTACCCGGTCGATGGTCCCGGCGGCCTGCATGCCGGGCAGTGGGGGCGGCGTCGAGCGCGCCCCTGCCGTATCGTCGCCGCCCGGGCTTCTTCCAGAGGGCACGTTCGGCGCGAGATCGCCACGCCCACCATGGACCGGATCGCCCGGGAAGGCATCACCTTCAACCGTTTCCACGCCATGGCCATGTACTCACCCACCCGGGCCGCGCTGCTCACCCGGCGCAATCACCATCGCGTGGGCGCCGGCCAGATTGCCGAATTCGCCAACGACCGGGACGGCTATTCGGGCGTGCAGCTCAAGACCAGCGCCATGGTCACCGAAGTGCTCAAGGCCTACGGCTACGACTCCGGCGCGCGGGGCAAGTGGCACAACGCGCCCGCCGACCACACCACGGCGGCGGGGCCCTTCGATTACTGGCCCACCGGCTGTGGTTTCGAATACTTCTATGGCGTTCTGGCTGGCGAGGCAACGCAGTACGAACCCCATCTGGTTCGCAACACCACCATCGTCCATCCCAGCAATCCCAGGGATGGCCAGCCCTATCACCTGAGCGAGGATCTCGCCGACGACGCCATCGGGTGGCTCCGGCAGCACAAGGCCGTCGCGCCAGACAAGCCTTTCTTCGTGTACTGGGCCAGCGGTGCCTCCCGCGGGCCGCGCCAGGTGCCCCAGGAGTGGGCGGACAGGTACAA
>JBIIUM010000236.1:0-4695 GCA_044339985.1 Burkholderiales bacterium | reverse complement strand
CTACCTGTACTGGCAGAAGCAAGACCGAAAAATGGTGGAGCGAATCAACAAGCTGCTCAAGGAAGTGCAGCGAGATCCGTTTGTCGGCGTAGGCAAACCAGAGCCTCTAAAACACGCGCTCTCAGGCTTATGGTCACGCCGCATCACGGATGAACACCGAATGGTTTACCGCGTGACAGAAGATTCCCTCGAAGTCGCTCAGTTGAGATTCCACTATTGATTCCGAAGGCACCCAACGAGGCTTTAGAAAAAGTCGCCAACCGCCAAGGGGACGGAAAAAAAGGGGTACGTTCACCCCTCCCGTGGGCCGTAGCGCTCGATAGCGCGCGTCCTGCGAGGTCGGTTTCGGACTCAAATTCGAAGCGCCGCGAAGCGTGGACTTTTTCTACAGCCTCAACGTGAAAGCTGTGCGGCCGGACGCCGCAGGCGGCCAGTCCGAACGAGCGCGTGGTTAGGCGTCACCGCGCGCGCGCCTGGCTACGCCTAGCTCGTACATCGCGATTCGGCTCCGGGTCCTTCTCCGGAAGCGCGCGTAGCTGCTGCGGTGATAGCGCTTGAGCGTATGGCATCAATCGCAGCTGCTCAGCGGCCAGCCTGTTCTGGAGTAGCAAGATCCACTTCTCAGTGAGCGATACCGCGAGTCCGATCTGCTGGGAGTCCATTGCCAGCGCAGCAGAAGAGAATGAGGATGCTCCGATTGCCACGGGCGTGCCTTCCTCGGAGGTAGCAACAATCAGATGTACTGCATGGACCTCCTGTAGGTTTACAGGATGAGCAATGTGCCAGTCTCGGGCACCACGGATGTGGTGGTGCACATCGACTTCCTCAGGCGTGGCTGCATTGAGGTCCTCAATCTTCAGCTTTGGCCTGCTCCCGCTGGTGAAGCAACGGCAATAGCGAACTAGCGCAGATATGGAATACACCTCGATCAGTTCGCCGTCTTTCGTTGATTCTTGAGCAAGCGCGCTCAGCCGACGCAGGAACGAGTGCGCAGACGTTATGTCGACGAGTTGCCCCGTGAGTTCGTCGAGCTTGTGAGGAACCGGTGGCTCCCACAGGCGGTAGCTTTTGCGCGGTGGTTCCATGTGACGCCTAACGAGGCTGTAGAAAAAGTCGCCAACCGCCAAGGGGTCGGAAAAAAGGGGTACGTTCACCCCTCCCGTGGGCCGTAGCGCTCGATAGCGCGCGTCCTGCGAGGTCGGTTTCGGACTCAAATTCGAAGCTCCGCGAAGCATGGACTTTTTCTACAGCCTCAACCCTTGGGCTCAGGGGCGCGCAGCGAAGCGAAGCGTCCCTTGGAGCCCATTGTTATGCGCTACCATCAAAATATGACCTTGTATGTTCTTCCATCATTGGTTCTCGCTTCCCCCATCCCTGTATTATCAAGATTCGCCCGAACCAAGACCTCCATCATCAGTTTTGTTCCTGGGTTTCTTAGAATTGCGTAGCCTATAGAAGTGCTACCAATTGAGTAGGCCGTTCCGAAGCTGGAAAATGAGCCAAATGTCCTTCCAGCAAATGCTGTGCTAGAGGTTGTGCCAAAACTTATCGAATCATTCCGTAACTCAACATATTTACCGCTTAATCGTGTCCCATCAGCCATATTTACCCAAACCTCATGAGACGAAACATTAAAGCCCCCACGAAGGGTTTCTCCTGTTTCAAAGCTAATGAGTTCGACGTTGTATGCGCATCCGCTTGTCAACAGCACAATCAAAAATGCCCAAAACTTCAAAAATTCTCTCATTTCAGTCTCCTTGCGCATAACGTGAAAAAGGGGCCCTAAAAGTCCCTTTACAAAGCGACAAACAACTGTACAAAACAACCGTCATTTCGCCTACCCAATTGTTTTTCATATGTAATTTCCCAAAATAGTAGCCCCTAAACCCGGCGCTCAAACCCACCTCACGCGGAAGGCTGTCGTGCCCCACTCCCCTCGCAGCCTTCCCGGGTGCTTCATCATCCGCGCCGGGCCAGGCGTCGTCCAACAAAGGCTAGTGGCCTGGGCAGGCGGGGGATTCGCCCGCGGCCAGAGCCGCGAGCGCCGCGGCGCGACGGTCATTGGGCAGCGCCGCGAGTTGCTTCCCCGCAGCGTGGAAGCGCCCATGATCACCGCCGCAGACCGCCAGCAGGGCCTCGAAGGCGGGCACTTGCTGGGTGTACACCGCCACCGAGGCCAGGTGGGCGTTGCCCAGGGGCTGATCGAACCAGCGGTCGTAGCCGGCAAAGCCGCCCCAGCCGCGCTTTAGCCCTTGGTAGGCGGTGCGCATGTCCTCGAACACGCGCGCTTTTTCCGCGCGCAGGGCCGCGGCCTCCAGGGGCCGGGCATACAGCGCCGCAAGCTGGGCGCGGGTGCGCTCCACCAGCGCCACGAAGCCCTGGCGGCGCTGCCCCATGGCCTCGAATTCGGCCCGCTCATCGGGGGTGCCTTCGCGCGCCAGCCAGCGGCGTACGCCGTCGCGCTCCACCGCGGTGGCGAAGGACTCGTTGAAGGTGGAATCCCCCGGGGCGTAGACCACCTGGTGGGCAAGCTCGTGGAACACCAACCGCGCCACCTCCGCGCGAGGGTAATGCATGAAGGTGTTGAGCAGGGGATCGTCAAACCAGCCCAGGGTGGAATAGGCGGGCACGCCGTACACGAACACATCGAAGCCCTCGCCCGCAAGCTGCTGGGCAAAGCGCCGCGCGGCGGCCTCGTGGAACCAGCCCTTGTAGGTAACGCAGCCGGCCACCGGAAAGCACCACTGGCGAGGCTCCACGGAAAACTCCGCCGCCGCGAAGACGTTCCACACCACGTAGGGCCGCTTCAGATCGGCATAGCGGCGGTACGAGCCATTGTCGGGCAGCGCCAGCGAGCGGCTTGCGTACTCGCGCAGCCCGCGGGCGGTCTCGAGACGGGCACGCAGCCGCGCATCGGTGGCGGGGTCGGTGAGCACGGCTTCCAGGGGGCGGGCGGCGTTCTGCACCTGCCATTGACCCATCGCTGCCTGCCAGTAGTAGCGCACCGTGGAGCACCCCGCCAGCATCGCGCACACGCCCCCCAGAGCGATCCACCGCACCCCCGGGCGCACCCTCACGCCGCCTCCAGCCGACCGGTGCGCAGGAAGCGCGCCGCGCTGCGCGCCACGCGCGCCGACACCAGCAAGCCGAAGTGATTCACGGGCAATACCAGGCGCGAGTCCAGGCCTTCCCAGCGGGTCTCCTCCAGGGAAACGGCGCCATCGCCAGGGCCCGGGAAGCGCGTCACCAGCCGTCCCGCGCCCACGCCCAGGCTGCCGGCGATCATGCCGATCACCACCGGCTGGGGCGGGCGGCGCGGGCCCCGTTCCAGCGCTTGCGCCAACGTGGGGCCTGCGAGCGCCCGCCCGCCCGGCAGCCGCGCGAGCGCCTCGGCAGCCCTGCTGCCGCGCACCGGCGAGCCCAGCATCAACAACCGCTCCACCCGCGCCCCCGGGGTCATTTCAAGGGCGCGCAGGCCCACCAGGCCGCCGAGACTGTGCCCCACCAGGCCGGTCACGGGCTCGGGCTGCGCCTGCAGGAAGGCGCCCAGGGCAGCGGCGTGAGCGTCGAAACTCCCCCGCTGAGTAGGGTAGGAGAACACGACAACGCGAAATCCGGCAGCCCGAAGCCGGCGCGCCAGCGGCGCAAGGCTCCAGCCGGACAACCATAGGCCGTGGACAAGGACAACGCAGTGGGGCATGGCGCAAAGGTACGCGATTTCCCGCGCCACCGGCGCGCCGTAGCGGCGCCTATACTCCCTCCGGTCATGCCGTGGTCTGCCGAGGTCCTCGTGGCCGCCCCGCTCATCGTGCTGTCGGCCTACGTGCTGTTTGGCATCTCGGGGTTCGGCTCGGCGCTGGTATCCATCCCGTTGCTGGCGCATTTTCTGCCGCTCACCACGGTGCTGCCGCTGATGGTGATGCTGGATTTCTCGGCGGCGGGCACGACCGCCTGGCGCGCCCGGCGCGCGGTGGACACGGGCGAGGCGCGGCGGGTGTTTCCGGCCATGCTGGCCGGCATTGCGGCCGGGGTGGTGCTGCTGCGCAGCCTGCCGGGCGCGGCCATGCTGGCGGCCTTGGGCCTGTTCGTGGCGGGCTATGGGCTGGCGGGCTTGCTGCGCCGGGGCCGGGCCATCCGGCTTCCGGCCATGGCGGCCCACCCCACGGGGCTGCTGGGCGGATTGCTGGGGGCCATGTTCGGGGTGGGCGGACCGGTGTATGCGGTGTATTTCACCGGCCGCATCGCCGACGAGGCGCGCCGCCGCGCCACGCTCTCGGCGGTGTTCACCGTAAGCACGGGCGTGCGCATTGCCGCCTTCGTGACGGCGGGGCTGCTGGCAGAGACGCGCCTGCTGCTGGGCGCCGCGGCACTGCTGCCGCTGATGCTGGCGGGCACCTGGATCGGGCGGCGCATCCACGGGCGCTTGAGCGCCGCCCAGGTGGGGCTGCTGGTGCACACCCTGCTGCTGGGCAGCGGCGCATCTCTCATGGCCCGGGCTGCGGGCCTGGGCTGAACCGGCGGCGGCCAGCGCGTCAGGCGCGGCCCGAGGTGCCCGCGCAGGTGCTCACGCCCAAGAGGGTGTAGAGCGGGCAGAAGCCCAGCGTGGCCGTGAGCAGCGGCACCAGCCCCACCAGGCCCACAAAGCGAATCTGGCCTTCCAGCAGAAACAGCAGGCTGAGCAGTCCAAGGCCCACG
>JBIIUM010000060.1:0-16511 GCA_044339985.1 Burkholderiales bacterium | reverse complement strand
TATCGTGCCGGGTGTCATCGGGGCCGGGCCGGCCTGGCGCTTGCCGGGCGCGAACAAGCCCCAGTTCATGGGTGTCCCGGTGTCGCTTCCGGGCGGCGCACAGGTCGCGAACCGGACGGATACTGGCTGGCGGTGAGTTGCGGGATAATGCCCCATCTTAGGCTTTCGCCCGGTGCGTTGTCACTCGCCCGGCATCACCCGCCCATGCCACTGTCCAGCCCGACCAACCGCGTGCTGTTGCCCGTGGCCGCGTCTCGTCGCTGCGCGGTCGAAACCCGAGGCATCGCCGTCATCGTCGCGCCTGCCGCGTCCTGCGTGCTGCGGGTGATGGCGGGGGTGATGGCGGGGGCGCTGGCAGCGTGCGCCGCGCACGCACAGCAGGACGGGGATGGCGTGGACAAAGTGGCCGCGCAGCTTGCCAACCCGCTCGCCCCCGTCACCACGCTGGCCGCGCAGGTCCGCGCCGAGTTCGGCAACGGGCCCCGGGACCAGACCAACTACACCCTGCGGATACAGCCCTCGTTCTTCAAGCCGCTGCCGGGCAACGCCGCGGTGCTGTTGCGCACCGTCCTGCCGCTTCGCGGGTTGCACTGGCCCGGCCGCGCCGACGGCGTGGGCGATCTCACCCTGGTGCCCTATTACGTTCCCGACATCACGCGCAAGGTGTTCGTGGGCTACGGCGCCTCGCTCGGCATTCCCACTGCGGGTGACGACCTGCTGGGTTCCGGCAAGTGGTCCGCCGGTCCGGCCGTGATCTTTGCCGTGACCGGGCAGCCCTTCACCTGGGGCGCGCTGGCACAGCACGTCTGGTCGGTGGCCGGTGCCGCCGACCGGGCCGTCCTGAACGTGACCACCCTGCAGCCCTTTGCCACCTATCTGCTGGCGGGCGGCTGGTCGCTGAATCTCACCACCGAGACCAGCTACAACTGGCAGGCGAGGGGGGATGGCGCGTGGACCTTTCCGCTCACCGCCGGCGTCTCTCGGGTTGTGGATGTCGGGGGACGATACGTGAATCTTGGCGCCGCGGTGGTCGCCTACCCGAAAAAACCCGACTTCGCGCCCGACTGGGAGCTGAGGTTCGCCGCCACCTACGTGGTGCGTTGACCCCACGGGGCGGCCCCCTGCCCCGGACCGGCCGCCGCCCTCAGCCCAGCTCGCGCAGCGCGTCCTCGATGAGCCGGCGTGCGATGGACACGCGATTCGGAAGCACCGGCAGCGACTCGGGCGAGAACCAGGCCGCGTCCTCGATCTCGCCCGCCTGGCAGACGATGTCTCCACTCGACCACTCGCAGTGGAAGGCCACCATGAGCGAGTGGGGAAACGGCCAGGGCTGGGAGGAGAAGTAGCGCAGGTTGCGCACCTCCACGCCCACCTCCTCGCGCACCTCGCGCACCAGGCATTCCTCCAGGCTCTCGCCGGGCTCCACGAAGCCCGCCAGAGCGCTCATCATGCCCGGCGGAAAGTGGGGCGAACGCGCCAGCAGCAGTTCGCGGCCGCGGCGCACCAGGGCCATGGCCACGGGCGCGAGCCGCGGGTAGTGCGTCTGTCCGCAGGCCGGGCAAACGCGCGAGCGCTCCCCCGCCTTGCGCTCGGTGCCCGTGCCGCAGCGGCCGCAGAACTGGTGCGAGCGGTCCCAGTCCACGATCTGCACCGCGCGTCCCGCCAGGGCGAAGGTGACATCATCCACCAGACCGAACAGGGCGCGCAGGCCGGACCACTGCATGTTGTCCGGCGGCGAAGCATCTTCCGCCGCCTCGGCCACGTAGACGTGGTCGGGCCCGCTGGTGCCCAGGTAGTGAGTGCGCAGCGGCTCGAGCCCGAGATCCTCCGGACGCGTGACGAACGGTAACCGCACGCCAGCGGCGTCGCGTTCCACCAGCAGGTTGCTGCCGCGAAACACGAACCACCACGAGGCACCGTGGTGCGCGGACGGTGGTTCCAGCAGCGCGACGAAGGGGCGTCCCTGCATGGGCGCGCTCAGCGTTTCGGCAGGTAGAGGTCGGTGATGCTGCCCTCGGCGATCTCGGCGGCAAAGAACACCGTCTCCGACAGCGTCGGGTGCGGGTGGATGGTGAGGCCCAGGTCCTCTGCGTCGGCGCCCATTTCGAGGCCGAGCACCGTCTCGGCGATGAGTTCGCCGGCATTCGGGCCCACCATACCCGCGCCGAGCAGGCGGCGCGTGCCCTTCTCGAAGATGAGCTTGGTGAGGCCCTCGTCGCGGCCGGTGGCCAGCGCCCGGCCGCTCGCCGCCCATGGGAAGGACGCCTTCTCGATCTCCACGCCCCGCTCCTTCGCCTGGGTTTCGGTGAGGCCCATCCAGGCCACCTCGGGGTCGGTGTAGGCCACCGAGGGGATGGTGCGGGCGTCGAAGGCCGTCTTGTGGCCGGCGATCACCTCGGCCGCGAGCTTGCCCTCGTGGGAGGCTTTGTGGGCAAGCATGGGCTCGCCGCACACGTCGCCGATGGCGAAGATGTGCGGCGCACTGGTGCGCAACTGCTTGTCCACGGGAATGAAGCCGCGCTCGTTCACCGTCACCCCGGCCTTGTCGGCGCCGATGTCGCGGCCGTTGGGCCGGCGCCCCACGGCCATGAGCACGCGGTCGTAGGTCTGGGGTGCCGGCGCGCCCTCGCCCTCGAAGGTGGCGCGCAGCCCTTCGGGCAGGGCTTCGAGCTTGGCCACCTTGGTGCCCAGCAAAATGGCTTCGTAGCGTTTCTCGATGCGCTTGTGCAGCGGCCTGACCAGGTCGCGGTCAGCGCCGGGGATCAGGCCGCTGGCCAGCTCCACCACCGTCACCCGCGCGCCCAGCGCGTCGTACACGCAGGCCATCTCCAGGCCGATGATGCCGCCGCCGATCACCAGCAGGCGCTTGGGGATGTCCTCCAGGCGCAGCGCGCCGGTGGAATCCATGAGCCTCGGGTCGTCGTAGGGGAAGCCGGGAATGCGCGCCACCGACGAGCCGGCGGCGATGATGCAGTGGTCGAAGGACACGGTGGTGCGCGTGCCATCGGCCTTGGTCACCTCGAGCAGCCGCGGCGAAGCGAAGGCGCCGCGCCCCTGGATCACCGTGACCTTGCGCTGCTTGGCCAGTCCCGCCAGCCCCTTGGTGAGCCGGCCCACCACGCCGTCCTTCCAGCCGCGCAGGGCAGGCAGGTCCACCTCGGGTTTGGCGAACTTCAGACCGAAGTGGGACATCTCCTGCGCCTCGGCGATGACGCGCGCCGCGTGCAGCAGCGCCTTGGAGGGAATGCAGCCCACGTTCAGGCACACCCCGCCCAGGGTTGCATGGCGTTCCACCAGCACCACCTGGCGGCCCAGGTCGGCGGCGCGAAAGGCGGCGGTATAGCCGCCAGGGCCCGAGCCCAGCACCAGCACGTCGGCGTGCAGATCACCGCGCGACGCGGGGCCCGCGGCGGGCGATGCCGCGGGGGCCGGTGAAGCGGCCGGGGGCGCGCTGGAGGCGCCTGCCGCCGATGCCGCGGTGGCGGCCACCGAGGCTTCCATCAGTACGATCAGCGTTCCCTGGGATACCTTGTCGCCCACCTTGACCTTGAGCTCGCGCACCGTGCCGGCCATGGGGGCGGGCACCTCCATGGTGGCCTTGTCCGATTCCAGCGTGATGAGCGAGTCGTCCTTCGATACCGTGTCGCCCGGCTTGACCAGCAGTTCGATGACGGGCACGTCCTTGAAGTCGCCGATGTCCGGGACGCGTACTTCGTGAATGGCGCTCACGAAAAACTCCTGTGATGGGGACGAACAGCGCGCCGCTAGCGCAGCAGCGCGGCGGCCAGGGCCGCTAGGGCGGCGGCGAGCGCGGCCGCCGCCAGCCAGAGGGCCAGGCGCAGCCGCGCTGAAAGCACGCGAAAGCTCTCTTCCGCGGCCCGTGCCAGCTCGAGGCGCTCCTGCGCAAGCGCCTCGCTGTGGGCACGCAGCCGGTCGAGGTTGGTCTTGACCAGTTCAAGATCGAAGCGCACACGCTCCAGGTCGGCCGCGGCCTGGCCGGGGGAGGACGGTTCCGGGGGGGCGGTTTCTTCACCCGAAGCCCGGCTGCGCAGCTCGCGCACCAGGTCGGGCGCCTTGGCAGCAGCCTTGGCCGCCACCTTGGCGATCTCGCCCCAGGGGGCGTGGCGCAGCAAGCTCCAGTAGGCCATGGACGCGCCGCCTCTCAGCCGCGCACCTGTCCGTCGCCCAGCACGACGAACTTGAGCGAGGTGAGGCCCTCCAGGCCCACCGGGCCGCGGGCGTGCAGCTTGTCGGTGGAGATGCCGATCTCCGCGCCCAGCCCGTATTCGAAGCCGTCGGCGAAGCGCGTGGAGGCGTTCACCATGACCGAGCTGGAGTCCACTTCGCGCAGGAAGCGCCGGGCGCGGGTGTAGTCTTCGGTGACGATGGCATCGGTGTGTTGCGAGCCCCAGGTGCCGATGTGCGCCATGGCCGCATCCAGGTCGTCCACCACCCGCACCGCCAGGATGGGGGCCAGGTACTCGGCGGCCCAGTCTGCGTCGGTGGCCTCATGCATGGCGGGCACGATGGCGCGGGCGCGCTCGCAGCCGCGCAGCTCCACACCCTTGGCATGATAGATGGCCGTCAGGGGCGGCAGCACGCGCGCGGCGATGCCGGCGTGCACCAGCAGCGTCTCCATGGTGTTGCAGGTGCCGTAGCGCTGGGTCTTGGCATTGTCGGCGATGCGCACCGCCTTGTCCGGATCGGCGCGATCGTCGATGTACACGTGGCAGACGCCGTCCAGGTGCTTGATGACCGGGATGCGCGACTCGCGGCTCACGCGCTCGATCAGGCCCTTGCCGCCCCGCGGCACGATCACGTCCACGTGTTCCTTCATGGCGAGCAGCTCGCCCACCGCGGCGCGGTCGGTGGTCTCGATCACCTGCACGGCCGTCTCGGGCAGGCCGGCGGCCCGCAGGCCCTCATGCACGCAGGCCGCCACCGCCTGATTGCAGCGGATCGCTTCGGAGCCCCCGCGCAGGATCGCGGCATTGCCCGACTTCAGGCACAGCCCGGCGGCGTCGGCCGTGACGTTGGGGCGCGCCTCATAGATGATGCCCACCACGCCCAGGGGAACGCGCATGCGGCCCACCTGGATGCCGCTGGGCCGGTAGCGCAGTTCGGAGATCTCGCCGATGGGGTCGGGCAGCGCGGCGATTTCGCGCAGCCCCTGCGCCATGGAGCGCACGCCCTTTTCGGTGAGCGCCAGACGGTCGAGCAAGGCGGCCTCCAGGCCGGTGGAGCGCGCCTGCGCCATGTCCGCGGCGTTGGCTTCGAGCAGACTGGCGTGGTTGCGCTCGATGGCCTCGGCGATGCCCAGCAGCGCCTGATCCTTGGCGGCGGTCTCGGCGCGCGCCAGTTGGCGCGAAGCCGCGCGGGCCGCGCGGCCCACGCCGTGGATATAGGTCTGGACGTCCATGTGAGGGGGTTCGAAGCGGGCGCGGTGCGCAGCGTATGAAGAGAGCGGATTTTAGCGCGCTTCGGCACCCTGCCGCCTCGCGCGGCCGCCGGTCAGTTGCAAGGCCAGGGCGCGCAGCTCGTCCCAGGCATCACCCTGGGCCACGCCCTTGGCGATGCGGTCGATGCGGGCGCAGGACACCAGCGCCGCGCGCAGCGTCGCCAGGTCGATGCGGCGCAAAGCGCGCTGCACCTTGGTCTGCCGGTCGCGCCAGATGCGCAGTTCCTCGAAGACCCTCGGCAGGGGAATACCCCGAGCGCTCATCTCCGCCACCGCCAGCATGCCGCGCGTCTCCTCCGCCACGGCCCACACCACCAGGGGCAGCCCCTCGCCTTCGGCCTGAAGGCCGTCGAGCACGCGCACGGCGTGCGCCGCCTCGCCCGAGAGCAGGGCCTCGCGCAACCCGCTCACGTCGTAGCGCGCCACGTCCAGTACCGCCCCGCTCACCTGCTCCACGCTCAAGGGGCCCGCGGGGAACAGCAGCGCGAGCTTGCGTACTTCCTGGTGGGCCGCCAGCAGGTTGCCCTCCACGCGCGCGGCAAGCACGGCAAGCACGTCCTCGCCAGCCTGATGGCCCTGGGCATCGAGCCGGCCCGCCAGCCACGCGGGCAACCGCTCTGGTGGCACCGCCTGGGCATGAACCATGACGCCGGCCGCGTCCAGGGCCGCGAACCAGCGGGACTTGCGGGTGCGCGATTCCAGGGCAGGCAATTGCACCAGTGTGAGCGTGTCGGGTGGCAGCGCGCTGGCATAGGCCAGCAGCGCCTGCTCGCCATCGTTGGCCGCCGCGGCGCTGGCGATGTGCAGTTCGACCAGGCGCCGCGTGGCAAACAGCGACAAGCTCGCCGCGCTGGCCGAAAGCCGTCCCCAGTCGAACCCCCGCTCGGCGATCATCAGCTCGCGCTCTCCGAACCCCTGGCTGCGCGCCTCGGCGCGGATACGGTCGGCTGCCTCGAGGGCGAGCAGCGTCTCCTCGCCATGCACCGCATACAACGGCGCCAGGCCCCGCTTGAGCTGGCGGCTCAGGTGCTCGGAGTCGATCTGCACGGCGCTCTCAACCGGCGTTGAGGCGCTCGAGCATGGCCCGCAGGCGCTCAGGGTCCTGCACGCGCAGCATGCGCCGCGCCACCTGGGTGGCGAGGCCCAGGTCGGTCCTGAGCACGGCCTGCTTCACCGACAGCAGGTTGGCCGGGTGCATGGAGAACTGGCGCAGGCCGAAGCCCAGCAGCAACCGGGTAAGCGCCGTGTCGCCGGCCATCTCGCCGCACACCGCCACCGGCTTGCCCGCCCGGTTGGCACCCTGGATGACCCCCGCCACCAGCGCTAGCACCGCCGGGTGCAACGGGTCGTAGAGGTGGGCCACCTCGTCGTCGGTGCGGTCGATGGCAAGGGTGTACTGGATCAGGTCGTTGGTGCCGATGGAGACGAAGTCGAGCTTCTTGAGGAACGCGGCCAGCGACAGCGCCGCGGCCGGCACCTCGATCATGCCGCCCACGGGCACGGCGCCATCGTGGGCGATGCCATCGCGCTCCAGGCCACGGCGCGCCTCGTCCACCAGGTGCAGGGTCTGGTGCAGCTCCTGAACCGAGGACAGCATGGGTACCAGCAGACGCACGGGGCCGTGGGCGGCGGCGCGCAGGATGGCGCGCAGTTGCCCCAGGAACATGAGCGGCTCCGACAGGCACAGCCGGATGGCGCGCAACCCCAGGGCCGGATTGGTGCTGGAGGTGGCCGTGCCGGCCAGCGCCTTGTCGGCGCCCAGGTCGAAGGTGCGGATGGTGACCGGCAGGCCGTCCATGGCCGTCACCGCGCGGCGGTAGGCCTCGTACTGCTCATCCTCGCTGGGCAGGTCGCGGCGGTTGAGGTACAGGAACTCGGTGCGGAACAAGCCCACGCCGGCGGCGCCGCTGTCACGGGCGTCGGGCACGTCGTCGGGCAGTTCGATGTTGGCGTGCAGTTCCACCCGCGTGCCATCGAGGGTGGCGGCGCGGGTGGTCTTGAGGCGCCGCAGCTTCTGGCGCTCCAGGTCCCATTGCTCGCGGCGCAGTCGGTATTCCGCCAGCACCCCCTCGTCGGGGTCGACGATCATCACGCCGCGGTCGCCGTCCACGATGAGCGTTTCGCCCTCGCTCACGAGGTCGCGGGCGTGGTGCAGGGCCACGATGGAGGGGATGCCCAGGCTGCGCGCAACGATGGCGGTGTGAGAGGTGACGCCGCCCACGTCTGTGACGAAGCTGGCGAAGCGGTGGCGTTTGAACAGGATCACGTCCGCCGGCGACAGGTCATGGGCCACCAGGATGGCGCCGTCGGCCGGGACGCCCTGCCCGGGCGCTGCCGCGTCGCCCGGCGCTTCCAGCAGCAGCGCCGCCAGCACCCGCTCGGCCACCTGCATCACATCGGTCTTGCGCTCACGCAGGTACGGATCCTCGATGCTGTCGAACTGCGCCAGCAGCGCGTCGAGTTGTTGCTTGAGGGCCCACTCGGCGTTGCAGCGCTGGGCGGCGATGAGCGCCTTGGGGGCCTCGGCGAGCGTTGGGTCGGCGAGGATCAGCAGGTGAACGTTGAGGAAGGCCTCGAACTCCGGCGGCGCCTTGTCGGGGATGTGGCTGGCGATGTCGGAGAGCTCGCGGCGCACGCGGCCGATGGCGTTATCGAAACGCGCCTGCTCGGCGGCCGTCTCACCCTCGGCGATTTCCCGGTAGGGCGCCTCCAGTTGGGCGCGCGACAGCACATGGGCGCGGCCGATGGCGATGCCGCCCGAAACGCCGATGCCGTGGACGGTGAAGGACATGGCGGCGCGGCAGGCGCCGGGGCGGGCGCCTACTCTCCCTCGCCGAAGCGGTCGGCGATGAGCGCGACCAGCGCCTCCATGGCCTGCGCTTCGTCGGTGCCGTCGGTCTCGATGTGAACCTTGGACCCCTTGGAGGCGGCCAGCATCATCACGCCCATGATGCTCTTGGCGTTGACGCGCCGGCCATTGCGCGACAGCCACACCTCGCACTGGTGCTGGGCGGCCACCTGGGTGAGCTTGGCCGAGGCCCGCGCGTGCAGGCCCAGGCGGTTGACGATCTCAACTTCCCGTAGCTGCATGGTCGGCGGGTGTCATGCGCATGACCCCTTCGATGCCGCCGGAGACGGCCTTGGCCACCACGGCAGCGAGGGGTTCGTTGCGATAGGTGAGGGCGCGCACCAGCATGGGCAGGTTCACGCCCGCCAGGCCCTCCACGCGCCCGGGCGCGAGCAAGCGGGCGGCGATGTTGGAGGGTGTGGCGCCGTACATGTCGGTGAGCACGAGCACCCCGCTGCCGCTGTCGAGCTGGCTCGCCAGCCCCAGGGCGCGCGGCAGCACGCGGGTAGGGTCGTCGTTCACCGTGACGCCCAGCTCCAGCAGCCGCGGGGGCCGCCCGCCCATCACATGGGCAGCGCAGTGGATCAGGCTGTCGCCAAGGCTGCCGTGGGCGAGGATGAGGATGCCAACCATGGAGCGCCGAGCCGGGAAAGAGACCGGTTGATTCTACGCCGCCGGTCTTTCCAGGGCGTCGAGCACCATGGCGGCGACGCTGAAGCCGGTCTGGTCGAGGATCTCGCGCATGCAGGTGGGGCTGGTGACGTTGACCTCGGTGAGGTGCTCGCCGATCACATCCAGCCCCACGATGGTGAGGCCGGCGGCACGCAGTGCCGGCCCCATGCCCTCGGCAATCTCGCGGTCCCGGGCCGACAGCGGCTGCGCCACGCCCCGGCCGCCGGCGGCCAGATTGCCGCGCGACTCGCCGGCCTTGGGGATGCGCGCCAGCGCGTAGGGTGCGGCCACGCCGTCGATCACCAGGATGCGCTTGTCGCCCTGGGCGATCTCGGGCAGGTAGCGTTGCGCCATCACCGTGCGCCGGCCGAAGTGGGTGATGGTTTCGAGAATCACGCCCACGTTGGGGTCGCGGGCATGCAGGCGAAACACCGAGGCGCCGCCCATGCCATCCAGCGGCTTGACCACCATGTCGCCATGCTCGGCCAGGAAGGCGCGAATGGAGGCCTCGTTGCTGGTCACCAGCGTGGGGGCGGTGAAGCATGCGAAGCGCGCGATGGCGAGCTTCTCGTTGAAGTCGCGCAGGCTGCGGGGCCGGTTGACCACGCGCACCCCGGCGGCCTCGGCCAGCTCCAGCAGGTGGGTGGCGTACACGTACTCCATGTCGAAGGGCGGGTCCTTGCGCATGAGCAGCGCGTCGAAGCGTGTCAGCGGGCCATCGGCCGTGCCGCGCTCGCGCCACCAGTGCGCATCGTCGGCCGGCAGTTCGAGCGCCAGCGAGGGCGCGCACACCCCGGCCGCGCCGCGCCATTCGAGCGTGTCGTGATGGATGGCGTGGACGCCATGACCGCGGGCCGCGGCCTCGCGCATCATCGCCACGGTGGAGTCTTTGTAGGCGCGCAGCGACTCGATGGGGTCGATGACGAAGGCGATATCCATGGGCTGTCAGCTTGCCGCCGCGGCCGCGTCCTCGGTGCGTTCGAGTTCCAGCGCCGCCGCCAGCAGCGCGAGGCGCGCCACCACGCCGTAGGCGTAGAAGCGGTTGGGTGTGGCGTCGGGGTTGGCCTCCGGGTCGGGCTGGTGGCAGCTGTCGTCGAAGGCAAGCGGCACGAAGTGCATGCCGGGCGCATTGAGGTTTTCCTCTGGGCCGCGGCCGGTGTGCACGCGGTAGAAGCCGCCCACCACGAAATGGTCGATCATGTACACCACTGGCTCGGCCACCGCCTCGTTTACGCTCTCGAAGGTGGGCACGCCTTCCTGCACCAGCACGCGGCTGACCTCCAGGCCCTCCTTCACCACGGCCATGCGGTTGCGCTGCTTGCGGTTCAAGCCGCGCATTTCGCTGGCGCTCTTCACCGACATGATACCCATGCCATAGGTGCCGGCGTCCGCCTTGACGATGACGAAGGGCTGCTGGTCGATGCCGTATTCGCGGTACTTGGCGGCCGTGCGCGCCAGGATGTCGTCCACCCATCCGGCCAGGCAGTCCTCGCCGGAGCGGCCCTGGAAGTCCACCTCGCCGCAGGTGCCGAAATAGGGGTTGATGAGCCACGGGTCGATGCCCACCAGGCGCGCGAACTCCTCGGCCACCGTGTCGTAGGCGGCAAAGTGATTGGACTTCAGCCGCACCGCCCAGCCGGCGTGCAGCGGCGGGATGACCGTCTGCTCCAGATCGCGCAGGACGGCCGGGATGCCCGCGGAGAGGTCGTTGTTGAGCAGGATGGTGCAGGGGTCGAAGTCGGCCAGGCCGACGCGATTGCCCTTGCGCACGATGGGCTCGAGCAACAGCGAGGCGCCCCCGGGCAGGTCCACGGGGGTGGGCTGGCTTATCTCGGGGATCAGCGTGCCGATGCGCACCTTCATGCCTGCCCGCCGCAGGATGTTCTGCAGCGCCGCCACGTTGCTGAGATAAAACACGTTGCGGGTGTGGTTTTCGGGGACGAGAAGGATCCCGCGAGCGTCCGGACAGATTTTCTCCACCGCCACCATCACTGCCTGCACTGCCAGCGGCAGGAACTCGGGCGCGAGGTTGTTGAAGCCGCCGGGAAACAGGTTGGTGTCCACCGGCGCGAGCTTGAAGCCCGCGTTGCGCAGGTCCACCGAGGCGTAGAAGGGCGAGGTGTGCTCCAGCCACTTGGAGCGCAACCAGTGCTCGATGGCCGGTTGGGCCTGGAGGATGGATCTCTCGAGGTCCCGAAGCGGACCGGTGAGGGCGGTGGTGAGGTGCGGGACGGTCATGGGTGAGGTCTGTTTCGGTGCGTCGCGACCGGCGCATTCCTGGGGCGCGGATTATAGCCCTCGACGCCGCGCGGGTCCCCGGGGCTTCGCACCTGCAGCATGGATGCGCCTTGACACGAGTCTCGCGCGGGAATTAAAACGCGATCAGAAAAAACCGGTTCGATCGCGGGGCGCATGCGCCTTCGCGGCGAAATCCGAAACGACGTATCGACAGTCACGGGAGGCGTCGATGGCTGAGCACCTCGCTCACCGCATCGACCGCATGTTCGCGCGCGACCGTGCATTCGCCCTCTTCATGGTGGCGGTGCTCTGGGTCTGTGTGGGGTTCGTCTACCTTGCGGTGGACGCCCACGTGCGCGACGGCGGTATTCGCGCAGCGCTGGCCGTTGGGGCGCTGCTTCTGCTGGTGTTCAACACCGCGTCCATCCTCGCCATGGTCAGGCACTACCGCGAGGACAAGGAACACATCTACGGCCTCGACATCCGCCACCTCGACGAAAGGGGGCGGTCATGAGCGACCGTTACCAGCCGCCACGACAGGGCGGCGCCGGCCAGTTTGTGGACAGCATCTTCCTCATGGTGCTGGTGTTCATCTGCCTGCTCGCCCCGGTGTTCCTGGCCAGGGATCATTCCGCCGCCGCGCCGGGCGCCGGGGAGACGCAGGCGGCGGCCGGCGAGCAGGCGCCCGCCGCCGCGGTGACGTGGGCGTCGCTCGGGCAGACGCCCGTGCGGGCGCAGCAGTGGGAGAAACTCGGCCACACCCCGGAGACTGCCAAGCCCATCGTGGAGAACCGCTTCGACTACACGGTGGAGCCGGTGCCGCTCGCCATCACGGCGCTGGTGATCGTGGGCTATTTCGTGATGATGCTTCGCTGGTCGGACCGCGAGTACCGCGAGGTGATCCGGGAGCGGTTCGGCGATGCCGGCCGCGAGGAGTGATGCCATGGACTTCTGGGACCTGCTGAGCTACGCCGCCTGGGGCATGTCCATCCTGCTGCTGCTGTGGATGGTGGCCGACTTCTGGCGGGTGTCCAGGGAATACGACGAGGACTTCCTGCTCTCCTCCCGCGAGGGAGACGAGTAGAACGGCCGCGATCGCGGCGAGCTGCCTGCGGCGCGTGCCGCCGGAGGCGACGGAAGGGCAACCGGGGAGAACACCGATGCAGCAGACCACCGCACAGGCGCTGGACGGGGGCGGCGCGCCAGGATCGCAGCGCATCGCCCTGCTCAAGGTGCTGGGGCCCGCCCACGTGTGGGCGCTGGGCGTGGGCATCGTGCTGGTGGGAGAGTTCATGGGCTGGAACTTTTCCGTCGGCAAGGGCGGCGCCTTCGGGTCGCTGATCGCCTGCTGGGTGATCGGCCTGCTCTACACCTGCGTGGCGATGATCGACTCGGAGGTCACCTCCACGGTGGCAGCGGCGGGTGGGCAGTACACCCAGGCCAAGCACGTGATCGGCCCTCTGATGGCCTTCAATGTGGGGCTCTACCTGGTGATGGCCTACACCATGCTGGAGGCAGGCGATGCCCTCGTGGTGGGCGACCTCATGAAGGCCGTGGCCGGCGAGTTCGGCCACGCCGACCTGGACCCGCGGCCCTTCGTCGTGCTCACCATCGCGCTGCTCGCGTTCCTGAACTACCGGGGTGTGTACATGACACTCACGGTGAACTTCGTCATCACGGCCGCCGCCTTCTCCGCACTGGTGATCCTGTTCTTCGGGGTGTCGCCGTGGGAGCAGGGCAAGGTGCTGCTGCACCGTGAACTGCTCGTGGACCTGCCCTACGGCTGGATCGGCGTGATCGCGGCCCTGCAGTTCGGCATGTGGTACTACCTTGGCATCGAGGGAACCTGCCAGGCTGCCGAGGAGGTTCGATCGGCCGGCAGGTCCATCCCGCTGGGCACCATGAGCGGCATGATCACGCTGCTGATCGCCGCCTCCATCACGTGGTACGTGGCCTCCGGGCTCATGCCCTGGGAGTACCTCGGACAGGCCATCACGCCCATGTACGACGCCGCCCGCCTCACCGGCAGCACGCCGCTGCAGGTCACCCTGTTCGTGGGCACCATCTTTTCCGCCGTGGCTTCGGCCAACGGCTGCATCAACGACGCCTCGCGGGCCTGGTTTTCCATGGGGCGCGATCGTTACCTGCCATCCTGGTTCGGCGCGGTGCATCCGCGCTACCGCACGCCCTACCGCGCCGTGCTCTTCCTGATCCCCATCGCCGTGGTGTTCGCCTTCAAGGCGCCTCTCGACCAGGTGATCACCTTCTCCATTCTCTCGGGCTTGCTGGGCTACACCTTCATGTCCATCAACATGATCAAGTTCCGCAGGCAGTGGCCCCTGGGCAGCATCAAGCGGGGCTACGTGCACCCGTTCCACCCGCTGCCGGCGATCCTGCTGCTGCTGTTGTGCGGGGCCACCTACTTCGCCACCTTCCTGGGCTACGGCGCCACGCTGCTGGCGGTGATCGCGTTCTACATCGTCGCCTCGCTGTGGTTCGTGCTCCACCGCTACAAGTTCGTGCGCCGCGGTGACCAGTTCACCATGCCGTGGCCGCGGCCGCGTGGCTACTAGGCCGCCGCCGAGGGGAAGGCCATGATCCGCAAGATCCTCTGCGCAACCGACGGCTCCGGCTCGTCCGAAAAGGCGGTGGCGGTGGCCGTGGACCTGGCCAGCCAGACCGGTGCCGCGCTGTCGTTCCTCACAGTGGAGCGTGTCGGGCGCGACAGTGCCGCGCATTCCGCGTTCTGGGATTCCCGGGTGCTGGACGCGGCGGCAGCCCAGACGCACCGGGAACTCGCGGCCGCCGAGGCTCGCGCCCGGGCTGCCGGCCTGTCGCGGGCGGAGTGCGTCACCGTCCAGGGGGATTCCATTGCCGAGGCCATCGTCGCCTATGCCCGCGAGGGCGGCTTCGACCACGTGGTCACCGGCTCCCTGGGCCTGACCGGGCTTGCCCGGGCGCTGCTCGGTTCGGTGGCTGCGGAAGTGGTGGCCAGGGCGCACTGCCCGGTGACCGTGGTGCGCTGAAGCCGGTTCGAGGCCGATGCGAGCCGCGGCACTGCTGGCCGCCGCCGTCTGCGGTGGTGCGCTCGCCTGGCGCTGGCGACGCGATCAGGAAAACACCCGCCGGTGGCGCGCAGGGTTGCTTCGGGGCTGCGAGCGGGTGCTGGACCAGCCCCGCACCGGCACCGATCGCGCCGGCATGCCCACTCTTTCGGGCTACTGCGAGGGGCTGCCGTTGGAGGTGGCTCTGATCCTCGACCACGCGGGGTATCGCAAGCTGCCCGTGATCTGGCTCTCGGCCACGTGCGCCGCCCGCCTGCGGCCCGGGGCCTGCTTCGATGCCCTTGCCAGACCGCAGGGCACGGAGTTCTTCTCGCCATCCTCGGAGCTGCCGGTGCGCCTGGAGTCGCCGCCTTCCTGGCCGCCGCACGTCAGCCTGCGAGCCGACCGTGAGGCCGTTGCGCCGCTGGCGGTGGTGCGCGCTGGCGAGACGTTCTTTGCCCAGGATGCGGCCAAGGAGCTGGTGGTGTCCCCCCGGGGTGCCCGACTGGTGCAGCGAGTGGCGGAAGCGCGGCGGCCCGAATACCTTGTGCTTCGGCAGGCGCGTTTCGACCTGCAGCAGGCAGACCCGGAAACGGTGGATGCCCTGGCGCGCGCGGTCGTGCGGCTGGCCCGGGCGCTCGCCGGGGACGAGTGTCATGGCTGAGGCCGCCGCGCCGCCGCGCCCCGGATGGGTGCTTGCCGTGGCTGCGCTGCTGCCCGGCATGGGACAGGTCCTGAACGGGCAGGGTACCCGGGCGATGACCTTCATCTTCTTCATGCTGGTGCTCGGCTGGGTGAGCGCCCACCTCGCCACAGGCGGGCAGTCCTTCGTCGGCAGGCACGCCGGGGGGTTCTTCATCTATGCGCTGAGTGTGCTCGACGCCTACCGGCATGCCCGCATCGCCTGGGCGAAACACGCCTGGGCGGCTGGACGCGCAGTTCCGTGATGGGTCGCTGTCGCCATTGACGCGTGTCGGCGCCGCGTTCATCATACGCATCTAATTTTCCTGACAAGAATCACCCGGCGTTCCACGCCGCGGTGTACGAGCCCCATGCCGTACCAGTTGCTGCGCTTCGCCCTGTCCGCGACGCACCCGGACCCCCGCATGTTCCGCGAACCGGAGCGTCTCGGGGACAGCTACGACGCCGTGATCATCGGCGCCGGCGGTCACGGGCTGGCCAGCGCCTACTATCTCGCTCGTGACCACGGAATGTCCCGCGTGGCGGTGCTCGAGCGCGGCTACATCGGCGGCGGCAACACGGGGCGCAACACCACCATCATCCGCTCCAATTACCTCACTCCCGAGGGCGTGGCGTTCTACGACGAGTCGGTGCGGCTCTGGCAGGACCTGGCGCAGGACTTCGACCTCAACCTGTTCTACTCCACGCGAGGGCACTTCACCCTCGCCCACACCGACTCTGCCGTGCGCACCATGCGGTGGCGCGCGGAGGTCAACAAGCACTTCGGGGTGGACAGCGAACTGGTGGGTCCGGAGGCCGTGAAGAAGGCGGCCCCGCAGATCGATCTTTCCTGCGGTGGCCATGCGCCCATCCTGGGCGCGCTCTACCACGCGCCCGGAGCCATTGCCCGCCATGACGCGGTGGCGTGGGGGTACGGGCGCGGCGCCGACCGGCGCGGCGTGGAAATCCACCAGCGCACCGAAGTCACGGGCATCGATGTGCAGGGCGGCAAGGTGAGGGGGGTGCACACCACCCGCGGCTACGTCTCCACGCCCCGGGTGCTGTGCGCGGTGGCCGGGTTCACCCCCCGTGTCTGCCACATGGTGGGGCTGCGCACCCCGCTCTACATCCACCCCCTGCAGGCCATGGTCACGGAGCCGCAGAAGCCCTGGCTCGACCCGATCCTGGTGTCCGGCAGCCTGCACGTCTACGTGAGCCAGTCGGCCCGCGGCGAGCTGGTGATGGGCGCCTCCCTCGATCCCTACGAACTGCACTCCACCCGCTCCACCCTCGATTTCGTCGAGGGGCTCGCCGCCCACATGCTCGACATGTTCCCCTTCCTGTCGCACGCCAGGGTGAACCGGCAGTGGGCCGGCATGGCGGACATGACACCCGACTTCGCGCCCATCATGGGCACCACGCCCGTGGAGGGTTTCTTCCTCGACGCCGGCTGGGGGACCTGGGGCTTCAAGGCAACGCCCGTGTGCGGCAAGACCATGTCTTGGACAGTGGCCAACGGCCGCGACCACGACCTCATCAAGGCTTTCAACCTGTCGCGCTTCGCCCGCTA
>JBIIUM010000059.1:0-16614 GCA_044339985.1 Burkholderiales bacterium | reverse complement strand
GGTTGAGCCATGCCGCCAGCAGCAGCACCCCGGCGTACAGCGCGCCGAAGGTGAGCGAGGTGCGCAGTTCGGTGGGATTGCCCAGCGGCAGCGCCGGTGCCGAGGTGCCCCGGGCCGTGGCGCGCCACGCGGGCAGCGCGCCGGCTACGCCCGCCAGGGCACCGCAGCCGAGCACGGGCAGAAGGGTGCCCGCCAGGCCCGGGGCCACCACCAGGGTTACCACCGCAAGCCGCGCCAGCACCACCAGGTTGGCGAGCACGATCACCGTGGAGGCCAGGGGCTCGAGCGCTGCGTCGCGCCGACCGTGGCGCGCGTACACCAGGGTGGTGGCCGTGCTCGACACCAGCCCGCCAAACAGCCCGGCGAGCCGCGCTCCCAGATGCTGCCCGGCGAAGCGAAAGGCCACATAGCCCGCCAGAGACACGCCCGACACCAGCACCACCATGAGCCAGGCCTGGCGCAGGTTGAGCGCGTCATAGGGCCCGAAGGGCCGGTCGGGCAGCACCGGCAGCACCACGAAGGTGAGCACGGCGAATTGCAGGATCGAGATGAGCTCCTGCCGCTCGAGGCCCAGGGTGAGGGTGCGCAGTTCGGTTTTGAAGGCCAGCAGCACCGTGGCGGCGATGGCGGCCATCACCGCCAGGGTGGCCAGCCCAAACCACACCAGCGTTGCCAGGGTGAAGCACACCAGCCCCGCCACGATGGTGGTGGCGCCCGGGTCGGACTGGCCGTTGTCGTCGCGGAACTGGGCGCCGATCAGCAGCGCGCCCACCAGCAGCAGGCCGATGGCCGGCAGCCACTGGGCGCCAGTTTTCTCGCCCAGCAGCGCCAGCGTGACGCCGAACAGGGCGATGAGCGCGAAGGTGCGCAGGCCCGCCTTGGCGCTGGGGTTGCGCTCGCGCTCCATGCCCATGAGCAGGCCGATGGCCAGCGCCGTGGCCATGCGCAGCGCCTCGTCCAGCAAGCCGGTTTGCAGCCAGTCCATGGCGCGAGTGTAGCGGGGACGGCGCGGGCGGCGGGTCAGGCGCCCCTGCGGCCGGTGAATCAACCAGCCAGTCTCGCACTCGCTAGGCGGTTGAGACTGACACCTTGCTCGGCGGCTGGATGGCCAATGCCCGGTGCACTTCCGGAGGAATACGGACGCGGAATTCGCCGCTGTACCGCCGCTCGGCCAGTGGCGCCGGAACCGGCTCCCCGCTGGCGCGCATGTCCGCCACCGCGCCCACGACCAATTGGCGAATTCCCTTCAGCGCCGCTTCCCGAGTGCTGGCAAGCCACGGCAGCGATGGGAATTCAGCGCACAGTCCGGCGTGTTCGCGATCTTCGGTGGGCCAGGTGACGCGGCAAGTGTAGTGATCAACGCTCGCGGGGGAGTCCTTTCGGTTTTTCGAGTGCCAGCAGAACCTGCTTGACCCGATATGTCTTGGCCCTGCCTTTGCCGGATCGGATGTTGATCCGGAGTCGCCAGCCCAGGGTCTTTTGAAATTCGCGTGGCTGGTGCCGGGCTGCCGCAGTTTCCCGAAAAACTGCTCGCAGACACGCTTGAGATCGCCGAATCGGACATTTGCAGGCTCGCGCTTGCGCTGCATCTGCGCCAGGTTTTTTCCAGAGGTCAGCCTTGGCGCGACGGCATCAAGAGTGACACCACGGTGGAACAGCCGGGCGCGGGGCAAACACACGGTCCGCGGAGATACGACACGGTAGCCGTGAGGCTTGAGCGCACGGCGGCGGAGCAGTCTTCAATTGAGCCCTGGATGGGTGAAATACACCCGCAGCGTGGCCGAAAGACGGTCTATGCCAGCGGAGGCAGTCGGGCACATTCCGGGCGCGAGAAAACCCTGGCGTGCGGGGTCTCTGACCCAAAGCAGCGGAATATCCCCGTCGCTCAACCGCCCGCCGCCTGCCAGTGGTCGAGATTGAGCTGCACGCTGCGCTGGCCGTTCCACTCGTTCACCTCCAGCCGATAGGCGGCGCGGATGCGCGAGGGCAGCGGGCCGGACTGGCCGAACAGCATGGCGCCAACGGTGGGCCCGCCATCGCGGCGCAGCCGCAGGCGCAGGTGGTTGCCGCCCACCACCCGCTGCTCGGCCACTTCGAATTCGTCGTCGAACAGCGGCGGCGCGAAAGCCTGGCCCCACACTTGGTCGCGCAGCGCCTCGGCTAGAGGAAAGTCGAGCTGGGCGGGGTCGAGCGTGCCGTCGGTTTCGAGCACCCGCTCCAGATCGGCGGGGTCCATGAGCTCGCGTACCGTGGCCTCGAAGGCGGCGGCGAAGGCCGGCAGGTGAGCGGGCTTCAGGCTCGCGCCCGCGGCAGCGGCGTGGCCGCCGAAGGCCGCCAGCAGGCCGGGGTTGCGACGGTCGGTGATGTCCAGGGCATCGCGCAGGTGCAGGCCGCGAATGGAGCGGCCCGAGCCCTTCAGCAGCCCGTCGGGGCCGTCGGCGAAGCACAGCGCCGGCCGGTGGCAGCGGTCCTTTACGCGCGAGGCCAGCAAGCCCACCACGCCCGGATGCCACTGCGGGTCGTGCAGCACCAGGGCGGCGTGCTCGCCCAGGGGCATGTCGTCCAGCCGGGCGAAGGCCTCGGCCTGCATGCTTACCTCGATGACGCGGCGCTCGCGGTTGAGGCTGTCCAGTTGCTGGGCCAGGGGGCGGGCGCTGGCCAGGTCGGGCGCCGTGAGGCAGGCGATGCCCCGGGACATGTCGTCCAGGCGACCGGCGGCGTTGATGCGCGGCCCGAGCACGAAACCCAGGTCCCAGGCGGCCAGGGTGCCGGGTGCGCGGCCGGCCGCCTCCAGCAACGCCAGCAGTCCGGGCCGGGCGCGGCCGGCGCGCAGGCGGCGCAGCCCCTGGGCCACCAGGATGCGGTTGTTGCGGTCCAGGGGCACCACGTCGGCCACGGTGCCCACGGCCACCAGGTCCAGCAGGGCGGCCAGGTTGGGCTCCGGGGCCGCGGAAAAGGCACCGCGGCGGCGCAACTCGGCGCGTAATGCCAGCAACACGTAGAACAGCACCCCCACGCCCGCCAGGCACTTGCTGGGGAAGACACAGCCGGGCTGGTTGGGGTTGACAATGCACTGGGCGTCGGGAAGTTGCGCACCCGGCAGGTGGTGGTCGGTGACCAGCACGCGCATGCCGCGGCGGTTGGCCTCCGCCACTCCTTCGAGGCTGGCGATGCCGTTGTCCACGGTAATGATGATGTGGGGCCGGCGCTCGGCCGCCAGGGCCACCAGCGGCGGTGTCAGCCCATAGCCCATCTCGAAGCGGTTGGGCACCAGATGGTCCACCTCTGCGCCGAAGGCGCGCAGCGCCAGCAGCCCCACGGCGGCGGCGGTGGCGCCGTCGGCATCGTAGTCGCCCACGATGAGCAGGCGCCGCCGTGCGGCGATGGCCTCGGCCAGCAGGCCGGCCATGGCTTCGGCGTTGTGCAGGGCCGACACCGGCAGCAGGGAATCGAGGCCGGTGTCCAGGTCGCGGGGATCGGCCACGCCCCGGGCGGCGAACAGCCGCGCCAGCACCGGATCCACGCCGGCAGCCTCAAGGGCTTGTCGCGCAGGGTCGGAGATGGAGCGGCGACGCAGGCGAGGGGGGGCGGTCGGGGCAGGCATGGGCCAGGTCAGGCTGTGCTCCAGCACTCAAGTCGGCCTCGGCACAACCGATATTAGCCCGGGAGAGCAGTTCAAGTCGCCCGTTACAGACTCCCGAGGTCCGAGGAAAATTTCCATGATTCCAAAAACTTATCGAATCTCCACCCAGGCCTGCAGCGCTGCCTTCGCCATGTCGGCCCTGTCCGCCGTGGTGGCCGCGCTGCTGGCGTGGTTCGTGGCCGCGCCCTCATCCGATGCGCGTGGTGCCGAGCCCCTGGTGCTTCTACTGGTGCTGGGCGTGGTGGTGGGCGCCCTGTGCGGTGGCGCTGCCTGGGTTCTGCTGTCGCGTCAACTGGCGCCCCTGGCGCGCCTTGCCGAGGCGAAGGATGCGCTCGCCGCGGGCCAGAGCGACGGCCACGGGCTGACCTCGCGGCAGGATGAGGTGGGTGAACTTGCCCGCACCCTGGTGCACGTGTCGCAGCGAGCCGCAAACATGGGTGCCAGCTTGAACCAGGTTGCCGGTAGTGTCCGCGCGGCTGTCTCCCGGGTTCGGGAGGATTGGATGGCCGTCCGCGAGGGCTCCCAGCGCCAGAGCGATGCTGCCGGGCGGGTGGGTTCGTCCCTGCGCGCAGTGAGCGAGAGTCTTCTGGCCGCTGGCGACAATGCCCGTGATTCCCAACGCCTGTCCCGCCGCACGTCCGAACTGTCCGCCCATGGCGAGTCGGTGGTGCGTCGCACGGCCGACGAAATTGGCCGTGTTGCCGGCGCCGTGCGCGATGCCGCTGGTTCCATCGGCGGGCTGAATCGTCGTTCCGAGGAGATCACGCGCGTGGTGAAGGTGATCAAGGACATTGCCGACCAGACCAACTTGCTGGCCCTCAACGCCGCCATCGAGGCGGCGCGCGCCGGCGAGCAAGGGCGTGGCTTCGCAGTGGTGGCCGATGAGGTGCGCAAGCTGGCCGAGCGTACTTCCACCGCCACCGTGGAGATCGGCGGCATGATCGACGCCATTCAGGTTGAAACGCGCCAGGCGGTGGGCGGCATGGAAGCGAGCAGCGCCCAGGTGGAGGAGGGCGTGCGGCTCGCCCGCGAGGCGGCCGAGTCGCTCTCGGGCATCCTGGAGGCTGCCGGCGAGACGCTGGTGAAGACCGGCGAAATCGTGGCCGCGCTGGATGAACAGAATGCCGCCAGTGGCGAGATTGCGCGCAACGTGGAGCAGATTGCTGCCATGGCCGACACCAACGGCTCGGCGGCGGTGCATGGCCACGGCTCGGTGGAAGCCCTCGAAACGGTCGCGGGCGAACTGGCGAGCCTGACGGAGAGCGCCCTTAGCGCCTGAACGCCGGCCTGCGATCGGTCATTGGGGCAGGGCCGAGGCGGCGGCCACCAGGGACATGGGCCGGCGCCAGAAATGGCGCGCCGCGCCGCTGCTCAGCGCCGCCACCAGGCCAGCGCGTGCGCCAAAGCCGGCCAGTTGCAGAGCGTGCAACTTGCGCGAGCCGAGTTGCGCGAGGGCGGGCGCCAGCCAGTCCTGATCGAGGCGGCGCAGGGCCTCCTGCCAGCCTGCCACGTCACCCCGTTGGGCCGCCTCGCGGGCTTGTTCCCATTGCACCCATGTGGCCTGAGTGGCGCCTTGCCAGCGGGCAGGCAAGTCTTCCACGGCCATGCCGGCGCGCAGCGCCAGACCGCGCAGCACGTCGTCACCGCCGAGCAATCGCGCGGCAGGGGCCGCCCGGGCCCGCGGCTCGACCGCGCCGCCCCAGATCCACAGGCTGTTGATGGGCAAGCGGCCGGCCTGTTCCCGGGCGTCGTTGACGGGGTGCTCGTGCAACAGCATTTGTGCTTCGTTGAGGCGCCTGCGCCACACGCGGGCTTGCGGTCCCGCGGGCAGCAGCGGCGCCACCGAGCGTCCATGGGCGGCGGGTGTGGGCACGGTGTCCAGGGCCACCGGGGCGGGTAGCCGAATCAGCCACGCGTCGGGACGTGGCGCTTCCAGACGCAGACCCTCTGGCGCGAAGAAGGCGTTGAGGGTTGCGAGCAGCCCCTCGGCTTCGTGCCACGTGAGTTCGCCCGGAGCGGGCCTTGAGAGGAACAGGTCGGTGCCACGCGCCTGCAGGTGAACGGGATCGGCGCGCAGCCACCCATGCTCACCGGGCAGACTTCCCAGGCCGCGCACACTCGCCGCAGCCAGCCCTGAGGGGTGGGCAGGCTCAGCGCCGAAGGCCCCCAGCAGCCACTCCCACCGGCCTGTGGACACCGGCGTATGTGCGCCGCGGCCGAGCACTCGTTCGAGCGCCGGCAACCGCAGGCCGGCCATCGGCCGGGAATCGGCGCGGTCGGGCCAGAACAGGTCGGGAACCAGTAACGTGAGGCGAGTCATGGGAGAACGCACACAGGACGCGGACGATAGCCCATAGGGCCCCGCGTGGGCATGGGGGGCGTGCTCTGGCACAATCGCGCCGCCTGCGGCCGTGTCTGCTGGCGTTTCGCCCGGGTGATGGGGCATCCCGCGCCTGCCGTGCCGGGTTTCTCACCCCGGCTGTTCCGGTCAATCCTGGTCTCCTGAACGTCATCGCGTGGTTCCCTTCGAATACTCCATCGGCCTGCGCTACACCCGGGCCAAGCGACGCAACCGCTTCATTTCGGTGATCTCCATCATCTCCATCGCCGGCATGGCGGTGGGCATCTGGGCGCTGATCGTGGTGTTGTCGGTGATGAACGGTTTCCAGACGGAAATCCGCACCCGCATCCTGAGTGCCGCCTCGCACGTGCAAGTGATGGGGTTCGATGGGCCGCTGAAGGACTGGAATGCGCTGGCGGCGGGCGTGGCGCGCCATCCCCAGGTGCGGGGAGCGGCGCCCTTCGTCGACGGCCAGGGATTGTTCTCCAGCGGTGATCGCGTGCAGGGGGGGTTGTTGCGCGGCATCGTTCCTGAACTGGAAGACCGGGTCTCGGAGATTGCCAGCCACATGGTGCGCGGGTCGCTCAAGGATCTGCGCCCGGGAGAGTTCGGCGTGGTGCTGGGCGTCGAGCTGGCGCGCAGCCTCGGGGTGCACCAGGACGATCGCGTGACGGTGATCATCCCCCAGGGACAGGTGACCGCGGCCGGGCTGCTGCCGCGCATCCGGCAGTTTCGCGTGGCGGGCATCTTCGAGATCGGCATGTACGAGTACGACGCCTCGCTCGCGCTGGTGCACATGGCCGATGCGCAGAAGCTCTACCGCCTGGGCGAGGGTGTGAGCGGGCTGCGCCTGAAGCTTGCCGATCCCTTCGAGGCGCCGCGGGTGACGCGCGAGCTGGTGAACAGCCTGCGCGGCGACGTGTTCGCCAGCGACTGGACGCGCAGCCACGGCAACCTGTTTCGCGCCGTGCAGATCGAGAAGCGCATGATGTTCATCATCCTCACGCTGATCGTGCTGGTGGCGGCCTTCAACATCGTCTCCACACTGGTGATGGCGGTGGGCGAGAAGCAGGCCGACATCGCCATCCTGCGCACCCTCGGCGCTTCGCCGGGCAGCATCATGAAGATCTTCGTGGTGCAGGGCTGGCTGATCGGCGTGGCAGGCACGTTGCTGGGCGTCAGCGCAGGCGTGCTCACGGCGGTGAACATCGACGTGATCGTGCCCTTCATCGAGCGGTTGCTGGGCGTGGAGTTCATGGCCAAGGACGTCTACCAGATCTCGGAATTGCCCTCGGAGGTGCATGGGATCGACGTGGCGCTGGTGGCGGTGATGTCGCTGGTCCTGGGGCTGGTGGCCACGCTGTATCCGAGCTGGAAAGCCTCGCGCACCAATCCCGCGGCGGCGCTGCGCTATGAATGAGTCCAACGCCGCCCCGGTGCTGCGCGCCCGGGGGCTTCGCAAGGTCTACGACGAGGGTCCGTCGCCGGTGGAGGTGCTGCGCGGCGTGGACCTGGAGGTGCTCCCGGGGGAGAGCGTGGCCATCGTGGGCGCATCGGGTTCGGGCAAGAGCACGCTGCTGCATCTGTTGGGCGGGCTGGACAAGGCCAGCGGCGGCAGCATCGAACTTCTGGGCAGCGCGGCCGCGGCGTTGTCGCCCAAGGCCCTGGGCGAGCTGCGCAACCGCGCGCTGGGCTTCGTGTACCAGTTCCATCACTTGCTGCCGGAGTTCACCGCGCTCGAGAACGTGGCCATGCCGCTGGACATCCGGCGCCTCCCCGCGGCCGAGGCGCGCGAGGCCGCGCGGCGCATGCTGGAGCGCGTGGGCCTGGGTGCCCGCCTTGGTCATGTGCCGGGCGAGCTCTCCGGTGGCGAGCGGCAGCGCGCGGCGCTGGCGCGCGCGCTGGTGACGCGGCCCGCCTGCGTGTTGGCCGACGAGCCCACCGGCAACCTCGACCGCCACAACGCCGCCAGCGTCATGGAGCTGATGCTGGAACTGAATCGCGACCTGGGTACTGCCCTGGTGATCGTGACCCACGACCTGGCCATCGCGGCGCGCATGCAGCGCACCCTGCGCCTCGAAGACGGCCTGCTGGTGGCGGCATGATCGACGCGCACGCCGGTCGCGGGCAAAATCGCGACCATCGCCTTCGTGGCGGTGCGCCACACCGGGCGCTTCGCCCGTCAACGTTCGCCGGCCGTTACCCGCCGGCTCTGCTCGAGGAATCATTCATGTTCGTCAAGAAGCTCCGGCCGATCGCGGCCGCTGCCCTGGCTTTCGCGTGCTGCGCCAACGTCAGCGCCCAGGATCTCAAGTCCGACGAGGACAAAACGCTCTACGCGCTTGGCCTGGCCATGGGTCGCCAACTCCAGACCCTCGACCTGTCGCCCGAGCAGGCGGAGTTCGTGAAGCGCGGCCTGAGCGACGTGATCGCCGGCCGCAAGCCCGCGGTGGAACTGGAGGCCTACCAGCAGAAGGTGCAGGCCTTCGCCAACGGCCGCCGTCTGGCCCAGGCCGACAAGGCGGCCGGAGCCGGCCGTGCCTTTGCCGACAAGGCTGCCAAGGAGAGGGGCGCCGTGAAGACCGACAGCGGCCTCGTCTTTCTTTCCCTCAAGGATGGCAGCGGCGCCGCGCCCAAGGCCACCGACCGGGTGAAGGTTCACTACCGCGGCACCCTCACCGATGGCCGCGAGTTCGATTCGAGCTATGCGCGCAACGAGCCCGCCGAGTTCCCGCTGAACGGCGTGATTCCCTGCTGGACCGAAGGCTTGCAGCGCATGAAGGCCGGGGGCAAGGCGAAACTGGTGTGTCCGCCCGACATCGCCTACGGTGACCGTGGCGCGGGCAACGTGATTCCGCCCAAGGCGACGCTGGTGTTCGAGGTGGAACTGCTGGAAGTGGCAAAGTAGCCGCAGGCTCTTCTGCCCCCGCCCCCGGGTGCGGCCCGGGGCGGCGGGTCAGGAGGTGCGCATGGCCCGGTTGCGCCGGCGGCGGCGCCAGGCGAGCACCACGTACACCCGCCAGCCTGCAAGCGCCGCCACGTAGCCCAGGGCGGCGAGCACCACGGCGAGCAACACCAGGCCCACCACGAAGGGCTTTCCCATGGCGCCCATCCACGCCAGCAGCGCCGGAATCCACTGCGAAAGACCGCCACCGAGCGTGAGCACGGCGTCGGGCATGGTTTGCCCGGAGGCGCCCGTCACGAGGGCGCCGAGCTTGTAGGCCACCAGGTATAGGGGCACGATGGTCACCGGGTTGGTGTACCAGGTGGTTGCCACCGCCACCGGCAAGTTCACTCTCAGCAGCACTGCCAGCAAGGCCGCGCACAGCATCTGCACCGGACCGGGAATCAATCCCGCGAACAAGCCGGCGGCCAGCCCTCCGGCCACCGAGCGGCGGTGCAGGTGCCACAGATTGTGATGGTGCAGCGCTGAACCGAAAACCGCCACGAACCGGTTCTCACGAACCGATTGGTGGCTGGGCAGGAACTTGCGGAACAGCTTGCGCGGCATGGATCACGAGCCCTCGGTTCAGATGTCGTGTTGCAGACCGGTGGAGGCGGGAATCGTTCCTGTCCCCGGGGTGCGCTGGGGCGTTTCATGGGGGCTTGGCAGGCGACGGCTTTCGCGGGTGGTGCGTGGTGGCTGCAGCAGCAGCCTGCCCTGCCGGGCGCTGGGCCCTTGGTGCTGGCGTTTGCGCTGGCGGGGCTGGCGCTGGCCTGGCGCGGCGGCGCCACCGGGCCCTGGCGCCAGGCTGCGGGCGCGCTGGCTTTGGCGGCCTGGGCCGCAGGCGGGTTTGGCTGGGCCGCCGTGTTCGCCCAGCAGCGCCTGGCCGATGCCCTTGACCCGCGGCTGGAGGGCCGTGACCTGCCGGTGATCGGTGTGGTCACCAGTCTGCCGCAGCGCACCGCCCGCGGCTGGCGGTTCCGCTTCCGGGTGGAGCGCGTGGCCGACGGCTCCAGCGGCGTGCCGCGGCAACTGTTGCTCAACTGGTATGACCCGCAGGAGGGTGAAGTGCTCGCCGCCGAGGCGCCGCTGCGCCCTGCCGAGCGCTGGCGCTTGACGGTGCGCCTGCACCGCTCCCACGGCAGTGCCAACCCCCACGCCTTCGATGCCGAGCAGCGCGCCCTGGCCCAGGGCATTCGCGCCGCGGGCTATGTGCGGCCGGGGATGCGCGAGCGGCTGGCGCAGCGGGTGTGGCAGGCCGCGCCGCTGGTGGAGCGGGCGCGACAAGCGCTGCGCGAGCGCATGGCCCGGGCCACCGCGGGACTGGACCAGGGCGGCGTGCTGATCGCGCTTGCCCTGGGTGACCAGGCGGCCATTTCTACCGCCCAGTGGCAGGTGTTCACCCGTACCGGCGTCAATCACCTCATGAGCATCTCCGGCCTGCACGTCACCATGCTGGCGGGGCTGGTGGCTGCCTGCGCCGGGTGGGCGTGGCGGCGCCTGCCTCGCCGGGCCAGCGGCTGGACCCGCGGCGATGTGGCGCTGCTGGCGGGCCTCATCACGGCGCTTGGCTACGCCCTGCTGGCCGGCTTCGAGGTGCCCGCGCAGCGCACGGTGCTGATGCTGGCGGTGGTGGCGGCGGCCCGCTGGCTGCGACTTGGCGTCGGTGCCGGCACGGTTCTGGGCGGCGCGCTCGTGGCAGTGGTGGCCATGGACCCCATGGCAGTGGTGGCGCCGGGGTTCTGGCTGTCCTTCGGGGCGGTGGGCGCCATGATGCTGGCGGTGGAGGCCCATGCGGGCCGCTGGACGTGGCTGGTGGTGTGGAGCCGGGTGCAGTGGGTGCTGTTCGTGGCGCTGGCGCCGCCGTTGCTGGTGTTGTTTCAGCAGGTGTCGCTGGTGGCGCCCCTGGCCAATGCGCTGGCGGTGCCGGTGGTGAGCTTCGTGGTGGTGCCCTTGTCACTGCTGCTGGCGTTGGTGCCCGTGCCAGCCGTGGCATGGGTTGCGCATCTGCCCATGGATTTCGTGGCGCGGGCCCTGGGGGGGCTGGCCGCCTTGCCCGCGGCGGTATGGTGGCAGCATGCGCCGCCGGCCTGGACCGTGGCGCTGGCCCTGCTGGGTGCGGCCTGGCTGCTGGCACCGCGGGGTTTTCCGGCCCGTGCTCTGGCAGCAGTGCTGTTTGCGCCCATGCTGCTGCTCACCCCGCAGCCGCCCGCACCCGGCGAGGCCCGCCTCACCGTGCTGGACGTGGGGCAGGGGCTTGCGGTGGTGGTGCGCACCGCCTCCTATGCGCTGGTGTTCGATGCCGGTCCGGGCTGGAGCCCGGAGGCGGGCAGCGGCGATCGCATCGTGGCGCCGTTTCTGCGCGGCGAGGGTGTGCGGCGCGTGGATGCGCTGTTTCTGAGCCATGACGATCTCGACCACGTGGGCGGTGCGGCGGGCTTGCTGGCGTCGGTGCCGGTGAGCACGGTGTATGCCTCGCTGCCCGGCGTCCTGCCGGCGCCGCCCGCCATGGCGGGCGCGCAGCGCTGCGTGGCGGGCATGGCCTGGACGGTGGACGGCGTGCGCTTCGAGGTGCTGCATCCCGACCCCGAGTTTTTGCTGCGCGCCAGCGTGCGCGACAACGACCGCAGTTGCGTGCTGCGGGTGGTGACGGCCCATGGGCGCGCGCTGCTGGCGGCGGACGTGGAGAAGGGCGCCGAGGCGCGCATGGTCCGCGCCGGTGCGCCGCTAGCGGCGGAGGTGCTGGTGGTGCCCCATCACGGCAGCGGCACCTCCTCCACGCCCGACTTCGTGGCGGCGGTGGCGCCGCGCATTGCCATCGTCTCCGCGGGCTGGCGCAACCGCTTCGGGCATCCCAAGGCGGAGGTGGTGGCGCGTTACCATGCGGCTGGTGCGCGCCTGCTGCGCACCGACGACTCGGGCGCCATCACCGTGGACCTGGGCCCGGGCGGGCCTCGGGTGAGCCGCTGGCGCGAGCAGCGCCGTCGCTACTGGCAGTGAATCCATCATGACCGAAGCCATGCAGGCCGATGCCCCCGCGTTGTTGGGGCACTGGAGCGCCCTGGGGGCGCGGGTCAGCGCCGCCGACGAGGCGCGCGTGGCGGCGGCGCTCGCGCTGCTGCGCCAGACGCCGGGTGCTGGTCTGGCGCATGCCCTGGACACGGCTGCGTTGCTGGCTGCGCTGCGCCTGGACGGCGATGCGCTGGTGGCGGCGCTGCTGGCCGGCGAGGCGGGCGCGCGCTTGCCGGCGCGCGTGTTGTCCGAGCGCTTCGGCCCGCCGGTGGGCGCGCTGGTGGAGGGGGCGGCGCGCCTGCAGCGCATTCAGGCGCTGCGGGCCGGACTCGAGCCGGGGCGCGGCGGCGACCGCGCGCCGCAACTGGAAGCGCTGCGCAAGATGCTGCTGGCCATGGTGCAGGACGTGCGCGTGGTGCTCATCAAACTGGCCGCGGAGGTGGTGCGCTTGCGCGAGGTGGCGCGTGGCGGGACCGCTGGCGAGCAACTGGAGGCGGCCCGCGAAACCTTCGAACTGACGGCGCCGCTGGCCAACCGCCTGGGCGTCTGGCAGCTCAAATGGGAGCTGGAGGACCTTGCGCTGCGTTGCCGCGACCCCGACAGCTACCGCGCCATCGCGCGGGCGCTGGATGGCAAGCGCGCCGACCGCGAGGCCTTCATCGCGCGGGTGGCGGGCGCGTTGCACGAGGCGCTGGCGCGCGCTGGCGTGGCCGCGGAAGTGGCCGGCAGACCCAAGCACATCTACAGCATCTGGAAGAAGATGCAGGGCAAGGCGCTGGCCTTCGAGGCGTTGTTCGATGTGCGCGCCGTGCGCGTGCTGGTGGAGGACGTGAAGGACTGCTACAGCGCCCTGGGCGTGGTGCACGATCTGTGGACGCCCATCGCCAGCGAGTTCGACGATTACATCGCCCGGCCCAAGCCCAATGGTTACCGCTCCCTGCATACCGCCGTTCTGGGCCCGGAGAACAAGACGATCGAGGTGCAGATTCGCACCCGCGAGATGCACCAGGCCAGCGAACTGGGCGTGGCAGCCCACTGGCGCTACAAGGAAGGCGGCGGCGATCCGCGCCTGGACGAGCGCATCGCGTGGTTGCGCCAGATCCTGCAGTGGCGTCAGGACATGGATGCCCAGGGGCCGGCAGCGGGCGTGCGTGCGGCCGTGTTTCAGGACACCGTCTACGTGCTCACCCCCCAGGGCCGGGTGGTGGCGTTGCCGCGCGGTGCCACGCCGGTGGACTTTGCCTACTACGTGCACACCGATCTGGGGCACCGCTGCCGCGGCGCCAAGGTGGATGGTGTCATCGTGCCCCTGACTCACCGCCTGGAAAGCGGCCAGCGGGTTGAAATCATCGCGGCGCGGGAGGGTGGCCCCAGCCGCGATTGGCTCAACGGGGCGCTTGGGCTGCTGGGCAGCGCACGGGCCCGCGCCAAAGTGCGCCAGTGGTTCCACGCCGAGCACCTGCGGCAGGCGCTGGCCCAGGGGCGGGCGCTGCTGGAGCGGGAAGTGCACCGCCTCGGGGTGGCGCCGCCGTCGCTCGAAGCCCTGGCCCAGGCGTTGGGGCGGGCCGGCGTGGAGGACATGCTCGCGGCCCTGGCCCGGGGTGAACTGGGGCCGCGCGACCTTCAGGCGGTGTTGCGGCCCGGCGAGCGCGGCGCGCCGGTGGCGGCGGTGCCACGCGCGCCATCGGCCGGCACGGGCGCTGGCAACGGCGTGCTGGTGGTGGGCATGGACCGGCTGCTGACGCAGTTGGCGCGTTGCTGCAAACCGGCGCCCCCCGATGCCATCGTGGGGTTCGTCACCCGCGGCCGGGGTGTGAGCGTGCACCGCCAGTCATGCCCCAGCGTGCTGCGCCAGCCAGCCGAGCGGCGCCTGGCGGCTCAATGGGGCGCATCGCCCGCAGGCAGCCGCTACCGGGTGGATTTGGAAGTGACGGGCGTGGCGGGTGCGGGGATGACGAAGGCCGTCACCGAGGCTCTGGGGCGCGAGCGTGTGCCGGTATCCGCGCTCACGGGCCGCGAGCGCACGGGCCTGGCCCGGCTGGCGCTGACGGTGGAAGTGGGCGGAGGCGAGCACCTGGAACGGGTGCTCGCCGCGCTGCAGGCGCTGCCCGGGGTGTCGGCCGTCAGGCGTCGCTGACGCTTTCCGCAGCCGCGACGCAAGCCCTTGTGGCTTGTGGCCCGCGCGCAAGGTGCTGGCCCCGCAGGAAAAGTTCGCTCGGCCCCGGGTGTCGAGATAAACGCCCTAAAGAACTCTCCTGCGGGGTCGTTACCGGGGGTGTTTCCCAGCGGGGACGGATGGCAGCAGCCATCCAACCGCCGCCGGGAGCCCAAGAGCGCAAACATTCCATGCCCGCCCGAAACCGTTCCATCGCATCTCTCCACTGGGCGCCTCTGGCGCTGGCTTCACTCTCCATCCTTATCGCCCTGCCCGTGTCCGGATGGCGCGGCTCGGCAGGGGTATTGCTGGCCGCTGCCGGCATGGGGCTCGCATGGGCCTGGCATGGCAGGCAGCGCGCAGCGGCTGCCGCCGCCCGGGAGGCGCTTCTGGAAGCCGCCAGCGCCGAGGCCGCCAGCCGCCAGGACCAACAGGGCGCCAGCGTACTGGGCGAAGCCGCACGGGAGCAGGCCGATACCGCACGCGAGGAATTGCGTCGCGCCACCGGCCTGCTCGCCGAGGCAATCGGGGGGCTGGTGGAGAGCTTCAACGACATGGCGGGCCAGACCCGGCGCCAGCAGGAGCTTGCGCTGCTCATCATGGCCGACGAGAGCACCGGTCAGTCGGGCGTGGCGGCCGGCTTCCAGGCCTTTGTCTCCAGCGCCTCGGCGACCCTGCAGCACTTCGTGGACGCCGTGATCAATGCCTCCAAGTCGGCGGTGCTGCTGGTGGAGGAAATGGAGAAGCTCAACGGACACATGGATGCCGTCAACGGCATCCTGGAGGAAATCGAGGCCATCTCCAAGCAGACCAATCTGCTGGCGCTCAATGCCGCCATCGAGGCGGCCCGTGCGGGAGAGGCCGGCCGCGGTTTCGCCGTGGTGGCCTACGAGGTGCGAAACCTCTCCAACCGCACCGGGAGCTTCAGCCGCCAGATTCGCGAGCGCATGGTGATCATGGGCGATTCCGTGCGCGGCGTGGAAGAGGTGATCCACGACATGGCGTCCCACGACATGGTGGTGGCGCTAAACGAGAAGCACCGCGTGGATACCACCATGTTGCAGCTCGCCGCCATGAACGAGCGCATCGACAGCTCCGTGGAGGAGATGTCGCACATCTCGACACAGGTGGGCGATGCCGTGGATCGGGCGGTCTCTTCGCTGCAATTCCAGGACTTGCTGTCGCAGCTTCTCGGTCAGGTGGAGCGGCGCACGACGGTGCTCGGAGATATGGCCGCCGCGGGTGGCGCTGCGACATCCTCCGCGACGGTGAACGAACTGGTGGAGCGGGCGCGCCAGGTTTCAGCCCGCAACCCGGTGGCCCAGTCCAGCATGAGCACGGGAGCGGTGGAGCTGTTCTGACCATGGCTGCGCCGAGCCTCGTCGCGTCACTTCCCTATTCCAATCTTTTCCGGAGCCAATGAAATGTCCAAGACCGTCCTCGCCGTGGACGATTCCGCGTCAATCCGCAACATGGTCGCGTTCACCCTGAAGAGCGCCGGCTACGAAGTGATCGAGGCGGTGGATGGCCAGGAAGGCCTTGAAAAGGCCAAGGCCAACAAGGTGAATCTCGTGCTCACCGACCAGAACATGCCGCGCATGGACGGGCTGACCCTGGTGAAGAACCTTCGCGCCATGCCGGGCTACTCGGCAGCGCCCATCCTGATGCTGACCACCGAATCCTCGGACGACATGAAGGCAAAGGGTCGCGCGGCAGGGGCAACAGGCTGGCTCGTGAAGCCCTTCGATCCGCCGCGTCTGCTGGAAGTGGTCCGCAAGGTGATCGGTTGAAACCGACGCGTCGATCGAGGAAACCCCTGTCATGAGCATCGATCTGAGCCAGTTCCACACCGTGTTCTTCGACGAGGCTGCCGAGCATCTCGCCGCCATGGAGTCGAAGCTTCTCGAGCTTGACTTGAGCAACCCCGATCTGGAGGACCTGAACGCCATCTTCCGTTCAGCCCACTCCATCAAGGGCGGTGCGGGCACCTTCGGCTTTAGCGACATGACGGAAATCACCCACGTGGCCGAGACGCTGCTCGATCATCTGCGCCATGGGGCGCTCGCGCCGACGCGCGAAATGGTGGATGCGTTGCTAGCGGCCAAGGACGTGATCCAGGACCAACTGCAAGCCCACCAGGCGGGGAGCCCCCTGCCCGCCGATGCGGTGGAGCAGGTGAAGGCGCGGCTCGCGGCATTCTCGGGCAATGCGGCGGCGCGTGCTCCCGCGGCCAAAGAGCGGGCAGCGCTCAAGCCGCTCGGCGACGTGGAGATACGCTTTCACGCGCCAGCCGATGATGCGGCCGCGCCCGATTTGCTGGCGGCTTTGGGTGAACTCGGGCGGGTGGAAGTGGTGGCCCGTGATCCGGTGGGCACACGCCGCCGCCGCGCGACCGTGCCCAATTGGCATCTGGTGCTGCGCGATACCGCTGCCGAGGACGCGGAGATCCGCGCGCTCGTGGATTTCGTGATCGCGCCCTCCAGCGTATCCCTGAGCCGCCCGCAGGCGGATGCCGAGGC
>JBIIUM010000235.1:0-4754 GCA_044339985.1 Burkholderiales bacterium | reverse complement strand
TCGCCGACCGCCGTGCCGAAGCGCGCATCACGCCCGAGGACCAGGCCGAACTGCTGCGCATCTTCGACAAGCCCGCCTATGAGCGGGTGGTGCTGGCGGCTCGCCAGCGCTTGCAGTCGCGCCTGCAGGGCGGTAATCCGGTCCAGCGCCTGGACGCTTTGCTGGCTCGGGAGGCGGAGGCGGCCATGGAGGCCTTCAAACAGCGCTCGGCCCGTTGAGTGATGCCCGTATCCGGGAGCCCCACGTCGCACCTGTCGCACCACCGGCCTTTTTTCAAGGAATCCGCCCAACCATGAAGCGCATCCTCGCAATGCTCGCCCTGGCGCTGGCCGCCAGCGCGGCGCAGGCACAGACCATCCGCATCGGCGAGATGAATTCCTACAAGACCTTTCCGGCCTTCCTCGAGCCCTACCGAAAGGGGTGGCAGCTCGCCCTGGAGGAGGTGAACGCCGCCGGCGGCGTGAACGGCCGCAAGCTGGAGGTGATCTCGCGCGATGACAACGGCAACCCTGGCGATGCTGTGCGCGTGGCCGAGGAGCTGGCCAGCCGCGAGCAGGCGGTGCTGCTCATGGGCGGCTTCGCCTCCAACGTGGGGCTGGCGGTGAGCGATTTCGCCAAGCAGCGCCGCATCCTGTTCCTGGCCGCCGAGCCGCTCACGGACAAGCTGGTGTGGGAGGGCGGCAACCGCTACACCTTCCGCCTGCGCGCCTCCACCTACATGCAGACCGCCATGCTCATCCCCGAGGCGGCGCGGCTGAAGAAGAAGCGCTGGGCGCTGGTTTATCCCAACTACGAATACGGCCAGGCGGCCGTGGCCGCCTTCAAGAAGCTGCTCAAGGCGCGCCAGCCCGACGTGGAATTCGTGGCCGAGCAGGCCCCGCCCCTGGGCAAGCTGGACGCGGGCGCGGTGGTGCAGGCGCTGGCGGCGGCCAAGCCCGACGCGCTGTTCTCCGCGCTGTTCGGACCCGACCTCGCCAAGTTCGTGCGCGAGGGCAACACGCGCGGGCTGTTCCGCGGCCGCGAGGTGGTGAACCTTCTGGCCGGCGAGCCCGAGTACCTCGACCCGCTCAAGGACGAGACCCCGGAGGGCTGGATCGTCACCGGCTACCCGTGGGCCGACATCGCCTCGCCGGAACACCGCCGCTTCCTCGAGGCCTACCGGGCGCGCTGGAACGACTACCCGCGGCTCGGCTCGGTGGTGGGCTACACCGCGCTCATGAGCGCGGCGGCCGCGCTGAAGAAGGCCGGCGACACCGACACCGAAAAGCTGGTGGCGGCCTTCAAGGGCCTGCCCGTGGACACGCCCTTCGGCCGCATCACGTACCGGGCGCTGGATCACCAGTCCACCATGGGTGCCTACGTGGGCCGGCTGGCGAAGAAGGACGGCCGCGGCGTGATGGCCGACTGGGTGTACCGCGAGGGTATCGCCTACCTGCCGCCCGACGACGAGGTGCGCAGGCTTCGGCCCGCCGACTGAGGGCCGCGCGCCCCGAGCCTCTTGAACGTGACCCGCTAGCCGCCCATGACCTTTGCCGATCTGCTGGTGCAGCTCGTCAACGGGCTGGCCCAGGCCTCCACCCTGTTCCTGCTGGCCTCGGGCCTGTCGCTCATCTTCGGCGTCACCCGGGTGGTGAATTTCGCCCACGGCTCCTTCACCATGGTGGGGCTGTATGCCGCCATCGCCATGGCCGAGCGCCTCGGCGGGGCGGCCGGCTTCTGGCTGGCGCTGCCGCTCGCGGCGCTGGCGGTGGGCGCGCTGGGCGCCGTGGCGGAGATGCTGATCCTGCGGCGCGTGTATCAGGCGCCCGAGCTGTTTCAACTGCTGGCCACCTTCGGGCTGGTGCTGGTGCTCAAGGATGCGGCCCTGTGGCTGTGGGGCCCGGAAGACATCTTCGGCCCCCGCGCGCCCGGGTTGTCGGGCTCGGTGGAACTGGCCGGCCTGGGCGTGCCCGCCTGGGACCTGTTCCTCATCGTTCTGGCGCCGCTGTTGCTGCTGGCGCTGGAGGCGCTGTTGGCGCGCACCCGCTGGGGCGTGCTGGTGCGCGCCGCCACCGAAGACCGTCACATGGTAGGCGCGCTGGGCGTGAACCAGGCGTGGCTGTTCACTGGCGTGTTCGCGCTGGGCTGCGCGCTGGCGGGGCTGGCCGGCGCGTTGCAGATGCCGCGCGAGCCTGCCAGCCTGGGGCTCGACCTGGTCACTGTCACCGATGCCTTCGTGGTGGTGGTGATCGGCGGCCTGGGCAGCCTGCGCGGCGCCTTCCTCGCCGCGGGGCTGGTGGGCGTGGTGAAGACCCTGTGCTTCGCGCTCGGCAGCGTGGAACTGGGCGCCGTGAGCTTCAACTTCAGCAAGCTCACCCTGGTGGTGGAGTTCCTGCTGATGGCGCTCACGCTGGTGCTGCGGCCCTGGGGCCTGGCTGGCCGGCCGCCGGCGGCCGCGCAGGAAAGCCCGGCACTGGTGGAGTGGGTGCGGGTGCCGGGTGTGCGTTTCGCCGCCGGCGCGGGCGCGGCGCTGCTGGCGGCCGCGGCGCTACCGCTGCTGGCCGACGAGTACGCCGTGGTGCTGGCCACCGACATCGCCGTGTTCGCGCTGTTCGCCGTGAGCCTGCACTTCCTCATGGGGCCGGGCGGCATGGCGCCCTTCGGCCACGCGGCTTTCTTTGGCGTGGGCGCCTATGCAGCCGCGCTGCTGGCCCAGGCCGCCTGGCCCATGCCGGCAGCGTTGGTGGCCGCGCCGCTGGCGGCTGCGGTGGCGGGCCTGGCGGTGGGCTGGTTCTGCGTGCGCCTGTCGGGCGTGTACCTGGCCATGCTCACCCTCGCCTTCGCCCAGATCGCCTGGTCGGTGGCCTTCCAGTGGGACGACGTGACCGGCGGGAGCAACGGTCTGGTGGGTATCCGTCCGGCACCCTGGGCGGCGGACAAGGCGCATTTCTACTGGCTGGCGCTGGGCTGCGCCGCTGCGGCCGTGGCGCTGCTGTGGCGTGTGCTGCAGGCGCCCTTCGGCTTTGCGCTGCGTGCCGCCCGCGACAACCCGCGCCGCGCCCAGGCCATCGGCATCGACGCCCGCCGGGTGCAGTGGCTGGCCTTCCCCGCTGCCGCTGCAGCCGCGGGCCTGGCGGGGGCGCTGTTCGCCTACTCCAAGGGCAGCCTGTCACCCGAGGCCATGGGCATCGCCCGCTCCGTGGACGCGCTGGTGATGGTGCTGCTGGGCGGGCTGCACACCCTGGCCGGGCCCGTGGCCGGTGCGGCGCTGTTCACCTGGTTGCAGGACGAGATCATCCGCCGCACCGACTACTGGCGGTTGATCCTCGGCGCCACCATCCTGGTGCTGGTGATGGTTTTTCCGCGCGGCGTGGTGGGTAGCCTGCGCGACGCCTGGAAGGCGCGTTTCTGATGGCGCTGCTGGAGGCGGAACAGCTTCGCAAGCGCTTCGGCGGCGTGGCTGCCGTGGATGGCGTGAGCTTCGCCGTGGCGGCAGGCGAGCGCGTGGCGCTCATCGGTCCCAACGGCGCCGGCAAGAGCACCTGCTTCAACCTGGTGGGTGGCCAGCTCGCGCCCGACGAGGGTCACGTGCGCCTCCACGGGCATGAGGTCACCGGCACGCCGCCGCGCGGCCTGTTCCGTCTGGGCGTCGGGCGCACCTTCCAGGTGGCCGCCGCCTTCGCTTCCATGAGCGTGGTGGAAAACGTGCAGCTTGCCTTGCTGTCCCGCGCCGGCCGTGCCTTCGGCGCGCTGGCGGGCGCCGTGACAGCGTTTCGCGCCGACGCACAGGCGCTGCTGTTGCGCACCGGGCTCGATGCCCTGGCTGATCGCCCCTGCGGCCAGCTGGCCTATGGTGACGTGAAGCGCCTCGACCTGGCCCTGGCCCTGGCCAACCAGCCGCGCCTGCTGCTCATGGACGAGCCCACCGCCGGCATGGCGCCGGCGGAGCGCCACGCCCTCATGGAGCTGGTGTCCGCCATTGCCCGTGAATCCGGCCTGGCGGTGCTGTTCACCGAGCACGACATGGACGTGGTGTTCGGCCACGCCGACCGCATTCTGGTGCTGGACCGCGGGCGGCTCATCGCCGCCGGCGATGCTGCCACGGTGCGTGCCGACCCCGAGGTGAAACGCCTGTACCTGGGCGAGGCCGTGGAGGCGCCATCGTGAGCGGCGGCGAAGCCTTGATAGAGGCGCGCGGCCTGCAGGCGTTCTACGGCCGCGCCCAGGCGCTGTTCGGCGTGTCGCTGGAGGTGCGCCGCGGCGAGGTGGTGGCGCTGCTGGGCCGCAATGGCGCGGGCAAGTCCACAACCCTGAAGGCGCTCATGGGGCTGGTGCCGCCGCGGGCGGGTGAAGTACGCATCGCCGGTGCCGCCGTGCGCGGCTGGGCGCCCTACCGCATCTGCCGCCAGGGCCTGGGCTACGTGCCCGAGGAGCGGCGCATCTTCGCCGGGCTCACGGTGCTGGAGAACCTCGAAGTGGGCCGCCGCCCGCCGCGCGAGGGCGTGCCCGCGTGGACGCCGCAGCGGTTGTTCGAACTGTTCCCCAACCTGGGCCGCATGCGCGAGCGCCCCGGCGGCGCCATGTCCGGCGGCGAGCAGCAGATGCTCACCATCGCCCGCACGCTCATGGGCAACCCGTTGGCCGTGCTGCTGGACGAGCCCTCCGAGGGCCTGGCGCCGGTGATCGTGGCGGAGATGGCGCGGGTGGTGCGCGAATTGAAGGCCGAGGGCCTCACGGTGCTGCTGTCGGAGCAGAATCTGCGCTTCGCCGCCGGC
>JBIIUM010000058.1:0-16668 GCA_044339985.1 Burkholderiales bacterium | reverse complement strand
CTCACCAGGGACTCCGTCTCAGACGGGCCTTTCGACCCAGTCGTGTCTTGACCTGCGGCCGGTGAAGGCTGTGTGCCATTGACCGTCACCACGAGCTGGATGCTGCCGCCCGCGGCGTCGCTCACCTGCAGGCGATAACCGCCGCCGGGCACCTCCTTCCCGGCGCTGACCTGGGCAAGGTCGGAGAAGCCGCCGGCGAAGGTGAGGCTCAGGCCATCGGCGGCGGCGTCGAGCCAGCGCACCATGTAAGGCTTGGTGCCGCCCCGGATGGCGAAGCCCTTGCCCGGTCCGCCCCTGGCATCCACCAGCAACACCGCCGGCTCCAGGGACAGGGGCAACGCCACGTCCGCCACGTTGCAGGCCTTCAGGGCGCCTACCACGGCGGTGCCGTCCACGGCGCCGAGTTGCTCGATGACCGCGTTGCTTGCCTCGGATAGCGCCTTGACACTTGTTTCGGCCTCGAGCGAAAGGGTCTTGACCTTTCGGAGTCGCCCTTTGTACTCCTCGTCGCTCGCATGTGCCTTGCTACCGGTATCCGAAGCCTCGTTGTACGCCCCCAGAGCGCCCGCAAGCGTCTTGTCGATCCCCGCCCCGGGCGCGAAGGCAGCGGCGAAGCCACCGAGGCCTGCGATGGCCTGGGGCACGGCCGTGAGGTCGGGCACCGTCTGGGCGATGAAGCCGTCCACCCGGGCGGCGATGGTGTTGACCGAATTCTGCAGCCGCGCGCCGATCTCGCGCGTGTCCTCGGCGAGCCGTGTGGCCGCCTTACGCGTCTTGTCCGATTCTTGCAGCGCGCCGTCGATCCGTGACAGCAGCGCGTTCACCTTTATAAGTTCGGTCTCATGCAGATCCACCGCACCCGCTGGCGTCTTGATGCTCTCCCGCAACTCGTGCGCTTTCGCTTCCAAGGCGCGGCGCGCGTTCTTCAAGGTGTCATTTGCGGCCTTTAGAGCCGACAAGCGCTCCGCGCCGAGATCCAACGGAATCACCGCCGCATGGGCGCAGTCCAGGGCGCGGATGCCGGCGTCGAAGGCCAGCACCCGCCGCCGGTCGAGGGTAAGGTTACCCACCGCGTAGGCGGTGCCGCCCAGCAGCGAGGCGCCCAGGATGGCGTCCTTGTGGGCGTTACCGGCCGCGAGCCCCACCACCGCCGCGCCCAGCGCCACCAGGCCGGCGCTGGAGTACTGCGTCACGCTGAGCTGCTGCCGCATGGCGTCGCGGTAGGCGCCGCGAAGCTCGAACAGCGACTTGCGTGCTTCCGCCAGCGTCACGGGGTTGTCCCCCCCGTCCTGCGTGCGCGTGAAGCCGGGTTGCTGCACGTCGATGAGCGGGGCGCCGGCACAGCCGGCCAGGCAGGCGGCCGTGGCCGCCACGAGGATCACTGGGCGAAGGGACACGTTGTTCTCTCGGTGGCGTTGGTGGTGGTGCACGACCCACCCCAGGCAGGGCTGCCGCGATCGGCGCCGCGGGAGCCGCTCCATGCAGATGGAATGCGGGCGCGTCGATCAGACACCCTGCGCGCGCAGGACGTCAAGCTCGGGGCCCGGCGAGGTGGCGTGCGCGCACTGCGGATGGCGAGCGCGCCGGGGACCGGCAAGCGTCCACCGGGAGGGGGTTGCCCACCATGGCGGATTCAGGCGACTGCGGGCCCCGCAAGCCCGGCGACGCAGCTCCGCTATCCGCGCCGCAACGGGGGCTGGCGCGGGCGCCAACGGGAGCCGGGGGCGCTCTGGTGCCCCCGAACGGGTCGTGGGCGCGCGCCGCTCAGGCCGCCGCGAGCTCGCGCACGGCGTCGCGCTGCCGCGCCACCGCGCGGCTGACACTCTCGGACAGGGCCTCCGCCATGCCGGCAATCGCGGGGCACATGGCCAGCACGCGCGGACTGGCGGACGGGCTGGCGATGGTGTCCATGGGGAAAGGTGGTTCGTCATCGCCATAGATGGCATCCAGCACCGGCTGGCTTCGGGCCAGGGCGTCGGCCACGTACAGGATCGCCGGCAACGAGTTCGGCTCCATCTCGGCCGGGTCGCGCTCGGCCACGGCGGTGGCGATTTCACCGGGAACGCTCCACAGCTTTAGCACTGTGGGGGTCACCACCTGCTGGGCCTTGTCCAGCATGATGGTCTGCATCTGCGAAAGGGTGCTGTTGCGCGCCTGCGCCGTGCCCACGAGCAGGTCGAGGGTCCCTGGCACCAGACCCTCGATGATCATGAGGCCGATGTCATAGATCAGGCCCGCGAATTGCACCTCGGCTGTCTTGTTGGGCTGCACCTTGGTTGCCACAAGCCCCGCCGCCTGCGACACCGTCAAGGCGTGCAGCCATAGGAACTCCCGCCAGCCCGGAGAGAGCCCTTTGTTGACCGCCTTGCCGCAAACCATGCCGAAGGCGATGCGCACCGAAGGCTCGAGCCCGAGGCGAGCCACCGCCTGTTCGACGGTGCTGAACGTGCGCCCGTGCACCCCGTAGGCGGCCGAGTTCGCCAGGCCAACCAGGCGCGCGACCACCACCGGCTCCTGCTTGAGCAGCCCGCATACGGCACGCTCGTCACTGACTTCGCTCGGGTTCAGAGCGGCCAGTTTCGCCGCCACTGGTGACACCTGCGGCATCTGGTGGAGTTCGAGTGCCTTGAGGCGCTCGGCCAGGCGACGCTGCCAGGGAGAGAGATCCGCATCTCCATCCGGGTCGGCAGAGGCGTCGCCGGGAGACGCCGCTTCCGAGGCAGAGCCTGACGGGGCTGGCGTGGCGTCGACACTGGGCGGCGCTGCGACACCACCCCGACGGGGCAGTGTTGCCGCTGGCGCGGGGGGCGCGGTCGCGCTGATCGTGAAGTCTAGGGATACATCCTCCATGCTTCGTCTCCTGGTTGTTTGCGGGCTTGCCCACGGACGCACGAGGCTGACAACGCACGGGGCGCGGCGCATCTGGACGTCGCGGCCGCGTCGCACCCCTGGCTGTCAGAACAAGGCCGCGGTCGGGCTGCGCTGTTCGTTGCTGCTTCCTCTCGCGGATTTACGGCGAACGCCGCGGCAACTTGAGGTCGCAAGCGCACGGCGGCCAAGCCCGCGCAAAGCCTGCTTGCCAGGAAAACAAATGTTTTTTATCAATTAGTTGGCGATTTTCCAGCAGGCCTGGAGACGCTCACCGAGGTGGTGGTTCGCCAGACAAGCGCCAGCCGAAGGCCTCGCCCGCCTCGGGGAAGACGGCAACAGCACCAGAGACCCTTAGGTCAGTGGGGGCGGGGCAGGACGAGAAACCCGCGATCGTTCAGCCCGTCACCACTCCCGCCACCCCCGCATGAGAGGGAAGTAAAGCCCGCAGCGCACCGGGCGGTCTTCCAGTTCGCGCAGCAACCGCGCATAGCGCTCAAGCTGGGGACGGTAGCGTTCGCGCTCCTGGTCCAGGAAGCCCTCCGCGTCGCCACCCTCGCGCAAGCCGGTCTTGTAGTCCACGATCCAGCGCGTCCCGTGCTTGTCCACGAAGGTGCGATCCAACGCCACGTCCACCAGGGCGCTGTCCAGCACGCCGGTGAGGCGCCACTCGCAGCGCGCCTGGGCGTGCGCCCCCAGGATCCAGCGGGCGCGCGGATCGGCCAGCGCCTCGGCCAGCGCGCGCCGCACCCGGGCGCCCGCCGCGGGGCGCTGCGCCGCGGGGACACCCAGGGACTGCAACCGGCGCTCGAACACTGCGCCCATGGACTCCACCCTCACCGGAGTCCAGTGCTCGATCCCCTCCTCCGCCATGTGCTGCAGAACCGCGTGCACCACACTGCCCACGTGGCGGGCAGTCTCGGAGGCCCAGGAGAACTCCACGCCGGGCGGCTCGGCAGCGACCGGCGCCGGCGCATCCCCGCCTGCGCGCCCGGGCAGGTCCGGCATGGCCCAGGGCAGTACCAGGCGCCGGACCACGGCGCCAGCCGCAGCGGTCGCCGGCGCTGCCGGGGCGGCTGCAGCCACTCCGGCCATCGCCTGATCGAATCGGGCCTGCACGGCCGGCCACAGGCTCTCCAGCAGAGAACCCGCGCGAGGACGCACCGCCCCGTCCGCGTGACGGCGCGCGTGCCCGATCAGGTGCAGCCGCTCGCGAGCGCGCGTGGCCGCCACGTAGAGCAGACGGCCCATCTCGTGCGTGGCGCGCGCCTTGTCGAATCCTGCCAGCCAGTCGCCCACGGGCTCATGCTCGCCACCGCTGCTGGCAAGCGGCGCGAGCAGCAGGTCGGCGCCGCGGCCGTGGCGAGGCCGCAGGTGCCAGCGCAGCAGCGGCTTTTCATCGCCCCTCGTGCCCGCCCCAAGCCCCGGCAGGATCACGGTGTCGAACTCCAGACCCTTGGCCTTGTGCATGGTCATCACCTGCAGACGGCCGTCGGCCCGCGGGTCGGGCGGCGCGAACAGGGCCGTCACGCGTTCGGCAAGGGTGGCGAAGTCCGCCACATCGCCCGCGTCCTCCACGTTGGCCAGCAGTTCGAAGTAGTGGCGCGCGTCTGCCAGGTCAGCGTCTGCGCCGGCAGCCACGGGGCCGCCGAGGGCCAGCCAGGCGCCCTCCGCCCGCGCGCTCACCGGGACGCGACCGCGTGCCTCCACGAAGGCGCCCAGCGCGGCACGCGCGTGCGCCACCCGCGCCACGCCATCGGCGGAAAGGCTGGAAGGCGCTGCCTTCATCGCCTCCCAAAGCGTCGGTGCGGCGTGGGCCAGGGCCTCCAGGTCTGCCAGGCGCAGACCACACCAGGGGGCGCGCAGCACGGCAAGCCAGGCGAGGCGATCCGCCGGGTGCAGCAGCGCCCGGGTGAGCATGTGCAGGTCCTGCACCACGGGGCGGCTGCCCAGCGGATCGATGTCCACGGCCTGGAAAGCGAGCCCCGCCTCGCGCAGCTGGGGCACGATGGCAGTCAGCTGCGACCGGCTGCGCACCAGGATGGCCACTGTCGCGTCCGGCCCCAGGGCAAGGCCCTCGGCCACCAGCCGGGCCACGAGGCGCGCTTCGGTTTCGGCATCAGGCTGGGTCAAGGGATGCAGCACGACCGCCTCGCCAGCGGCTTGCGGCCGTACCGCCACCGAGGGTGCGTGAGGCACCGCGGCGGTGTCCATGTCCTCCTCGGCCGGCAGCACCCGGGAGAAGGTCTCGTTCACCCAGGCGACGATGCCGCGGCGCGAGCGGAAGTTGGCCTCCAGCAACAACGGCTCGAGCGGCACGTCGCCCACGCCGCGGGCGCGGGCCCGCAGGTACAAGGCCACGTCGGCCTCGCGGAAGCGATAGATGGACTGCATGGGATCGCCCACCAGGAACAGCGTCCGGCCATCGCCGGGCTGCCAGCCAGCCACGAGGCGCTCCAGCAATTCCACCTGCGCCACCGAGGTGTCCTGGAACTCATCCACCAGCACATGGCGCAGGCTGTGATCCAGTGCCAGCGCCAGGTCGGTGGGATCCTCGTCGCTGCCCAGCGCACGTAGCGCCGCCTGGGAAACCTGGGTGAAGTCCACCTGGCCGCGGGCGCCGAATACCAGTTCGAGCTGAGCGGCGGCCACCGGCAGCACCGAAACCAACGCCTCCACCACCGCCCAGTGGGCATCGGGGTAGGACGGCGGCGGCAGGCCGCGCACCGCGTGCAACCGCCGGGTAAAGGCGGGAAGTTCGCGCAACTCGGCCAGCAGGGCGGCGAGGTCGGCCTTGAGCGCTGCGCGGCGCGCCTTCTCCACCTTGTCCTTCGCGGTGCTCGGCCCCGGGAAACCGATTTTCGCGTTCACACCACCGTCCGCGCGCACCGCGCCTTCCTTGGTGAGCGCCAGTTGAGCGAGGCACTCCCAGGCGGCGCGATCATCGCACGTGGCGCCGGGCCAATCGGTGATGGCCCGCAGCGGCGCGAAATCGGCTTTGCCCTCGGCTTCGAGATTGGCAGCCGCGGCGCGGGCCACAGCCAACAGCCCGTCCTCCAGGGCCGCGGGCGCGTGGGCGCACAGTTCCTCGAGCGCATCGGTGAGCGCATCGCGCAAGGCCTGCTCCAGCACCTCGCGCTGCAGCCGCTCCTCGCCCGCCTGCACGAGCACGCGCAGCCACTGGTCGCGGCGCGCCAGCATCTTCACCAGCAGCGCCTCCAGCCCCTGGTGATCGTTGTTGCGGTGCGCGAGCAGCACGCGCAGGGGACCGGCCGCCGCGGATTCGCGGGAGTCGATCGCGCCCAGGGTGGCGCGGGCGGCCTCGCGGTACAACGGCTCGGGGTCGTCCACCGGTTCGGGCCGCACGCCAAAGCCCGACAGCACCGGCAGGCGCCTCACCAGCTGGGCGCACAGGGCATCGATGGTGAGCAGGCGCAGCCGGCCGGGGCTGCCTTGCGCGAGCCCCCAGCCGCGCTGGGCGTCGCGCGCCAAAACCGCCTTGGACAGTTGGCGCGTGAGGGCGGCGTTGCCATCGGTCACCGGCCCGTCGGCGCGCGCGCTGTCCAGCGCCTCCAGCACCCGTGCACGCATCTCCGCCGCCGCCTTGCGCGTGAAGGTGATGGCCACCACCTCCTCGGGCTGGTCGGCGCGCGCAAGCAGCGCCAACAGCCGCTGGATCAGCAGCCCTGTCTTGCCAGACCCGGCCGGCGCCTGGACGATGAACGAACCCGTTGGGTCCAGGGCCCGCGCGCGCGCCGCGGCGTCCGGAATCGTGTCAGTGGCTGGCATCCCCGTCCTCGTGGCCATCTTCATGGCCGTCACTCTCACCGGGAGTCTCGGCCACCCGACACAGCGGTCCCAGGCGGCAGTGCTCGCAGGTGCGCCGGCCGTGCTGCGGCGCCACGGCCGCATGGCCGTCGAGGAACTCCCGGGCCAGTGCGTCCAGCACCTCCTTCCAGTGCTCCAGCACCGCCGCCCATCCCGAGCCCGACCGGTCCTCCACCCCTGGCAGCAGCCCGGCACCATCGCCGGCGCCCGTGAACCCCACTTCCCCGGGGCTGAGAATCGCAAAGACGAGGGCCGCCACCCTCCCATCCTGGGTGACCGCGTACAGCGGCAATTGCGGCTGGTCGGGACGCTCGCCATCCCACTGCTTCGCCCGCGCCTTGCCGGACTTGTAGTCGATGACCACCCGCCGGCCATCGGCAAGCACGTCCACGCGATCGAGCCGTGCCTCAATCGCCAGCTCGCCAATGACGATCCGGCGACTGGCCTCGCACGCCTCCACCACGAACGGCGCGCGCAGCGTCTCGCGCTCGAGCAGCGCGCCCATCAACCCGCCGAGCCGTGCAGCCTCCAGCTCGCGCAGCGCCGGCGTGAGGCGCCCGCTCAAGGAGAAGCCTGCCAGTGCGGCATCCACAGCCGCTGCCACCCGCGAGTCGCGGGCCTGCGGCGAAGCCTCCAGCAGCGCTGCCTGCGAACCCAGACCGCGCCACAGCAGGGCGAGTGCTTCGTGCAGCAACCGCCCGCGGTCGGCCGCCGTCAGGCCCGGACCAGCCTCCGGAAGCGCCCGCGCCCCGAGCCTGTGGCTCGCGAAGGCGCGGAACGGGCAGGCGGACTGATCTTCCAGCAACCGGGCGCCCCCCGCTGCCGACGTGCCACCGGCCAGCGGGGGGCCGCGCTCGTCCACCGTCTCCTCCACACGGCCCTCCGGGCGCAGACGCTCCGCCGGAGCGGGCGCGGGCGGGGGCATATCCATCCCGGGCAACGCCCGCAGCAGCGGGCTGAGGCGCTGTATGCGCTCGCCGTCGCGCGCAGACCAACTGAAGCACACGCGGGGTGCGGCCGCCTGCAGGGCAGCCACCGTGCGTGCCGCGAATCCCGCCTCCCAGGCGGCGTCGCAGCGCGGCAGCGCCGCAGCACGCTGCAACGACAGCGGCAACAGCGGATGGGGCGCCGGCAGCGCGGGCAGCGCGTCGTCCGTGGCACCGGTGACGAACAGATGATCGAACGCCAGGCCAGCCGCCTCCAGCAGGCCCAGCACCTGCACCGGGGCCTGTCTTGTCTCGGGTTGGAAAACGGTCTCGCCAGCGATCCGCGCCAGCCACGAAAGTGCCGTTGCGAAATCCACGCGCCCCAGCACGCCGTCCAGGGGTGAGAGCCCCGCCACCAGCGCCCGCCAGCGCTCGGCCGCCTGGAACTCTGCACTGTCCAGGGGCCGCTGCCCCGGCCAACCCAGCGCGCCCAGCTGCTGCTGAAAGGCGACGCTCCAGGCCGAGGGCGGCTGGCGCGCCTCGCGCGCCACCTCGGCGAGGGGCTGCCACGCGTCCAGCCTGCGCAGCAGCGCGGCACAGCCGCGCGGGGCGCCGTCGGGGGAACGGGCCTCGAAGCGCAGGGCAGCCAGATCCACGCGCAAGGCGCCGCGTTCCCTCAACCGGGCGTCGAGCAGGGCGCGCGCAGCGCTCTCGGACTCGGCCTCGCCCAGGTAGGGGCTGCGCAGCAGCGCGCCGGCCTCGGACAGGGCGATGTTGCCGAAGCACCCCAGGCGCAGAGCCGCCAGCGCCGTTGCCACCAGGGGCGCTTTCGACAAGGGCTCGCCCAGCGAAATCTCGAAGGCCGGCGCGCCCCCGCCCGCGGGAGCCAGCAGCCGCTGCGGATCGAGAGCCTGCGTGAAGGCGTGCCGCACGGCCTCGCGGCACGAATGCAGGCCTGGCACCACCACACCCACGCGGGCGCCGGGATCGGCTTCCAGGCAGCGCCTTGCCGCCGCGGCCACGCCTTCCAGTTCCGCACGCACATCGGGGAAAACCGCCACGCTGCCCGCGCCGGGCAAGACCGCCAGGGGCTCCCAGCGCACGCGGGAACCGGCGGCAGCGAGCGCGTCGAGCAGCGCCCGCATGGCCGGAGCGGGCGCATCGAAGCCATAGGCCACCACCTCGGCGGGAAGCCGCGCCTCGGGGCGCGTCAACCGCCGGCCGACTTCCGCGGGCAGGTGCGCGGGGTCCACGCCGCCCAGGCGGCGGCACCCGGCCTCGACGAACGCCCGCCAGCGAAGGAAGGCGCGCACGTCCTCGTGGGGGTGGGGATCGCGCTCGGGGGAAAGGTGCCAATCCGCTGCCAGGCGCTGCGCCTCGCGCCCGAGCCGCGCGGCAGCGGCGGGCTCCAGAAGCGCCAGGTGGTCGGCTTCCACCGCCCGTTGCCACAGGGCGGCGATCTCGAGCTCGGACAGCACGCGCGGCGCGTCGTCGCCCGCAGCCACGGCCTCCCAGGTGCGCTGCAGCCAGGCGGGCCAGGGCAAGGCGTCCGCCGCTGGCCAGACACAGGCGCCGCCCGCGAGCCTGGCCTCGTCGTATCGGCGCCGCAGGTCGCGCGCCAGGCGGCGAGTGGGTGTGACAACGGCGGCGCCCCGCGCGAGCGCCGCTTCCACCTCGCCGGGCAGCGGCGCGCGCACAGGCGGTGCAGCCAGAGGGGTCATGGCGCCGCCGCGGACACGACGGCGCAGCGCTCCCTCAGCGCTCGAGCTGGGCGCGCTTGCCCGGCTTGCCTTTCCAGGCGTCGGCGTCGGGCAAGGCGTCTTTCTTCTCGATGATGGGCTCCCACTGTTTGGCGAGTTCGCGGTTTATTTCGATGAAATCACGCTGCTCGGCAGGCACGTCGTCCTCGGCGTAGATCGCCTCCACCGGGCACTCTGCCACGCATAGCGTGCAGTCGATGCATTCGTCGGGGTCGATCACGAGGAAATTCGGCCCCTCGCGGAAACAGTCCACCGGACACACGTCCACGCAGTCGGTGTACTTGCACTTGATGCAGCTTTCGGTAACGACATAAGCCATGTTTGCCTGCCCTGGATTGCTGTGGGGAAAAGCGGATGCGCAAAGCGATCGACGGTGCGCTGCGAGGCTCGCCGGCGCCACGATCATCGCCGGCGGTTTGCCCGCGGTGTTCCGGGTCGAATTGTAACGGCGCCATGAAGCGGTGACAGCGGGCGCCAGCCCGGCTTGGCAGCCTTGGGCGTTTTTGGCTAGCATTACGCCTCCCTTCCGCGCGCCCCGACCGGGAATTGCCGCGCACCCTAATTGCCCCTGTAACCGCCGAGGAAGTCGTTCATGAGCGAGTCCGCCCATATCCATCACATCACCGACGAAACCTTCGAAGACGAGGTTCTCAAGGCCGACACCCCCGTGCTGGTGGATTTCTGGGCCGAATGGTGCGGCCCCTGCAAGATGATCGCCCCGGCGCTGGACGAACTGGCCGGCGAATACGCGGGCAAGCTCAAGGTGGCGAAGATCAACATCGACGAAAACAACCGCACGCCGTCGCAGTACGGCATCAAGGGCATTCCCACGCTGCAGATTTTCAAGGGCGGCCAGCTCGAGGCTCAGAAAGTGGGCGCGGTGCCCAAATCGCAGCTCAAGGCTTTCATTGACAGCGTGTTGTAAACGGCGCTAGCGTCCGGCTCCTATCCAGGGCGACGGCCGGTTCCGGCCAGGTCGCCCCGCCGCCGGGCACCCCGCCCGGCCTTCCCCAGGGGCCTCACCGGCCCTCCCGCAACAATCCCCGGGCACTGCCCCTCCCCCATCGCACCATGCGCCTCTCCGACCTGAAGCACCTGCACGTCACGGAACTCGTCAACATGGCCCAGACCCATGAGATCGAGAACGCCAACCGGATGCGCAAGCAGGACCTGATCTTCGCGCTGCTCAGGAACGCCGCGAAGAAGGGCGAAAGCATCTTCGGCGACGGGACAGTCGAGGTATTGCCCGACGGCTTCGGCTTTCTCAGATCACCCGATACTTCCTACCTGGCGGGGCCCGACGACATCTACGTGAGCCCCTCGCAGATCCGCCGCTTCAACCTTCACACCGGCGACTCCATCGAAGGCGAGATCCGCACCCCCAAGGACGGCGAGCGCTATTTCGCGCTGGTCAAGGTCGACCGGGTCAACAACGAGCCGCCCGAGAACACCAAGAACAAGATCCTCTTCGAGAACCTCACGCCGCTGTTCCCCGACGAGCCCTTCATCCTCGAGCGGGACATCAAGTCCGAGGAAAATCTCACCGGGCGCATCATCGACATCATCGCGCCCATCGGCAAAGGGCAGCGCGGCCTGCTGGTGGCGAGCCCCAAGAGCGGCAAGACTGTCATGCTGCAGCACATCGCCCACTCGCTGATGGCCAACCACCCTGACATCTATCTCATCGTGCTGCTCATCGACGAGCGCCCGGAGGAGGTCACCGAGATGCAGCGCTCGGTGCGCGGGGAGGTGGTGTCCTCCACCTTCGACGAGCCTGCCACCCGCCACGTGCAAGTGGCCGAGATGGTGCTGGAGAAGGCCAAGCGCCTGGTGGAGCACAAGAAAGACGTGGTGATTCTGCTCGATTCCATCACGCGGCTGGCGCGCGCCTACAACACCGTGGTGCCGGCCTCGGGCAAGGTGCTCACCGGCGGCGTGGATGCCAACGCCCTGCAGCGGCCCAAGCGCTTCTTCGGCGCGGCCCGCAACATCGAGGAGGGTGGCAGCCTCACCATCATCGCCACGGCCCTCATCGACACGGGTTCGCGCATGGACGACGTGATCTACGAGGAGTTCAAGGGCACGGGCAACATGGAGATCCACCTGGATCGGCGCATGGCCGAGAAGCGCATCTACCCCGCCATCAACGTGAACCGCTCAGGCACGCGCCGCGAAGAACTGCTGCTCAAGCAGGAGATCCTTCAAAAGGTCTGGATCCTGCGCAAGCTGCTCTATCCCATGGACGAGCTCGAGGCCACCGAATTCCTGGTGGACAAGCTGCGTGCCACCAAGGGCAATTCCGACTTCTTCGACTCCATGCGGCGGGGCTAGCCGCCGGCGGCGCCGAAGCCTTGCCAAGCCCGGGCAAATCGCGGAGAATCCGCGCCCTTCGTCCGGAGGCGGGCTGCGCCCGGACACAACCCGCCGGCGGTCGGCAATCGCCGGGCAGCTACAGGATTCCAGCCATGAAGCAGGGCATTCACCCCGAATACAAGGACGTGATCTTTTTCGACGCGAGCGCCAACTTCTCGTTCCTCACGCGCTCCACCATCGAGACCAAGAATCGCGAAACCATGAAGTGGGAGGACGGCAAGGAGTACCCGGTGATCCGTATCGAGGTTTCCTCCGCCTCGCACCCCTTCTACACCGGCAAGCACAAGGTGGTGGATACCGCGGGGCGCATCGAAAAATTCAACCAGCGCTACGGCCGCAAGACCGCCAAGTAATGGCGGGCAAGTCGTCCACCCCGTAGTCGAAAGGCAGCCTTGGCTGCCTTTTTTGTTTCCAGGCCTCGGCACCGGGCCCCCTAGAATGGTGTCCACCGTCTCTCTCCCCCACGCCGTTCCCATCTCGTCATGATCCTCGGCGCCCAGACCCTGCGCTTTGCACCGCTCGTGGCCTTCATCGAGCGCAGGCCGGCCGCGCTCGTGGGCGCGCTGTGCGTGCTATGGATGATTCCGGGACTGGTGGGCCGGGACCCCTGGAAACCCAACGAGGCGCAGGCCTTCGGTGCGGTGTTCCAGATGCTGCAAACGGGCGACTGGCTGGTCCCGTCCCTGGCAGGCGAGCCTTGGTTGCGTTCGCCACCGCTATACCTTGCCGCCTCGGCAGCCATGGCCGCGCTGCTGCAACCGCTCATGCCGCTGCACGACGGCGCACGGTTCGTGAATGTGCTTTTCGTGGGAGCGGCCTTCTGGCTCGTGGCAGCGACCGCGCGCGAATGGCTCGGCCAAGGCCGGGCATGGGTGGCGCCGCTCATGCTGATGGGTTGCGTGGGCCTGGTGCAACCCGGCCACCAGGTGGTGCCGGACAACGCACTGCTGGCGGCCTTCGCCTTGTTCGCCTGGGCCCTGGCGCTGCTGCCTGGACGCACCATGCTTGCGGGCGCGGCCATGGGCCTGGCCATTGGTTTGGCGTTTCTGGCCAAGGGCCTGGTGCCCGCGGCGGCCTTGCTGGCCGCCGCCATGCTCGAGCCGCTCCTGGGCGGCGGCGACCGGCGCGCAGCCGCGCTGCGTGGCTGCGGGCTGGCGGTGCTGGTGGCCGGCCCGCTTCTGGCCGCGTGGCCCCTCGCCCTGCACATGCGCGACCCGGCGCTGCTGCGCGAGTGGTTTTGGATCGAGGAAGTCGGCCGCTACATGGGGACGGGTCGAGCAGGGGCCGGTGCGGGTCCGAAGCTCAGCTTCATTGCGGCGCTGTCGTGGTTCGCCTGGCCGGTGCTGCCCTTTTCGTTGTGGTCGCTCTGGCAAGCCCGGCGGCGGCTTCTCGATCCGCAATGGCGCATCCCGCTCACCCTGTTTGCGGTCTCGTTGATGGTTCTGGCGGGCGCACACGAACCACGCGAACTGATGGCCCTGCCGCTGCTGGTACCTCTGGTGCTGCTGGCCGTGCCGGGGCTGCCCAGCGTGCCGCGTGGCGCGTCCTACGCGCTGTTCTGGTTCTCGCTGATGTTCTTCCTGTTCTTCCTGGCAGTGGCGTGGTTCTACTGGTCGGCCGTGGACCTCGGGGTGCCGGCTCGTGCCTCGGCCCACATGGCCCGCATGGAGCCGGGCTACCAGCCGGTGCGAAGCCCGCTGCTGGTGGCCATCGCCGCCGCCGCCACGCTGGCCTGGCTGGTGGCCATGTTCAACGTGCGCCGCTCGCCCGAGCGGCCCTTCGTGGCCTGGGCCAGCGGCGCCACGGCCTTCTGGATAGCCACCATGACGCTGATGGTGGCGTGGGTGGACAACGCCAAGTCCTACCGGGGAGTGGCCGTATCCCTGCGTGCACACCTGCCCGCCGAAGCGGCTTGCCTGTCGAGCATTTCCCTGGGCGAGTCCATGCGCGGGCTGCTGCATTACCACGCAAACGTGGTGACACGGCGGGTAGAGGCCGGCGCACGGGCCGAGGATTGTCCGCTGCTGGTGGTGGAGGGGGATCGTGAAACGGACCCGATGCGCGAGCCCTGGACGTTGGTGTGGGAAGGCAGCCGCCCGGGCGATAAGCGGGAGCGCCTGCGCCTGTACCGCCCGGGCATACCCAGGGCAGATGAGCGCGGGACGCACTGAAACGCCTGGCAGACCATGACCGCCGTGGAGAACATCGTCGATAGCGTCATGGAGCTGCCGCGCACGGCACGCGCTTATGAGGCGTTGACCGGGCGCTTTCGCTGGCGCGTGCCGTCGCGCTACAACATCGCCCGGGATGTGTGCGGCCGCCATGCTGCCGATCCGCGTCGCGTGGCGCTGCACTTCGAGGACGAGTGCGGCGCCACCGCCACCCACACCTTCGCCCAGGTGCAGGCGGCCGCGAACAGACTCTCCAATGCCTTGCGAGCAATGGGCGTTGACCGCGGCGAGCGGGTGGCCATCGTGCTGCCGCAGCGCCCGGAGACGGCCATCGCCCACGTTGCGTGTTACCAGATGGGGGCCATCGCCCTGCCGCTATCACACCTGTTCGGCGCCGAGGCGCTCGAATATCGCCTCGCGGATGCGGCGGCAAAAGTGGCCATCGCCGATCCCGACACGCTGCCGAAACTGCTGGCGGTGCGCGACCGGCTGCCGGGCCTGACCCGCATCATCGGCGTTGCCGGCGCCCGAGAGACGGACGTGGCGCCCTGGGAGGAACTGCTGGACCGTGCCGCCGACCAGTGGCAATGCCTCGATACCCACGCCGATGATCCCGCCCTCATCATCTACACCAGCGGCACCACCGGCCCCCCGAAAGGGGCTCTGCTCGCGCACCGCACGCTGATCGGCAACCTGCCGGGCTTCGCCTGCTCCCACGATTTCTTCCCCGAGCCCGGCGACCTCTTCTGGTCGCCCGCGGACTGGGCCTGGACGGGCGGGCTGTTCGACGCGTTGCTGCCCGCGTGGCACTACGGCATGCCGCTGGTAGCCTACCGGGGCCGCTTCGACCCCGAGCACGCCTGCGACCTGATGGCGAGGTACCGCGTGCGCAACGCCTTCCTCTTTCCCACCGCGCTCAAGATGATCATGAAGGAAGTGCGCGAGCCGCACCGCCGGTTCGGCCTGGGACTGCGCAGCCTCATGAGCGGTGGCGAGGCGGTGGGCGAGGCGGTTCTCGCCTGGGCGCGCGAATCCCTGGGTGTGACCATCAACGAGATCTTCGGGCAGACGGAGATGAACTACGTGGTGGGCGGTTGCGCGCGGGTGTTCGAGCCCCGCCCAGGCGCCATGGGGAAGCCCTATCCCGGCCACCGCATCGCACTGCTGGACGAGCGCGGCGACCTGGTGCCCGACGGCCAACCTGGCGAGATCGCCGTGCACCACGAGGGAGATCCGGTGATGTTCCTGGGCTACTGGAACAATCCCGGCGCGACCGCGGCGAAGTTCACGGGCCCGTGGGCCCGCACCGGAGACGTGGCGGTGCGCGACGAACAGGGCTACTACTGGTACCACGGCCGCACCGACGACGTGATCAAGAGCGCCGGCTACCGTATCGGCCCCGCGGAAGTGGAAAACTGCCTGCTTCGCCATCCGGCCGTGGCCAACGCCGCGGTGATCGGCGTGCCGGACGCCGATCGCGGCAGCCTCGTCAAGGCCGTGGTGGTGCTCACCGCAGGCCACACCCCTGGCGCCGCGCTCGAGGCCGAGCTGCAAGCGCACGTGCGTGCGCGGCTCGCGCCCTACCAGGTGCCGCGGCTGTTCGAATTCACCGCCACGCTGCCCATGACCACCACCGGCAAGGTGCAGCGGCGCGCGCTGCGCGAAACCGGCCACCCCTGATCCCGCCGCCCGTTTCACCCATTCCGGACCGACCCATGCGCGACAGCCTGCAACGCTTTGTCTTCGAACGCACCGCCGTGCGCGGCCTGCTGGTGCATCTGGACGCCACCTGGCGCGCGGTGCTCGAACGCCACGACTACCCCGCGCCCCTGCGCCAGCTCCTGGGAGAACTGATGTCCGCCGGCGCGCTGCTGTCGGCCACGCTCAAGTTCGACGGCTCGCTCATCCTCCAGATGCAGGGCGACGGCCCGGTGAAGCTGGTGGTGGTGGAGGTCACCAGCGAGGGCACGCTGCGCGCCACCGCCAGCTGGGACGGCGACCCGCCGCAATCGCCCCTGCGCGCGCTGCTGGGCCACGGGCGCTTCGCCATCACCATCGTCCCGAAGGAAGGGACGCAGTCATACCAGGGCATCGTGGCCCTGGAAGCCGACAGCGTGGCGAAGGTGCTGGAAGCCTACATGGCGGCCTCGGAGCAGATCGAGACCCGTATCCAGCTTGCCTGTGACGACGGCCAGTCCGCGGGCATGCTGCTTCAGCGCCTGCCCGCCGTCGAGGACGAGGACCCCGACACCTGGAACCGCATCACGCATCTGGGCTCCACCCTGCGTCGCGAGGAATTGCTCGGTTTGCCGGCCCAGACCGTGATCCGGCGCCTGTTCCACGAGGAGGACGTGCGGGTGTTCGAACCCACGACGCTGTCGTTTCGCTGCTCGTGCTCGCACCAGCGGGTGGTGGGAATGCTGCGCATGCTCGGCCGCGACGAGGTGCGCTCCATCGTGGCCGAGCGCGGCAGCGTGGAGGTGACCTGCGAGTTTTGCCGCAAGCGCTACAACCTGGATGCCGTGGACGCCGAACAGGTGTTTGCCCAGGAGGTGCAGAGCTTCGGCTCGGCCACTCGGCACTGAGGGCCTGGCCAAGCGGGCCGCTCGGCGCGCGGCTTAGGACCACCCCTCCCGAATCGCCCCGAACAAGCGCAGCGTTTCCGCCCGCGCAGTGGCGTGGTCCACCACCGGTGCGGGGTAGTCGCGGCCGATCACCACGCCCAGCGCCTGCTGTTCCAGA
>JBIIUM010000234.1:0-4777 GCA_044339985.1 Burkholderiales bacterium | reverse complement strand
CCTTCGTCACTGCCATGGAGGCCTTCCTTGACGCCCACCCCGAGCCGCGCGGTTCCCTCGCCGTACTGCTCACCTCCGACGAAGAAGGGCCCGCCACCGATGGCACGGTCAAGGTGGTGGAGCAGTTACGGGCCCGCGGCGAGGCCATGGATTTTTGTGTGGTGGGCGAACCCACTTCCGTGTCGACGCTGGGAGACACCATCAAGAACGGCCGCCGTGGCTCCTTGTCGGGCGCGCTCACGGTGCGTGGTGTGCAGGGGCACATCGCCTACCCACACCTGGCGCGCAACCCCATCCACGGGGCGCTGCCGGCCCTGGCGGAACTGGCGGCCGTCACCTGGGACGAAGGCGACGAGTATTTCCAGCCCACCAGCTTCCAGTGCTCGAACATCCACGCCGGCACGGGCGCAGGCAACGTCATTCCAGGGGAGCTGCGGGTGGATTTCAATTTCCGGTTCTCGCCGCGCAGCACGGTGGAATCCCTCAAGGCGGGGGTCCATGGAATTCTCGACCGGCACGGCCTCGACTATGGCTTGCAGTGGTCGCTTTCCGGCATGCCCTTTCTCACGCCTCGTGGCCGCCTGGTGGCCGCGCTGACGGATTCGATCCGCGCCGAGACCGGCCTCGCACCGGAGCTCTCCACCAGCGGCGGCACCTCCGATGGACGGTTCATCGCCACCCACTGCCCTGAAGTGGTGGAGTTCGGCCCGGTGAATGCCTCCATCCACAAGCTCAACGAGCACGTACGCGTGGCCGACGTGGCGGCCCTGTCGCGAGTTTATCGCGGGGTGCTCGAACGGCTGTTGGCGTGAAGCGTCCGGGCAGCCGGCACGCCAGCCTTGTTGCTGCTGGCGAAGCCAACGGGCTGCCGGTAATGACGCTTCGCCAGTGGCGCCGCGAGGCCGTGGCGCGGTTGCGCAGGGCGCCGGTGTTCTTCGGCCACGGTTACCCCGATGCTGGCGCCGAAGCCGATGCGCTGCTCGCCTGGGTCACCGGCGCAGGGCCAGGGGTGCCGCGCGGAAGGCTCGACACGGTGCTCAGCGCCGGACAACGCCTCCGCCTCGACGAGGCCTTGCGCCATCGCATCGATCAACGCCTGCCCGTCCCCTACGTGACGGGAGAGGCCTGGATCGGTCCATTGCGTTTCGAGGTGACCCCGCAGGTGTTGATCCCGCGATCGTTCATAGGCGAGTTGCTGCTGGAAGGTCTCGATCCGTGGATCGCCGAGCCCGCGCGGGTTTTGCATGCCCTCGACCTGTGCACCGGATCCGGGTGCCTCGCGATCCTGCTGGCGCTGGCGTTTCCGGGCGCCACCGTGGATGCCAGCGATGTTTCCGCGGCCGCCCTGGAAGTGGCCGAGCGAAACATTGCACGACACGAACTGAGCGACCGCGTGCGGGTATTGCGCTCGGACCTGTTCGCTGCACTCGCGGGGCGTCGCTACGACCTGATCGTCTCCAATCCACCCTATGTGGACGCTGCCGCCATGGCTGCGCTGCCGCCCGAATACCGCCACGAGCCGGCGCTGGCACTGGCGGGCGGCCACGACGGGCTGGCGCTGGTGGATGCCATCCTGCGCACCGCCCGCCAGCACCTTGAACCGGGCGGACTACTGGTGCTGGAGGTGGGACATAACCGGGCGGCGCTGGAGACGGCCTGGCCAAGGCTGCCCTTCACGTGGCTCGACACCCATGCGGGCGAGGACTTCGTGTGCCTGCTGCAACAGGAGGATCTGCCCGCCTGACGGGCGGGGCCGCTCCCGGCGCTGGCTAGCTGATGCCGCGAGGCTTGCGGGGCGGGCGTGACGGCGCACCGCTGCGGTGCTGTCCGGCGCCCTGGGATCGACGGGCCTGGCGGAGCGCTTCTTCAATGCGATGGGACCGCGGTGGCGAATCCGCTGCCCTTACCTTGGACTTCCCTGTGCTGGCGTCTCTTGCTGGGCGGGGGGCGCGTGCGGGCGGGCGCGACAGGGGAGCCACGGCCGCAGCCGCTTCCTCGCCGCCCGACGCGAGCCACTCCAGCACCTTGCGTGTCTGCGTCTCGGTCAACTCCAGGTGCTGGCCGCGCTTCAGGCGCGGCGGCATGTTGATGACGCCGAAGCGGGTGCGCATGAGGCGGCTTACCTGCAAGCCGAGATGTTCGAACAGGCGCCGTACCAGGCGGTTACGGCCCTCACGCACGATCACCCGGTACCAGCGGTTGCGGCCGGTGCCGCCTTGGGGTTCGAGCACGTCGAGCCGTGCAGTACCGTCCTCCAGGGGCACGCCCGCGAGCAACGCCCGCTGCTGCTCGTCATCGAGTTCGCCCAGGATGCGCACGGCGTATTCGCGCTCCACCTGGAAGCGCGGGTGGCTGAAGCGGTTGGCCAGTTCGCCGGAGGTGGTGAACACCAGCAGCCCGCAGGTGTTGTAGTCGAGGCGGCCGATGGCGAGCCACTTGCCGCCGCGGATGGCTGGCAACCGGTCGAAAACACTGGCGCGGCCCTGCGGGTCGTCGCGCGACACGATTTCGCCCTCCGGCTTGTGATACACGATCATGCGCGGCAGCCGCGCCGACAGCTTGAAGCGCACCTGGCGCCGTCCCACCTTCACCAGGTCCTCGGGCCACACCCGCATGCCCAGCGAGGCGGGTTTGCCATTCACCAGCACCTTGCCGGCACGGATCAACTCCTCCATGGCGCGCCGCGACCCGAAGCCCGCCTGGGCAAGCACCTTGTGAAGCTTCTGGCTGGCAGCCGGGCCAGGCGCGGCGGCAGGATCGGCTGCCACCGGGCGGGATGCCGCGCGGACTCGAGTGGCGGCCGTGTCGGACGGGCGGGCTCGCACGCCCCGCGCCCGCGCGGGCTCGTTGCCGTCCGCGGGCGGTACCGTTGCCGGCTTGCGCCGGCCCCGCGATGGCGCCGGTGCCACGGAAGCAGTGCGGGTACGGGCCATGTCAGGCCAGCGCCCGGCGTTCGAACATGGCCTGGGCGAGGGTGCCGCTGTCCACGTGTTCCAGTTCGCCGCCCACCGGCAGACCGCGTGCGATGCGGGTGATCTTCAGCCCGCGGCTGCGCAACAGCTCCGACAGGTAGTGGGAGGTTGCCTCGCCCTCCACGGTGAAGTTGGTGGCCAGGATCACCTCCTGCACCGTGCCGTCGCAGGCGCGCTTCACCAGACGATCGAGATGCAGCTCGCGCGGGCCCACGCCATCCAGCGGCGAGAGGCGCCCCAGCAGAACGAAATACAACCCGCCGTAGGCCAGGGTCTGCTCCATGCGCAACAGGTCCGCTGGACTTTCCACCACGCACAGCTTGGCGGCGTCGCGGCGCGCGGAGGCGCACAGCTCGCACACCGGCTGCTCGCTGAAATTGTTGCAGCGGTCGCAGTGGCGGATGCGCTCCAGCGCCCGCCCCAAGGCGGCGCCGAGCCGCGCCGCGCCGTCCCGGTCACGCTGCAGCAGGTGGTAGGCCATGCGTTGGGCGGACTTGGGCCCCACGCCAGGCAAGGCGCGCAGGGCATCGATGAGCGATTGCAGTGCTGCGGAAGGTTCCATGGGGGGTGTCTTGCACCAGCGGGGGCGCCGGTGATGGCCTGGAGCAGGCCTAGAAGGGCATCTTGAATCCCGGCGGCAGCGGCAAGCCGGCAGTGACCGCGGCCATGCGCTCCTGGGCCGTGGACTCGGCCTTGCGCACCGCGTCATTGAAGGCAGCCGCCACCAGGTCCTCGAGCATGTCCCGGTCATCGCCCAGCAGGCTCGGGTCGATGGCCACCCGCTTCACGTCGTGGCGGCAGGTCATGGTGACCTTCACCAGGCCGGCGCCCGACTGCCCCTCCACCTCCACGGTGGCCAGTTGGTCCTGAACGCGCTTCATGTTGTCCTGCATCTGCTGGGCCTGCTTCATGAGGCCGGCGAGCTGGTTCTTGATCATGGGCTTCCTTTCTGGGATTGGCTGCGGGAGCCCTCGACGGGGCGAATGGAGCCTTCGACCACGCGGCCGTCGAATTGCTCCACCAGCTCGCGCACGAAGGGATCGGACTCTATGGCACTGCGAGCCTGCTGCTGCAACTGTTCGCGCTCGCGCGTTTCGCGGGCCGCCAGGGTGTCACCTTGCGCGGCGGGATCCACCCGCACGTCGATGCGAAGGCTGCCGTAGCGTTCTTCCAGGCTGGCGCGCAATTTGTCGCGCCATGCCCCTTCGCTCAGGTGGCGGGCCGACTCGGGCACGGCCAGCACCAGGTGGCCCGGCGCCGAAGACACCACCACCGCCTGCTCGCCTAGCATGCGCGCCTGCCCCGGGCGCAATGACGCCACCACGTCCGGCCAGGACGCGGCCTCGATGGGCGCCGCGACGGCCAAGGCCAGCCCGCCGCCGGATGGCTCCGCGCGCGGCGCCACCGAGGGCGCTGCGGCTGCTTGCGGCGCGCTGACCGGCGCCGCGGCGGCTGCTTCGCGCCCCGCAGCGGCCGGGCCATGGGACGCGCCGGAGCCACCGTGCGCAGGCATCGCCGCACGGCGCCCGTCACCCTCGGGCGGCACCGGTGCGAAGGCCAGCATGCGCAGCAGCGTCATGGTGAAGCCGCCAAATTCATCGGGCGCCAAGGGCAGATCAGCACGCCCGCGCAGGGCAATCTGGTAGTGGAGTTGCACGTCCTCGGGCGAAAGACGCCCGGCGAGGCTCAGGAGACGGGCGCGTTCGGGCTCGTCGTCGGCAATGGCCGAGGGCACGGCCTGGGCGACAGCCAGCCGCTGCAGCAGCGCCGCCAAGTCAGCAAGTGCGGTTTCGAAGGAAAGCCCT
>JBIIUM010000233.1:0-4784 GCA_044339985.1 Burkholderiales bacterium | reverse complement strand
CCACGCCGCGCACAGCGGCGCGCACGTCGGCTGGAACAGGTCGCATAGCGCCAGTAATCGGCCAACCCTGCGCACGCGCCGTGGATTCCACGGCGGCGATGCGCTCGGCGTCCAGCGGATGGGTGGCCAGAAAGGCGGGAGGCGACCCGCCGGTGCGCTGTGCCTCGATGACGCGGAACAGGTCGGCCGCCCCGCCCGTGTGCCCGTACAGGGCCGCCAGCACGCCCACGGCTGCCTCGTCCGCCTCGCGCTCCTGGCTCCGGGAGAAGCTCAGCACCGTGAGCAGACCCGCCGGTCCCAGGGCGTTGCCCACCATGTCGCTGCCGGTGGCAGTTGACACCAGCGTGAGCGCCAGACCCAGCACCAGACCCCGTCCCAGTGTGGAGGCGGGATGGCGCAGCTTCACATGCGCCACTTCATGGGCCAGCACCATGGCGACGGCGTTCTCCGACTCGAGCTTCTCCAACAGGCCGGCATACATGACCACATGGCCCCCCAGGGTGGCGAAGGCATTGACGGTGGGCTCCCGGACGTAGTGCACGGTCACGGTCATGCCCGGCGGCAGCCGCGACGCCGCCGTGATCCGGGCGGTGAGATCTCGCAACCAGGGCTCCACCGGCCCGCCGCCGGCTTCGGGAAAAACGCGCTCGAAACGCTGCACGGCGGCCGCCTCGGCGCTGAACGGCACGAAGCGCGCCAGATGTCCGGCAGCCACGGTCAGCACCCCCACCACCGCCACCGCCACCACCGCCACGCCCCCAAGCAACCTGGCGAAATCCGCCAGCGGATGGGTGCTGCTGACGTTGATCCCCTCGGGCAGGGGCGGGTTGGTGTACCGGGGCGGCTCGGACATGCCCGCTGTCAGCGGCTCCGCGAGACGGGCCCGAGCGCTGTGCCGTAGGCCAGCACTTCCACGGCCCGCAGGCTGTTGGGGTTGCGCCCCGGGATGGAGAAGGTCTGGAACTTCACGTTCACCACCATGGAAGCACCCTGTTGGCGGGCCTCTTCCTTCATGCGCAGTACCGCTTCGCGACGGGCGCGATCCAGCAACGTCTCGTAGCTCTTGAGCCGGCCACCCACGAGTTTTTGCAAGACGGCCAACATCGAATTGAAGTAGTCCTCGCCCACCACCACGCTGCCGCCCACCAGCGTCTGCGGGCGAACCCGGAAGTCAGGCGGAAAGCGGCTCGCGAACACCAGCACACCACCCAGTTCCGCCTCGCGCCGGCGAATGGAACGATAGTGCCGCACCTCAGCGATCCGGCCAGCCACATATCCCAGCACCAACAGGCCGAGAAATTCCAACAGATTGAGAAATTCCATGGGCAGGTGGCGCTATTCCAGATACACCGCCGTGCCATAGGCCAGCAGCTCGGCCGCGCCCTGGGTGATGGACGAGGTGGAATAGCGCACGTTGAGCACCGCGTTAGCGCCCACGGCCTCGGCCTGCTTCACCATGCGCGCAGTGGCCTCGTCACGGGCTTCCTGGAGCAGCTCCGTGTAGCCTTTGAGCTCGCCGCCCACGATGTTCTTGAGGCTGGCCATCAGGTCCTTGCCCGCGTGCTTGGCGCGCACCGTACTGCCCTGCACGAGCCCCAGGTGCTTGGCGACACGGCGGCCGGGAATGATTTCGAGATTGGTGACCAGCATTGGGGCTCCCATTGCCGCCGACGCGGCGGATTCATGCCAAAGGTAACATGACCATCCTCAGGCGCTCTGGCCTCAGAGCTGGGCGGCCTTGAAGGTGTCGCAAGCCTCCAGCCGGCCCCGCTCCAGCCCGCGCCGGAACCAGCGCACCCGCTGGGCCGAAGTGCCGTGGGTGAAGGTCTCGGGCGCCACGTGGCCGCGCCCCTGCTGCTGCAGGCGATCGTCGCCGATGGCGGCGGCCGCGGCGAGGCCCTCCTCCACATCGCCGGCCTCGAGGATCTGGCGGGCGCGGTTGGCGTGGTTGGCCCACACGCCGGCCATGCAGTCGGCCTGCAGCTCCTGGCGCACCGACAGTGCATTGCCGCGCGCCTCGTCGGCCCGCTGCCTGGCGGCATGCACCTTCTCGGAGATGCCCAGCAGGTTCTGCACATGATGGCCCACCTCGTGGGCGATCACGTAGGCCTGGGCGAAGTCGCCCGGCGCGCCGAAGCGCTGGGCGAGCAGACGGTAGAAGTCCAGGTCGATGTAGACCTTCGTGTCACCGGGGCAGTAGAAGGGCCCCACCGCGGAACTCGCGGTGCCGCAGGCAGACTGCACCGCGCCCGTGAACAGCACGAGCCGCGGCGGCTGGTAGCGGGCGCCCCCGGTGCGGAAGATCTCGCTCCACGTGTCCTCCGTATCGGCCAGCACCACCGACACGAAATCCTTGAGCCGCTCCTCGGCGGGGTCGCGGGAGCGCGCCGGTGCCTCCCTGGGCGCCGGCGCCCCCTCGCCCGCGCCTTGCAGCACGATGCGCGGGTCCACGCCGAGGAACATGGCGATGAGCGCAATCACCACCACGCCGATACCGCCGCCGCCCACCATGCCGCCCGGCACGCGCATGCCCCGCCGGTCCTCGATGTTGTCACTGCGCCTGCCACCTTCCCATCGCATGGATTGCTCCCCGTCGTTGCCTGCCGCGCTGCCGCGCTCGCCCGCCACGGCCCCGGGGCCGGCGGGCGCGCCGCCGCCGTCAGCCCAGAAGCCTGCGCAACGCCGCCTTCTGCACCTTGCCCATGGCGTTGCGCGGCAGTTCGTCGGCCACGATCACGCGCTTGGGCAGCTTGTAGGCGGCAAGACGCTCGCGCAGGCCAGCCACCATGGCGGCGGGGTCGAGCGTCGCGCCCGGCCGCGCCACCACCACGGCGGTGACCGCCTCGCCGAAGTCCGGGTGGGGCAGGCCGATCACCGCCGATTCCAGCACGCCCGGGAGCGCGTCGATCTCGAGTTCGATCTCCCTGGGGTAGACGTTGTAGCCCCCCGTGATGATCAGGTCCTTCGCCCGTCCCACGATGGACAGGTAGCCCTGCGCATCGAAACGGCCCACGTCGCCGGTGCGGAAGAACCCGTCGGCGGTGAACTCCTCGCGGGTCTTCTCGGGCATGCCCCAGTAGCCGGCGAACACGTTGGGGCCTCGGATCTGCACCCCACCGGTCTCGCCCGGCGGCAGCGGGCGGTCCTCGCCGTCGGCGACCCGCACCGTCACGCCAGGCAGCGGCGGGCCGACGGTGCCGCCGCGCCGCTCGCCGAGCAGCGGGTTGCTGGTGATCATGCCCGCCTCGCTCATGCCGTAGCGCTCGAGGATGCGCTGCCCGGTGCGGGCCTCGAAGGCGTGGAAGGTCTCGGGCAGCAGCGGCGCCGAACCCGACACGAACAGGCGCACGCCGGGGGCGGTATGGCGATCGAAGCCCGGGTCGGCCAGCAGCCGCGTGTAGAACGTGGGCACGCCCATCAGCACCGTGGCGCGAGGCAGGTCGCGCAGCAGCAGCGGCAGGTCGAAGCGCCGGTGGTAGAGCATGCGCGCACCCGACAGCAGCACGCAGTGGTGCGCCACGAACAGCCCGTGCACGTGGAAGACGGGCAGCGCGTGAAGCAGCACGTCGCCGGGCCCGAAACCCCACGCCTCCACCAGCGCCAGCCCGTTGGAGGCGAGGTTGCCATGGGTGAGCATGGCGCCCTTCGAGCGCCCCGTGGTGCCCGAGGTATAGATGATCACTGCCACGTCGCCGGCTTTCCGCGGCACGGGCGCGTGCGCCTCGGGCTGGCGCGCGGCCGCCTCGGCAAGGCTTCCGCCGCCCTCGGCGTCGAGGGTGAGCACCGCGAGCGCCCCGGCCTCGCGGGCCGCGGGCTCCAGGGCCGGGCGCGCCCCGGGCGCACAGACGAAGACGGCGGGGCGGGCATCGCCGACAAAGTAGCCCACCTCGGGGGGTGTGTAGGCATTGTTCAGCGGCAGGTACACCAGCCCGGCGCGCAGGCACGCGAGATACAGCGCCAGCGCCTCGGGCGACTTGTCCACCTGGGCACCGATGCGGTCGCCGGGCCTCGCGCCCGCCTGCTCGAGGGCGTTGGCAATGCGCGCGGACACTGCGTCCAGTTGCGACCACGACCACACCCTGCCCTGATCGGTCTCCAGCAGCGGGGCCGAGGTATCGGCCGGAAAACGGTTGCGCAGCAGCGCGTGGAAACTCTCATCCTTCACGTCTCGCCAGCCTCCCGGTATTCACTGACCCATCGGTCCACCACGCCAGCCGCCAGGCACGCCTGCGGGTCGGCCTCGGCGGCCATCCCGGCACCGATCACGCCGGTGACCGCTTTCCGCGGCAGGGTCTGTAGCCGCGTGGCGGAGAAAGCCATCACCTGATGCGCGGCGGCCGCGAGCGCCACGTAAATGGCACCACCGGCCTGTCCCGCAAGCCAGAGCGCCACATTCCGGCCCGAAGCCCGAAGCCGCGCTGCCGCGGCGCACGCATGTGCCACCGCCATGCTGGGCAGGAGGCGCTCGTCGTCGAGGCTCGTGGACTGCCCGGGAGAATCCAGCAGCAGCACCACCTGATCGGGCCCGGAGGATGCGTCCATCTCCAGCAGCGTGCCGCCCAGCCAGAGGGCAGCACGCGGACTCACGGGATGGCCTTGAACGAACCCCGCGAAGGCCACCGGCCCCCGCTTGGTTCGCGCCTGGCCGGACACGGCACCGTCCACAACCTGGGCGTCCCATCCGTCCGGGAACAACCGGTCCAGTTGGTCCGCGAGTTCCACCGGGGCGGGCCCGGGGTGGAGCGTGTCATCCCGAGGCAAGGCGCGGCGCAGCAACGCGTGGC
>JBIIUM010000232.1:0-4882 GCA_044339985.1 Burkholderiales bacterium | reverse complement strand
GGGACCCAGACTCAGGAAACCGCTGAGCGGCAGGTTCAGCAGCAAGGTAACGTCGGCCCCGATCGGCACCCCGGGGGGGGGTTGCTGTCAGGCTGTCGACCCAGCGCGCGCTGCTCGAACTGCTGGCGCCGGCCACGATGTGTGACGATGCGCTGTCGCCGCTGCACGAGTTGGCGCTGGCCACGGCCCGCGCACCCAACGCGCCCTGGCTCGCCGCTGCACCCTGCGTCACGCTGGTGTTGATGATGCCGTTCCTGGCGAAGCTGTCGGAACCGCTGTCCATCAGCATGGCGCTGGCTGGCGGACGCAGCACCGCCTCCGTGAAGTCACCCTCGCAGTCGGGCCGGTCAGTGCCGACGGTGAAGGAGCAGGTTCCGACGACACGCCGATGTCGGGCACGACGCCATCGACGAAGCTGATCGCCACCGTGCCGCCCGTGTTCCAGAACTCGCCGGCGCGCAGCGTGTCGTGGGCACCGCGGGCGTCGATCTCCAGCTCCAGCCGCGCGCCGCTTTCCAGCGTGAGCGGGCCGTTCACCGTCAGCGTGCCCGGGCTGCTGCCCGGCAGCAGCGTCGTGCCGGCGCCCAGCACCAGCGCGCCCGTGACGGTACCGCTGCCGGAGAACGAGCCGCCGTCCAGCCGCAGCCCGGCGGCTGTGCTCAGCTCGCCCTGCACCACCAGTCGCCCGGTGGGCGACTGCACGATGCCGCCGCCGTCGATCGATAGGAAGCCGAAGACGTTGAGCGTGCCGTTGTTGCTGATGAGCCCCTGGTTGGACACGCGGCTGCCGGCCTGCACCGTGAGCGTGCCGTCGTTGCGCACCGTGGCCGCCAGGACAAAGCTGCTGCCCAGCTCGCTGCCGGCGGAGCGTCAGCGCTCCTCTTTCGTGTTCGAGCCCGACTGGCGCAGCCGCCCCTGGCCACCCCGCGGCAAGCTGCGGCCCGCCGCGACCGACCAAGATCTCGGGCTCGTCGGAGCCGCCGGCACCGCCTGAAGGGCCTGGATTCGGCGCCCATGCAGACCAACGCCGCCGGCCAGGTGGTGCTCAAGCTCAAGACAGCCTGGCGCGACGGAACCACGCACCTGGTGATGTCGCCGCTGGAGTTCATGCAGTGGCTGGCAGCGCTGGTGCCACGCCCGCGTTTGCACCTGATTCGTTTGGTAGACGTTGAGGGCCGTGTTCGCGGCGCCATGGTTAAGGAAAGAGGGCGTTTGAACGTCCGATCCTCTCTGCGTCTATTCGGCGTTTGATCGCCAGCAACAGCAGGCCTCCGACCAACAGGAGCAGCGCTTGAGAAGGCTCGGGCACCTGTGAGGCGAAGCTGCGGGAGTAATCGAAGCCCGATGATGAGCGGACGCTCCAGTCGTCCACCAGATTGCCCTGGGCATCGAGTACGCTCATGCCGCCCCAAGCCAACGTACTTCCATAATCCGAGATGCCTTGAGCGGCCTGTGGCTGGTTGAAGCCGTTTGAAGCACCTGCCGAGGCGAAGGCGTACATGTAGACCGAGAACGGCTGGAAGAAACTGGCGCTGAAGGTCAACGGGATGCGTAACTCGATCACAGAAGGCACGTTGCCACTTTCAGAGGTCACACCACCGTTCGAAAAGACTTGGCCCAGAACCGTTTGAGAGGGGGTGACCACCTGCACACCTGCATCGCTGCTGCCCCACGCGCTGGAGGAAACCTGTCTCTCGCCACTCAACTCCAGCCATGCGACAACGGTACCTTGCTGACCATTGAGTGCTGTGCTTTGAACATTGATTCGGTCAGAAAACCCGACCCTGGTGCGGCCGTTACCAACCGCATTGGGACCGAGCCATTCGCCACCAGTGCCGGCCACCCCCGAGGCTTCGGCTCGCAGAAGACCGAAAGTGGCATAACCGGTACCAGATCCGGTGGCGTAGGTCAGACCAGATCCCGAGTCTGCTCGTCCGCTGTAAGCGAACTCATTGGCAACCACCCAGCCGCCTGAGGAGAAACTGCGCCTGCCGTCGGTGGCAACGTCTGCGAGACCGTAAATGTCGCGGTACAGGCCGCAGACCTCGCCGAGCTGCGGATCACGCTGACAGTTGACTCCAGGCGCCACCTGCGCATCGGCTTCAGATAAAAACAAAAGGCCTGTCAAAAAGGCAGCAACAACGCGTGCGTTAGTGGTCATATCGTTCCTTGAGGCCAGTGGTTTTTGATCTCGTCTGTGGTCGTAAACGGCCAAAACTATACAAGGCCACTGTTTGCTGCGCAAACAGGCTGAACGGACATGTTTCGTGTCTTGCTGTCTTGGCGTGCCGATGCCGAAGTCCGCCAAGCTCGTGGCCGGCAGCGCTGCGGCGAAGGCCAGTGACGTGCGGACGAGGCGGGCGAAAAGGCGGCGGTGTGCTTGTGGCAGCGAGGCGGTCGTCAAGGCGTTCTCCTGATGGTTGGTGCAGTGGCATGGTGTCGGACCGCAGCGCGCATCCGAAACGAGGATCCATGATGCGGGTGCCGGCGTCTCGCAAGCGTTACGCCGGCGCACGCCGCATCAGCCTTGCGTCAGGCCATCGGGGGCGCGCGGCCCTTGCAGAAGCGCCCAATGCACCGGGTTGCGACGCCGGAACGAATCGCGGAACTCCGCTGCCACGTGGTCGCGCTCGATCAGTGCGCTTGGCGCCCTGGATGGCGGCGATCCGCGCCACGCCGAGGACGCCCCCCTTGGCAGCCGTGCCGTCGCGGATGCGCGCCAGGGTCGCGGGAAGCATGCGGACCCGCCCGGCGGCCACGGCCACGCGCGCGGTCTCGGCCTTGGCGCCCACGTCCACCATGTGGGCGCGTCCCTGGGAATCGAAGTGGGTGAGGTCGCTCACGGGAAACCGGTAGTGCCGGATCGCGCCCTGCCGTCGCTGTGCGGGCGGAGAGGCGTCCGAACCATTTGGAACACGAACCTATCATAGCAAGGCAATGAACCGGACCCTCCGTGCCTTCGTCCTGCTCGCGGCGCTCGCTGCCGGGGGCGCGTGCGCCCAGGACCTGCCCGAACTTGGCGATGCCTCGGCCGCCACCCTGTCGCCGGCCCAGGAGCGGGCTATGCCGTTACATCACCCGCCCGGCGCTGGCCAACGAACGCCTGAGCCGCAACGCCAAGGGGCAGGCCGTGCTGAAGCTCAAAAGCCCGACTCGCGACGGCACGACCCACATCGTGATGCAGCCGCAGGCGTTCATGCAACGCCTGGCCGCGCTGGTGCCGCGCCCGCGGCTGCACCTGATCCGCTTCCACGGGGTGCTCGCCCCGAACGCGAAGCTGCGTGCGGCGGTCATCCCGCAGCCGGCGCGGAAGGACAGCGTACCGGGGCAGGAGCACACACATGGCCAGGCGGCCCGGATGCGCTGGGCACGGCTGCTCAAGCGCGTGTTCCACATCGACGTGGAGCGCTGCGCGTGTGGCGGTCGACTGAAGATCCTCGCCGCGATCGAAGAGCCGGTGGTGATCGTGCGGATCCTCACGCACCTGGGCCTGCCCGCGCGGGCGCCGCCGCGCGCAGCGGCGCGGGAGTTCTCGCTCGACTACGCAGCCTGACCGGAGAGCAGGACGACGGTTCCGCGAGAGAACCGACGACCGCGCTCGGCCCGTGATCGCGTGAGGGCGCCAAGGCGAGGCGGGTGAACGGTGATCCGGCCCGAAGCCGCGTTCGTATCGTCAGTGCAAGGGGGGATTGATCGCCTGGGAGCGCGCGGTTGACCGCTCAAAGTACGGGGAAAACAGTGCCCACTCGCGGGAAATGTCGTTTGAAATTCCTATTCGCAGGCATCGCACCCCTGAGGGTGAGGACCTTCTGACCGGCGCTAGGCCCGCAGGCGATCCGGTAAGTCGCAGCTGCGGCTGCAGCGGCCGCAAGGTACGCGCCTCGTCCCCATCCGCATCGGGCTCGGCCACGTGAGTCGAACCCTCCGCTCGTCTGAGCCGCCGGCACCGCCTGCAGGGCCATGGACCGCCGCATCTGAGGCGACTGCAGAGCATCGAGCGCGGAGCGCCACATCGGAAAACCGTCCAGGTGGTGTGGTGGCTCGCGCCCGCGACCCGTGCCGCCCTTTCGTTAGCCGGCGCCGTGGGCGTCCAGTGCGGGCACTCGCCGATCGGCCGCCGCCACGGTTTGGCGCCGTGCACCCTTCAGGGCCAGAAGGCCCAGCCCCAACGCCCACAGAGCCAGCGTCTCGGGTTCGGGCACCACAGTCAGGATCGGCACGTTGTAGTTCGTACCGGAGAGCGACGTCAGGCCAGGTGAGGTCACGACCGTTCCACCGGCCAGCACCAGCGTCGGGACGTTCCAGCCGAGCGTGCTCAGGTAGTCCGAGGCGGCCGACCCGGTGCGGGGAAAGGGATAGCGCGGGTCGTCTTCAGGCAGCGAGGGCGCCGAGAAGTCCACATCTGCCGCCGCCCTCAGTTCCAAGTCGAGCCAGAACGGCGTGCCGACCTTGATCGGCACGGCGACCGTCAGTTCCGCCGGCAGGCTGCTCAGGCCGCTGAACAGCGGTCCCGTGAAGCTGCTGGTCGAGCCCTGCGGCCGCTGGTAGCGGAGTTCGGCAGTGCCGAACGCGTTGCGCGTGTTGCCGGCCTGCGGCAACGCGGTGTTCCAACTCCTGACCGACACGCCCAGGGTGGCGCGCAAGAAGTCGCGGTTGACGTCCACCGGAAGCGCAATGCCGGTGGGACCCAGACTCAGGAAACCGCTGAGCGGCAGGTTCAGCAGCAAGGTAACGTCGGCCCCGATCGGCACCCCGGGGGGGGGGTTGCTGTCAGGCTGTCGACCCAGCGCGCGCTGCTCGAACTGCTGGCGCCGGCCACGATGTGTGACGATGCGCTGTCGCCGCTGCACGAGTTGGCGCTGGCCACGGCCCGCGCACCCAA
>JBIIUM010000231.1:0-4904 GCA_044339985.1 Burkholderiales bacterium | reverse complement strand
CATCAGGGCTGTGCATCGTGAACGACTTTGCCGGACGCACGGGTTTTTCATCTTCGCCGGAATCCCGTGCCAGTGCGGCTATCCTTGTTACACCGTGTCGTAAAGCGCCGACTCTTCAGCATGAAGGGTCCCGGCTCCATTCAGGCCGGGGGGCCATGCGGGTGATGCTCGCACCCCGTCGGCATGGCCCATAGCAGCCCGCAAGTACCGCTTACTGCACCATGCAACGCACCCTCAAGTTCACCCACATCCTCTGTGCCGCGGCTTTCCTGGGCTCGCTGGCGGCAGCCGCAGCCCTGGCCATCGCCGCGGCCCGCGATCCGGCCCAGCTGCCGGCGCTGCGCGGCGCCATCGCCTGGGTGCTGTGGCGCGTGAGCGTGCCCGCGGTGCTGCTGCTGTGGGTGAGCGGCGCGCTGGCCATGCTGTCGCGCGCTGCCTACATGGACGCGCGCTGGGTATGGGTGAAGCTGGTGGCGGGCAGCACCGCTGCCGCCGCGGTGATGGTGATCGCCGCGCCCGCCGCGGATCTGGCCGCCGACCTGGCGCGGCGCGCGGCCGTCGGTCAGCCGGTGGGTGATGCGCTCACCGCGGCGCTGGGGCGCGCGGCGCTCTGGACGGGCGTGGCCGCCGCCGCGGGGCTGGCCGCCATGGCCCTGGGTGTGTGGCGGCCACGGCTCGGGGGGCAGTAGGCCCGGGCTTCGCGGGCGCGGTACGAGACTGCGGCGCGCGGCGCAGACCCGCTTTTCGGCGCGCCGCCTCGACCCGCGACGCCGTCACCACGCCCGCATGCAAGGGCAACGCCACCGATGCCGAGCCTTTGCGACGAGGCCCTCAACGCGGCGGCGCGCGGTGCAGGTCGTCTTCCCAGTACACCGTCTCGGGCGGCTCCACCGGCGCCACGTCCATGTTGACCACCACCGGCTCCTGGCCGCTGCGGCACAGCACGCAGGACAGGGGCTCGGTGTCGGAGGCGTTGATTTCCTGGTGCGGCACGAAGGGCGGCACGTAGATGAAGTCTCCAGGCCCGGCCTCGGCGGTGAATTCGAGGCGCTCGCCCCAGCGCATGCGCGCGCGCCCCGACACCACGTAGATCACGCTCTCCACCGGGCCGTGGTGATGGGCGCCCGTCTTGGCCTTGGGGTGGATGACAACCGTGCCGGCCCACAGCTTTTCGGCGCCGCAGCGCGCGTGGGTGATGGCCGCGGCGCGATTCATGCCCTGGGTCTGGGGGGTGTTGGTATCCAGGTGGGTGCCCTTCACCACGCGCACACCGTGGAACTTCCATGGGCTTTCCGGTGCATCCGCCATCGGGGGTCTCCTGGGTCTGGGAAGGGGGTTGGGAATGGGGCGCGTCAGCCCCCGGTGCGCAGCGCCTCGGCCAGCACCCGCACCACGTGCACCGCCTCGCGGCCGGCGGCGTCGCGCACCTGGTGGCGGCAACTGGTGCCATCGGCCACCACCAGCGCCTCGGGCGCGGCGCGCACCGCGGGCAGCAGCGCGGCCTCGGCCATGGCCAGCGACACGTCGTGGTGCTCGGCCTCGTAGCCGAAGGAGCCGGCCATGCCGCAGCAACTGGACTCCACGGTGCGGCGCCTAAGGCCCGGCACCAGCGCCAGGGCGGCTTCCACGGGCGCCATGGCGCCGAAGGCCTTCTGGTGGCAATGGCCGTGCAGCAGGACGTCGCGCTCCATGGACGCCAGCTCGAGCGGCAGACGGCCCGCGGCGTGCTCGGTCACCACGAAGTCCTCGAAGCCGGTGACGGCGGCGGCCAGAGCGCGTGCCGGCTCGCCGGGCAGCAGCGCCAGGAATTCGTCGCGGAAGGTGTACAGGCAGGAAGGCTCCAGAACCACCACGCGACGGCCGGCCTGCACGTGCGCGGCAAGCGCGTCCACGGTGCGGCGCGCCTCGGCGCGGGCCTCGTCCACCATGCCGGCGGCCAGCAGCGGGCGGCCGCAGCACAGCGGCCGACCGCCGCCGGGCGGCGACGCCACGCCGGCGCGCCAGCCGCCGGCGCGCAGCACGGCAAGCGCCGCTCGCAGGTTCTCGGGCTCGAACCAGCGATTGAAGGTGTCGCCGAACAGCACCACCTCGCGCGCCGCGGACCCGCCCCGGCGCGCACCGGCCTCCGGGCCGCCCGCGTCCACCGGCAGCGCGTCGCCTTCGCGGTCGCGGAACGCATCGCGCCGCCAGCGCGGTAGGGCGCGCTGGGCCGACAGGCCCAGCACGCGCTCGGCCAGCGCCGCCGCGCCGGGCAGCCACTCGCGCGCGTTGGACAGCGGCGCCAGGGCCGAGGCCAGGGGCGCCAGGCGGGGCAGGCGCGCGATCAGCCGCTGGCGCAGGCTGCGCGGCACGCGCTGGTGGCGCTGGTGCATCGCCTCGATCTTGAGGCGCGCCATGTCCACGCCCGTGGGGCACTCGCGCCGACAACCCTTGCAGCCCACGCACAGGTCGAGCGCCTCGCGCACCGCCTCGCCGGCCACGTCCTCGCCCGCGAGCTGGCCCGACAGCGCCAGGCGCAGGGTGTTGGCGCGCCCGCGGGTGAGGTGGCGCTCGTCGCGCGTGACGCGGAACGACGGGCACAGGGTGCCGGCGTCGAACTTGCGGCAGTGGCCGTTGTTGTTGCACATCTCCACGGCGCGCAGCAGCCCGCCCCACTCCGACCAGTCGAGCGCCGTTGCGGGTTCGGCGGGCCGGTAGGACGGCCCCGCGCGCATCAGCGTGCGGTCGTCCATGCGCGAGGGCGCGACGATCTTGCCGGGATTGAAGCGATTGTCCGGGTCGAGCAGCGCCTTGATCTCTCCGAGCGCCGCGGTGAGGCGCGGGCCGAGAATGGGCTCGATCCACTCCGAGCGCACCAGCCCGTCGCCGTGCTCGCCGGAATAGGCGCCCTTGTACTCGCGCACCAGCGCGCAGGCTTCCTCGGCGATGGCGCGCATCTTGATGGCGCCGTCGGTCTTCATGTCCAGCACCGGGCGCACGTGCAGCGTGCCCACCGAGGCGTGGGCGTACCACGTGCCGCGCGTGCCGTGGCGCGCGAACACCTCGTCGAGCCGGCTGGTGTACTCGGCCAGGTGCTCCAGCGGCACGGCGCAGTCCTCGATGAAGGACACCGGCTTCCCGTCGCCCTTCATGGACATCATGATGTTGAGGCCCGCCTTGCGCACCTCCCACAGGGCGCGCTGCTGGGCGGCATCGGTGACGGACAGCACCGCGCCGGGCGCGCCGTGGTCGGCCAGCAGCTCCGCCAGCCGCGCGAGCTGCGCCTCGAGCGCGGCCTTGTCCTCGCCGGCGAACTCCACCAGCAGGATGGCGTCCGGCCCGCCGGAGAACCAGCGCTCCACCACCGGACGGAACTCCTCGTGGCCCAGCGCCAGGCCGATCATGGTGCGGTCCACCAGCTCCACCGCATCGGGGTCGAGGGTGACGATGTGGCGCGTGAGGTCCATGGCGTCGAAGAAGCGCGCGAAGCGGCACACGCCCAGCACCTTGTGGCGCGGCAGCGGCGCGAGCCTCAGCTCGAGCCGCCGGAACCACGCCAGCGTACCCTCCGAGCCCACCAGCAGGTGGGCGAGGTTGTGGGGCCGGTGGGGCAGCACCATGTCCAGGTTGTAGCCCTGCACGCGCCGCAGCACCGTGGGCCAGCGCGCCGCGATCTCGGCGGCCTCGCGGGCGGCGATGGCGTGGATGCGTTCCATGAGGGCGCTCGCTGCGCCACCGGCGGCGGACATCTCCCCGGGCGGCCCGAAGCGCACCGCGGTGCCGTCGGCGAGCCAGGCGTCGATGGCCGCCACGTTGTGGACCATGTTGCCATGGCGGATGGAGCGCGCCCCGCAGGAGTTGTTGCCGGCCATGCCGCCCAGCGTGGCCTGGGCCGAGGTGGAGACGTCCACCGGGAACCACAGCCCCAGCGGCTTCAGCTGCGCGTTGAGCTGGTCGAGCACCACGCCAGGCTGCGCTTCGGCCAGCCGCGCGTCGGCGTCCACCCGCACCACCTCGCGCAGGTACTTCGAAGTGTCGATCACCAGCGCCGCGCCCACCGTCTGGCCGCACTGCGAGGTGCCCGCGCCGCGGGGCAACACCGGTACGCCAGCCTCGCGCGCGATCTCCAGCGCGGCCGCCACGTCGGCCTCGGTGCGCGGCACCACCACGCCGAGCGGCTCGATCTGGTAGATGGAGGCGTCGGTGGAATAGCGGCCGCGGCTGGCGGCGTCGAACAACACCTCGCCCTCCATGGCACGGCGCAGCCGCGCCGCCAGGGCGGGATCGCCGGGCGCGCGCCGCAGGCGGATCGGGGCAGGGGCGTTCACGCCCCGATCATACGCGGCGACCCGCACTAGACTCGCGCCTTCCAAGGAGATCAACCATGACCCACCGCCCCGGCCGCCACTTCCTGCAGATTCCCGGTCCCAGCAACGTGCCCGAGTCGGTGTTGCGGGCCATGGACCGGGCCGTGATCGACCACCGCGGGCCGGCGTTCGCGCAGCTCGGGCGCGAGGTGCTGGCCGGTCTGCGCGACGTGTTCCGCACCTCGGGGCCGGTGATCGTCTACCCGGCCTCGGGAACGGGCGCCTGGGAGGCGGCGCTGGTTAACACCCTCTCGCCCGGCGATCACGTGCTCATGGCGGAGACCGGCCACTTCGCCACCCTGTGGCGCAACCTCGCCACGCGCCTGGGTCTGGAGGTGGAGTTCCTGCCCGGTGACTGGCGCCACGGCGCCGACCCCGGCGCCATCGAGGCGCGGCTCGCCACGGACCGCGGCCATGCCATCCGTGCCGTGGCCGTGGTGCACAACGAGACCTCCACCGGCGCCACCTCCGACATCCCCGCGGTGCGCGCCGCCATGAACCGCGCCGGCCACCCCGCGCTGCTGCTGGTGGACACCATCTCCTCCCTGGGCTCCATGG
>JBIIUM010000229.1:0-4939 GCA_044339985.1 Burkholderiales bacterium | reverse complement strand
GTGGAGGCTGTGGAGACTGTGGCGGCGGGGTGGGCTCATGGAGCGGTTGTGGGAGCGAGTATGTGAGCGCTATCGACGCGAAGCTGGAGCGATATCGATCCGGTTGGAGTCCACAAGCCCGGCTTTTGGGCCGGAAACGGAACACCATAACGGCAGGGGCCGCTGAAACTTGAGGGGTGCGGGGCGCCACCGTCTGTCCGGTATCTTTCAGCGCAGGGCTGGCGTCCTGGAGCGCCACAACCGCTCCCGCGTGTGTTTGCGTACCGCGTCCCCCGGGGGGGCTTTGACAAACGCGGCACCAAAGCGAATCGAAACCCCTTCCTGCCCGAGCGAGCCCCTGTGGTGCCCGCCGCGCCTGGATTCACGCCCCCAAAGGTAGCGCGATGCGGATGGCCGCCGGGTCGGGCGTATCGAGATAGGGCAGGTCGGCCAGCAGCGGGGCGCGCAGCCGCGCTTTCAGGGTGGCGAGGTTTTCCTCGGCGGCCTGCATGGCCGGGTCGATGCGATTGGCCACCCAGCCGGCGAAGGTGAGCCCGCGGGACAGGATCGCTTCCTGGGTGAGCAGGGCGTGATTGATGCAGCCCAGCCGCATGCCCACGGTGAGCACCACGGGCAGGCCCAGCCGCACGGCCAGGTGGGCGAAGTCTTCGCGCTCGTTGAGCGGCACCAGCAGTCCGCCCGCGCCCTCCACCACCACCGCATCCGCGCGCCGCGCCAGCGCCTCGAAGCGCTGCACCAGGACGTCCAGGCTTACCTCCAACCCATGGCGGGCGGCGGCGATGTGGGGCGCGATCCACTCGTCGAACAGATACGGGTTCACCTCCTCGAGCGGCGCGGGGACGTTGGCCGCGGCGAGCAGCGTCTGCACGTCATCGTTCCAGCGTGGATGCGGGGTGTCGCGGCAGCCCGCCGCCGCGGGCTTCATGCCGGCGGCGCGCAGCCCCAGGCGCCGGTAGGTGTGGATCAGCCCCGCGGCCACCAGGGTCTTGCCGATTTCCGTGTCGGTCCCGGTGATGAACAGGCCACGTGCCATCTCAGGCCTCCAATGCGCTGTCCAGGGCGCGCCGGGCGGCCCGCACCAGCAGCGCGAATTCCTTGGCTTCCATGACGTAGGGCGGCATGAAGTACACCGTGTCGCCCAGCGGACGGATGAGGGCGCCCTCGGCCAGCGCGGCCTCGGCATAGCGCCGCGCGAATCCGGGCGGGGCGCCGGCCACGTCGAAGGCCCAGATCATGCCGCTGCGGCGGAAGTGACGCACCCGTTCGTCCTCGCGCAGCGGCTGCGCCAGAGCGTCGAAGGCGCTCGCCCGCACGCGGTTCGCCTGGATCACGTCGTCATCGCGGAAGATGTCCAGCACCGCCAGCGCCGCGGCGCAGGCGAGCGGGTTGCCGGTGTAGGAGTGCGAGTGCAGGAAACCGCGGGCCGTGTGGTCGTCGTAGAAGGCGGCGTAGAGGGAATCGCTGGAGAGCACCACCGACAAGGGCAGGAAGCCGCCGGTGATGCCCTTGGAGAGGCACAGCAGGTCGGGCCGCACGCCGGCCTGCTCGTGGGCGAACAAGGTGCCCGTGCGGCCGAAGCCCACGGCGATTTCATCGGCGATGAAGTGCACCTCGAAGCGGTCGCACAGCGCGCGCACCCGCGCGAGGTAGTCGGGGTGGTGCATCGCCATGCCTCCGGCGCACTGCACCAGCGGCTCCACGATGATGGCCGCGGTGCTCGCGGCGTGGGCTTCGAGGTGCTGCTCCAGCGCCAGGGCCGCCCGCTGCGCCACGGCGGCGGCATCCTCGCCGGGCGCGGCGGCGCGCCAGTCGGGGCTGGGCAGGGTGGCGGCGGCCCGCAGCAGCGGTTCGTAGGCGTCGCGAAACAGCGGCACGTCCGTCACTCCCAGGGCGCCCAGCGTTTCGCCGTGGTAGCCGCCGGCCAGGCAGAGAAAGCGGTTCTTGCCGGGCTGGCCGCGGTTGCGCCAGAAGTGGGCGCTCATCTTGAGGGCGATCTCCGTGGCCGAGGCGCCGTCGGAGGCATAGAAGGCGTGTCCCAGGGCGCCGCCGGTGAGGGTGCCGAGCCGCTCGGAGAGCTGGATCACCGGCTCGTGGGTGAAGCCCGCCAGCAGCACGTGCTCCAGCCTATCGAGCTGCGCCTTCACCGCGTGGACGATGCGTGGCTCGCCGTGGCCGAAGAGGTTGACCCACCAGGAGCTCACCGCATCCAGGTAGCGCCGCCCGCCCGCATCGGTGAGCCAGCAGCCGCGCCCTTCCACCACCGGCACCAGCGGGAAGCGCTCGTGGGCCTTCATCTGCGTGCAGGGGTGCCAGACGGCACGCAGGCTGCGCTCCACCAGGGCGGCGTTGGCGGCGGCCGGTTCGTGCTTCACGCCGCCATCCTGGCCGCCGCCACGGCGGTGAGCGCGGCGCACAGCGCCTCCACGTCCTCGGGCTCGTGGGCCGCCGAGAGGCTGATGCGCAACCGCGAGGTGTGGGCCGGCACGGTGGGGGGGCGGATGCCCGGCACCCACAGGCCACGGCTCCACAGCGCCTCCATGGCCGTCATGGTCTCGTCCGCCCGGCCGATGAGAAGCGCCTGCACCGCGCTGTCCGAGGGCAGAAGCCGCCAGGGCAGCCGCGCGGCGCAATCGCGCAGCCGGCGCGCGTGGGCGCGCAGGCGCTCGCGCCGCCAGGGCTCGGCGGCAATGATGCGCAGGCTCTCGGACACCGCCGCCGCCAGCAGCGGCGGCGAGGCGGTGGTGAACACGTAGGTGCGGGCGCGCTGCGCCAGCCAGGCCATGGCCGGCTGCTCGCCGGCCACGAAGGCGCCGGCCACGCCAGCCGCCTTGCCCAGCGTGCCCAGATACAGGATGCGCGGCGAGCGCACGCCCAGGTGTGCCAGCGTCCCCTCGCCGTTGGGCCCCAGCACCCCGAAGCCGTGGGCGTCGTCCAGCAGCAGCAGGGCGTCGTGGCGCTCGCACAGCGCCGCCAGCCGCGCCACCGGCGCGAGGTGGCCGTCCATGCTGAACACCGCGTCCGACAGCACCAGCTTGCGCGGTGCGCGCGAGGCCGCCAGGGCGGCCTCCAGGGCATCGGTGTCGGCGTGGGGATAGACGTGCACGGTGGCGCGCGACAGCCGCGCGCCGTCGATCAGGCAGGCGTGGTTGAGCGCGTCGGAGAACACCGCGTCGCCGCGCCCCACCAGGGCGGGCACGATGCCGGTATTGGCCATGTAGCCGCTGGAGAACAGCAGCGCGGCGGGCAGACCGGTGAAGCGCGCCAGCTCGCCCTCGAGCCGCTCGTGGGCCTCATGATGGCCGCTGATGAGGTGCGATGCCCCGGCCCCCACGCCCCAGCGCCGCGCGGCCTGTGCCGCGGCCTCGGCGATGCGCGGGTCCGCCGCCAGGCCGAGGTAGTCGTTGGAGGCGAAGGCGAGCAGTTGCTGCCCGTCCACGGTGAGCCGCGCGCCCTGGGCCCCGCTCACCACGCGGCGGCGGCGGCGCAGCCCCGCGCGGTCGAGCGCGTCCATCGCGGCGGTGAAGTCCATCGTCTGGGCAGCCCCCTCGGGCATGACCGGCAAGCGCTTAGAGCGGCTGCATGCCCAGCCGGCCGAGCAGCGCCGTGTCGCGCGCCACGTCCGGGTTGCCGGTGGTGAGCAGTTTCTCGCCGTAGAAGATGGAATTGGCGCCCGCCAGGAAGCACAGCGCCTGGCCCTCGTCGCTCATCTGCTGCCGTCCGGCGGACAGCCGCACGAAAGCCTTCGGCATGGTGATGCGGGCCGCGGCGATGACGCGCACGAAGTCGAGAATGTCCACCGGCGCCTCACCGTGCAGCGGCGTGCCCTCCACCTGCACCAGCGCGTTGATGGGCACCGACTCGGGATAGGGATCGAGATTGGCGAGCTGCGCAATGAGGCCGGCGCGGTCGCGGACCTCCTCGCCCATGCCCACGATGCCGCCGCAGCACACGTTCAGCCCGGCGTTGCGCACGCGCTCGAGCGTGTCGAGGCGGTCCTGGTACTCGCGGGTGCGGATCACGTCGCCGTAGAACTCGGGCGAGGTGTCCAGGTTGTGGTTGTAGTAGTCCAGGCCCGCCTCGCGCAACTGCTCAGCCTGGCCGTCCTTGAGCATGCCCAGGGTGGCGCAGGTTTCCAGGCCCAGCGCCTTCACGGCGCGCACCATGTGGAGCACCGGTTCGAGGTCCTTCTGCTTCGGGCCGCGCCAGGCCGCGCCCATGCAGAAGCGCGACGCGCCGGCCGCCTTGGCTGCCCGGGCCGCGGCCAGCACCGCGTCCAGCGCCATGAGGTCCTGGTCCTCCACGCCGGTGCTGTGGCGCACCGACTGCGGGCAGTAACCGCAGTCTTCCGGGCAGCCCCCGGTCTTGATGGACAGCAGCGTGGAGAGCTGCACCCGGGCCGGGTCGTGGTGCTCGCGGTGGGCCGTCTGGGCGCGGAACAGCAGCTCCGGCAAGGGCAGGTCCAGCAGCGCCTGCACCTGCGCCACCGTCCAGCGCGGGTTGGCGGGCGTGGCGCGCTTGCCAAGCCGGTAGACGGTGACGGGGGCATTCATGGGCGTGGCTCCTGGAAGAGGGCGGCGGGCAGGCCCGGAACGCCGCTTGTCAAATGGCGCTGATGATAACGCTTTACCACGCCCCTTCGAGCGCTGGCCGGCTCACCCCACCACCGCCATGGCCTCCACCTCGATCCGCGCGCCGGCCTCCACCAGCGCCGCCACACCCACCAGCGTGGAAGCAGGCAGGTGGCCCTGCAGGTAGCGGTTGCGGATGGCGGCGATCACCTTGCGGTCGTCGGGCTGGAGGTCGACCACGTAGGTGGTGAGCTTCACCACGTGGGCGAATCCGGCGCCCGCCGCCGCCAGGGCCACGCCGAGGTTGGAAAACACCTTGTCGGTCTGGGCAGCCAAGTCGCCGGGCGCCACCAGCTTCGCGTCGGCATCCC
>JBIIUM010000057.1:0-17348 GCA_044339985.1 Burkholderiales bacterium | reverse complement strand
CCCAGGAGTCGCCCCCGAGTTCAGTGTCGCGGGTCCCCGTGAGCAGTAGTGCCGGTTTCCGGATGTCCGACCACGCGTTTTTGGGGAAGATCGACCCGGCGCCCTGCGGCGATAGGGCGATATAGGCGCCGAAGGAATCGTCGCCCTGGACGCCCAGCTTGTTGCGCGCGCCTGCTTCCATCATGACGGTTGCGGCGCCCATCGAGTGGCCGATCAACACCGATTCGCCCCCCTCGCATCGCTCCTGCGCCCAGCGCCGCGCGGCAGCGATGTCCATGAATCTGCCGCGATACGCTTCGGGTTCCGTAATCAGGGTGGCGAGGCCCTCACGAAGCCCGCGGCCGCGCACGCGGTCTCGCACGGCATCGCGCCCGCTCTCCTGGTGGCCAACCACCAAAGACATGTAACCAAGGGACGCCATGACGTCACCCAGATACCGGTAACCGGTTTCCGATCCGCCGGCGCCAGGCGAGATGATCGCGATGCCGCGGCAGGTCCCGGTGCCCGGGGTATAGGCGGTGACAGCCACAGCCTTCTGATCCTGCCGGGTCAGCTGGAGGGATTGCTGAGCGGCGGCGGTCCCAGCCAAGCCCAGCAGCAAAGCCCCTACAGTGGCCAGGCGGGATGTCTGATTCCTGGGTGTTTTTTGATCCATGAGCCCGGATACTCGTGTGGCTGCTCAAAAGCAATGGTCTGGATGTCCGCTCGGTAACGCTGTCGGCATGTGGAGTTGCAACGCGCGATCTTCCGCCATGTTGACTGGCTCTTGAGGGCTGATTGACCAGTTGTCGGGCATGGGCCGGCGCACCGCCCGGCGGAGCCGTCTACCCCGGCTAGCGATGGCGACGGCGTCTGCCGCCTGTTCCTGCCGCGCTGGCCGTCCGTGTGGTGCGGGGTGCGTAACCTGGGGGTCATGAGCCGGCTGCCACCACGTCCACGCGGGTGTCGTTGAAGCAGGCGCCGTCGGCAATGTCGCTGCGCCGCTCGGCGCTCACCAGGCAACTGATGGTGCGGCCGGTGGGGCTGGTGGCGAGCCACGCGCCCTTTTCGGAGGACACCACGCCGGGCGGCACGCGATCCGTGATGGTGAGCGGCAGTTCCACTTCGCCCAGGGCGTTGCGTACGCGCACCCGGCGGGCGGCGCAGAGCCCCCGTGCCTGCGCGTCTCGCGGATGCATCAACAGCGCGGGCGCCTCGCCGGGCTGACCGCCGTGGCCCAGCAGGGTGGAGGAGATGCGCTGGTCGGACGCAGGCGAGATGAGTGCCAGGCCCTCGGTCTCGGCCGGTTGGTAGCCCGGCAGGCGCTGCTCCGCACCCCAGCGCACCGCCAGCGTATCCGAGGCCAGTTCGATGCGACCGCTGGGTGTGGCCGGCATCTGGTTGGCCATGAGCGCAAGCGGGGTGCCGTCCTCGGCGCTCATGCGCAAGGCCTGGTCGGTGGGCAGCCGGCTGGGCCGCTGGCCGCGCAGGCGGGGATGGTCGGTGACCAGGGCGGCGTCCATCAGGGTGGCGTCGTCGTCTCGAAAGCACGGTTCGTGAAAGCCAAATCGCGCTGCCAGCCGCCGGAAGATCTCGGTGTTCGGCAGGGCCTCGCCCGGCGGCGGCAGCACCGGCTCGGCGCGCTGCAGCCAGTGCTGGCCGTAGGCAGCGTAGAGATCGGCGCTCTCGAAGCTGCCGGCGGCCGGCAGCACGATGTCGCAGAAGGCCATGCTCTCGGTCATGGCGATCTCGATGCCGCAGGTGAAGATCTCCTCGCGCGCCAGCCCGCGGATGACGCGTTCCTGGTCGGGCAGCACCACCACGGGGTTGTGGTTGTAGATGAACACCGCGCGGATGGGTGGGTCCACCGGGTCTTCCAGCAGCAGGCGTCCGGTATCCAGGAGGTTCAGCGTACGGGTGCCGGGGGGCAGCAGGTCGGGCCGGGTGAGCGCCGCACTCGCACGGGGGAAGGCGAAGCCCGCGCCCAGCACGATGCCGCTGCGGGTATCGAGCCGGCCAAGCAGCGCCGGCAGGGCGATGGCCGCGCGCACGCCGCTGCCGCCGTTGCGGCCGCGCTCCAGGCCGTTGCCGGGCGCCAGCACCAGCGGGTCGGCCTGCGCCATCCAGCGGGCCAGCGTGCGGATGTCCTCGGGGTTCACGGCGCAGGCCCGGGCAGCCCGCTCCAGCGGCCACTGTGCTGCCCGCGCCATGTAGTCCTCATAGCCGTGGACGTGGCGCTCGATGAAGCCGGCGTCATGGGCCCCCAGCGCCCGCAGCTCCAGCGCCAGGGCGAAACCGAGCAGCACGTCGGTGCCTGGCAGCGGTGCGAGGTGCAGGTCGGCAAGTTCGGCGATGCGGGTGCGCAGCGGGTCGATCACCGCCAGCCGGCCGCCGGCGCGCCGCGATTGCGTGATGGCGCGCACAAGATGCAGGTTGGTGACCGTGGCGTTGTTGCCCCAGACCACGTTCAGCGCCGCCCCAGCGGCGGCCTCGGGGCCGATGCCGGGCACCGCGCCGTAGGTGCCCACCCAGGCCTCGCGGCGCACCGCGCCGCACAGCGAGCCGCGGTAGAGCTGGCTGGCGCCCAGGCGGTGGAAGAATCGCAGCGACATGCTATCGCCCGCGAGCATGCCGTGGGGGCCGGCGTAGTTGAGCGGCATCACCGCCTGCGGGCCGTGGCGGGCGATCGCCGCGGTGGTGCGGGCGTGGATCTCGTCCAGCGCGGCGCTCCAGCTGATGGGAACGAAACGGCCGCTGCCACGGGGGCCGTCGCGGCGCAGCGGATGCAGCAGGCGCTGGGGGCCGTGGACCCACTGGGCCGCGTGGCGCGCGACCTTGCCGCAGATGACGCCGTCGGTGTAGGGCAGGGCGTGGGAGCCTCGCACGCGGGTGATCCGGCCGTCCTCCACGCTCACTTGCAGGCTGCAGGTGTCCGGGCAGTCGAGGGTACAAACGCTGGTGAGGGTAGTGCGCATGGACGAGTCTCCTGAGCCGCCAGTGTAGTGCGGCGCTAAACCACCACGGTCGCCCGCGGGACGGATTGCCGCTGGTTACCGGCAACGGCGTATCCGGTGGCGCCCCATGGGCCTGATGGAACCGGCCCGTCCCGCCTTTGCGCGGGTACGTTGCGCGCTGCGTGTTAGCCTGGGTCCTGACCGTTGGTGGCAACGCGTGGCACCAGCGCCCAATTGGCCACGGTGGTGCCCTCTGGCGAGGGTGTGGTCCCGGTTCTTTGTCGTCTCTTTCTGGAGCGCCCGATCAAATGGGGCACATGCAGGACCAACCTCGACCGCTGCCCCTCGACCTGCTGCGGGAACTGCGCACCGACCACGCCGGCGAGACGGGCGCCGTCATGATCTACCGCGGCGTGCTCGCGGTGGCGCGGGACCCAGCGGTGCGCGATTTCGCCGCCCACCATCTGGAGACCGAGCTTCGGCACCTCAAGCTGTTGGAGCAGGTGGTGCCGCCGCGCTGGCGCAGTCGCCTGCTACCGCTGTGGCGTCTGGCCGGGTGGCTGACGGGAGCGCTGCCCGCGCTGGGCGGTCCGCGCGCGTTGTATGCGACCATCCAGTCGGTGGAGACGTTCGTGGATCGTCACTACGCAGCGCAGGTGGAGCGCATCGACGACCTGCTGGGCCAGAAGGCGGCCGGCGAGGGGTTGCAAGGGCTTCGGCCGGGCGGACAACTGGCGCTGGCGGAGCTGCGCCACCTGCTGGAGGAGTGCCGCCGCGACGAGGCAGCCCACCGCGATGACGCTGCGTCGCGCTGGGACGAAACGGCGGGCCCGTTGCTCGGCGTGTGGCGCCACATGGTCTCCGGCGGGTCCCGGGCGGCTGTGGGGGTTTGCAGGTATCTCTGAAACGCGACCACGGGTGGGAACACTGGAATGCTCGATATTGTTCTGGGTAGCGCGGCGTTGCTGATCGCGGCGCTGCTCTTTGGCGGCATGCTGTTGTTTGCCGCAGGCTTCGCCGCCTTCGCCTTCAAGGCATTGCCGCTGCCGGACGCGCGGGCGCTCATCCGCAAGGCGTTTCCACCCTTCTACCTGTTCGTGATGGTCACGGCGGGCACCGCCGCGCTGCTGTCGTGGTTCCGGGATCCGCTCAGTGCGGTGGGGCTGGCGTCGATCGCGCTCACCACGGTGCCGGCCCGGCAAGTGCTCATGCCGGCCATCAACAGGGCGACCGACCTGGGCATGAAGACGCGTTTTGCGCGCCTTCATGGGGTGTCGGTTCTGATCACCCTGTTGCATATCGTCGCGGCTGCGATGATCGTCCTGCGGCTGGCGCGGTAGGCTCGTCACGTGCCGCTACCGACAACTCCCGAGTCCACCGGCGCCACGGTTCCGATACCGGCCCGCGCTGACCAAGCGCCACCTTTGCGCAGCGTCCGCCTGCCCATGCCGCGCCTGGGGTGGCCGCTGGTGCAGGCGCTGCGCCGCGATCCGCTGGGTACCTGGCGGGACATCCACCGGGCCGGCGATGTGGTGCAGGCGCGCTTGCTGGGGCGCGAGTTCCATTTCGTTTTTCATCCGGCCATGGTGCGCGCGGCGCTGGCGGACCAGGACGAAGCCGCTTCCAAGGAAGGGCGGCAGATCCGGGTGTTCCAGATTGGCCAGGGCCTGAACGTGCTCACCACCGAAGGCGCGGATTGGAAGCGGCAGCGCCGTATCCTCAACCCGGCATTTTCGTCGCGTAAGGTCGCGGGCTACATGGCGCTGATGACCCAGGCTCTGGCCCAGGTCAATGCCGAGAGCCTGCCGGTGGAACCCGGGCACTCGGTTCAGGTGGACGCGCATGCCTACACCGCCCGTCTCACCATGGACGTGATCCTGCGGGTGCTCTTCGGCGAGCGCATGGACCCGGGGCGGCTGCAGGCGGTGTCGGACGCCATTCACCAGTTGGAGGTGCAGGGCATGCGGATGATCTTCTGGCCCTGGATTCCGCCCGACTGGATGCCCTATCCGGGCCGCCGCGCCACTTGGGCAGCGCGCGACCTGCTTCGGCAGTTGGTTCGCGGCCACATCGAATCCCGGCGAGCCCTCGGCGGCACGCCCGAGGCCGGGAGGAGCGACCTCCTGCACATGATGTTGCGGGCGCAGGATGAGGTACCCGCGCCGGATGCGGAACAGCACCTGAGCCCCGGGGAGGTGGAAGACAACTGCCTGGCGCTGTTTCTCGCCGGGTTCGACACATCGGCCACGGCGCTCACCTGGTGGATGGGTTTCATGGCCGAGCATCCCGAGGTGGCGGAGCGCGCCCGCGACGAAGTACGCGCAGTCTGGGGGCTGCAAGGCTTGCCCGTGGCGCCAGCGCCGGAGCATCTGTCGCGTATGCCCTGGCTGGAGGCCACCCTGAAGGAAACCCTGCGGCTACGCCCGCCGATCCCTGCACCATTCATGCGCCAGGCGCAACGGGACGTGAACCTTCTGGGCTATCGGGTGCTGGCCGGCGATTGCATCAGCCTACCCGTGTGGGAGGTGCAGCGCGATGCCCGCTGGTTTCCCGAGCCGCTCGCCTTCAGGCCCGAGCGTTTCATGCCGGGGGCGCCGGAGATTCCGCGCGGCGCATGGCTGCCCTTCGGCAGCGGTCCGCACGTGTGCCTGGGCCAGCACTTCGCCATGGTGGAGATGCAGCTCATCGCGGCGGTGCTGCTGGCGGGCTATCGCTGGCGTCTGCCCGCGGGGCGCGTGCTGCCCGCGCCGCGCCTGGACATCGTGCTCAAGCCAGAGACCGTGCTGCAACTGGACGTGGAGGCGCTGGCGCCAACAGGCTGAAGGCATTTTTCCTGCCGCAGGTGGGCACGAGGGCGGAAAGCGGAACGCTGCCCGTGGCTCACGGCGTGTTCCGGGCGTCCTGCCGCCGGTCCGCCAGCACCGAGCAGGCAAACGCTGCGGCCACGAGCAACAGGCCGGCGGGTCCCAGGGCCCCGTAGCCCAAGGCCACCACCAGCGATGCCCCCAGCGCTGCGCCCATGGCCTGGCCAGCGTACAGGCTGGATGAATTCAGCGCGATGGACACAGGCGCCAGTGCCGAAGCGGAGTGCGCCAGCCGCGCCTGCTGGGACGAGTTGAAGGCGAAGCTGCCCAGGCCCCACACCAGCGTCGCTGCGGCCACTGCCCAGGTCGCCTGTACCCGGGATAGCGCCACGACCCACAGCACCAGGCCCCACCAGACGAAGCCCAGCGCGATCCGCGCGCCGCGATCGGCGCCGATGCGCGACACCTGCCGCGACAGCACTACGTTGCCAGCCAGGCCGCTGATGCCCATGAGGGTCATCAGGGTCGCCTGCAAGGCTGGCGGCGCGTGCAGGACCTCGCGCAGCGTGGCGGTGATGTAGCCCGTCACGGCGAAGTGCCCCGCACACCAGGCCATGGTGGCCAGCAGGATCCACCGCAGGCGTGCGCTACCCAGCACCCGCGTCCACGACTGGAGCGACAGCCGTGCCACGTGCAGACCCGCAGGAACCACCCGCCAGATGACCAGGGCTGCCGCCAGGCCCAGCACGCCAACCACCGCGAAACTGGCGCGCCAGCTCACGGTATGGGCCAGCAGGTTACCCATGGGCATGCCCAGCACGGAGGCGAGAGACCAGCCCACGAAGGCGCTGGTCACGGCCGTGGTGCGCTGCTCCGGCGCAACCATCAGCGCCAGGGTGGCGGCCACCTGCGGCGTGAAAACGGCCGCGCCCAGTACCGAGAGCGGGCGCAGCCACAGCAGGGAGCCGAAGCCCGGCGCGAGCGCACAGGCCAGATGACCCGCGGCCAAGAGCAACAGGGACAGCGTCAGCAGAAGCCGTCGCTCCACCCGCGACGTGATGGCGGCAAGCACCGGTGCGCCCACGCACATGGTGAGCGCCGCCAGGCTCAACAACGTGCCGGCCTTGGGAACCGATACTGAAAGATCGCGCGCCAGCAGGTCGAGCATCCCGGGCACCACCAGGACGCCGCAACCGACGACGAAGTTGCCGACGAACCCTGCCGCGACGGCAGGGCGGGAGGCTGCGGGGGGAGTCAAGGCTGGAGCTTGGTGGCGTGAGCGCGTGGACGGCGAGCGAGCCCTGGAGCGGGTGTCGCGCCATGCGGGAGGATGACCATGTTAATCCGCCGCGCAGCCGCCAGGCTCCCGCGAGCGGGGCGCGTTGGCGACGCCGGTGTTGGAGCAAAGGGCGAGTCAGGGCTGGCGGCGGGAAGGCGGCCCGGGCGGGGGCCCATTACCAGCGGGGCAGACCACTGTCGCCCGGCGGTTGGCGCGCTTCACATCAAGACGCCGGATTCGAAACGCAACCCGCTCCCATGGGCCCGTTGGCGCATCCACAGCGGTGCGCCTGTGAGTCACCAGCAGACGGCACGCTCAGCGGGGGGATGGGCTGCTCCTGCTGCGCCCCGGCGACCGGTGCTGGGGAGGACTCGCGCGGCAGGTCAGTTGCTCGCGCAGCTGCTGGTAGAGCAGTGGATGATGCGCCTTCAGCATGGAAATCATCTCCAAGTCACCTCGGCTGAGGCGGTGGATGTCGATGCCTTCCACGTGCACCACGCGCAGCAGCGTCTGGACCGGCTTGGGCATGGTGCGGCCGCTCTCATACCGCGACCCGCCGCTCTGGGTGACACCGATCATTCCCCAGAACTGCTGCTGATTGAGGCCCAGCTTTTGGCGCAGGTGACGGGGATTGGAAACCTTCCGGGATGATTTCATGACGGCCTGCCCGTTTGGCGGACTGAATGTCCGCTCACCGTCGTTTGTCTCGATGCATCCCCACAAGTTCCGGCAGGCGGGATCGGCACCTTCCCCCAGTCTGGCAAGCCCTCAGGGGCGACGCCAGGCGATGCCGTAGCGCCCGTAGATGCCTTCGATGGTGCCGTCGTTCATGAGGCGCTGCAGCGCCTCGTTGACAGCGTCCAGCATCGGTTGGTCAGCGCGGCGCAGGCCCACGGCCAGCGTCCACGACATGTCCTCCTCGCCGTCGTAGGCATGGACGAAGCGGATGCGGCTGGAGGGGTTGAGCTTGAGGTACCACTGGATCTTGTTGAGCGAGATGGCGCCGCCGGCAATCTCGTTCTTCTCCAAGTCCTCGATCATGTCGTCCTCGAAGGCATAGGGCGAGGTGAGCCAGCCGCGCTTCTGCAGGATGACGCTTGGCATGGAGTTCACCATGGTGCCGATCTTGCGGCCGGGTACGACGGTGCGGAAATCGCGCAGCTCGTCGTGTCCTGGGCCGATGGCCAGGGCCACACCGCCCCGGGCGTAGGGGCGCGAGAGCTGCACCTTGGATTCGTCGTCGAAGCCCTGGACGATGAAATCCATCTTGGCGTCACAGTCCACCAACCGGGCCCGGTAACTGGGGATGATCCACTTGGCCTCGAAGCCCAGGCCCAGGGCCTTGGCAAGGGCTTCGCCCAACTCCACCTGGAAGCCGCGCACGGGCCCCTTGTCCTTGGCGAAGGGCAGGGCATCGGGGTGGGCGCAGATGGAGAACGTACCCAGGGCGCGCGCTTCGGCAAGGGTGCGCGACTGGGCGAGGGAGGGCAGCAGCAGCGCCAGCGCGGCCAGCGTCCCACAGGTGAACCGTAGCGGGCTCATGGGTTTTCGTTGGGCTTGAGTTTGCGGATGAAGACGACGATTTCACGGATCTGGTCGTCGGTGAAGGCGCCGCCGAAGGCCGCCATGCGGCCGGGCTTGCCGTTCCTGATACGGTTGAACAGGTATTCGTCGGAGTTGGGGTTGTCCATCAGTTGGGGCCCCTTGCCCTGCTTGCGGCCGTAGTCTTCGTGGCAGAAGCCGCAGATGTTGCGAAATGCGTTCTTGACGTCGAAGGCGGGCGCAGCGGGGGCTGGTGCCTCGTCGGCGGCGCGCGCGGTGGCCGTGGCGCAGCACAGCATTGCGGCGGCCAGGGCGAAGGAAACGGGTCGTGAAGTGCGCATAGGGGTCATGGCGGTGTTCTCGGCATCACTCGGCGGTTGGGTGTCCAAACGCGCGAGCGGCCGGTTGGGTGACAACAAGAAAAAAGGCGGGGACCGCAGTCCCCGCCTTGCGTGGAGCCGATGCTCCGGTGCGCGCGATTACTGCAGCGCGAACACCTTCAGCACGCCGGCGTCCTTGGGCATGCTCACCCAGGGCTCGCCCCACAGTTCGCCGTAGGCATCGCCCACCAGCGAGCCGAAGCCCGTCACGGTGGCCACGTACTGCTTGCCCTTGGCCATGTAGGTGATGGTGCCGCCGTTGTGACCCTGGCCGTTGTTATGACGCCACAGCACCTTGCCGCTGGCGGCATCCACCGCGCTGAACCAGCCGTCGGCCTCGGGGATGAAGAGCAGGTTGCCGCCCGTGGCCATGAGGCCGCCGTGCGGGGGAACCTTGAACTTCATTTCCCACTTCACCTTGCCGCTGACGGGGTCGCGAGCGCGGATGTGACCGCGGGCGGGACCGTCCTTGGGCGGCTGGAAGGTGAAGTTGGCGCCGATGTTGAGCTGGGCCATGGGCTCGAGGATCGGGGTGGTCTTCACCACTTCCAGGTCCATGCACCACTCGAAGCCGACCTTGTACAGCAGGCCGGTCTTGGGCGAGTAGGCCCCCGAGTTCCAGCTGTAGCCGCCAGCGATGGCCGGGCAGAGGTTGGCGTGCTTGCCTTCCTTCATGTCGCGGCGACCCACCAGCGTGCCATCGGGCTTGATGTCCTGCACGAAGTTGATGTTGTCCACGCCCTTGTAGACGTTGACCGGCTTGCCCGTGCGATCGAACACGAACACGAAGCCAGCCTTGGTCGGGTGGACCACGTACTTCTTGCCGCCCTGCTCGATGAGCATCAGCTCGCCGGAGGCCGGGTCGTAGTCCCACGCGTCGTGGGGCAGGACCTGGTGGTAGCCCTTCAACTCGCCGTTGTCGGGGTTGAGCAGGATCACCGAGGAGGTGTAGAGGTTGATGCCGGGGCGCGGGCCCTTGGTCATCCACTCGTCACCGGCCCAGTCGTACAGGGGAGCCGGGTTGCCGGTGCCCCACCACACGGTGTTGGTGTCGGCATCGTAGGAGCCGGGCATCCAGCCGCCGCCGCCGCCGGTCTTCCAGGAGTCGCCGCCCCAGGTGTCGCGACGATCGGAGGCGGTGCCTTCGTTGCCGCCCACCACGAAGAACTTCCAGGCTTCCTTGCCCGACTTGGCGTCGACGCCGAAGATCGGACCGCGCCACGGCCACTCGCCACCCTGCGAGCCGATGATGATCTTGTCCTTCACCAGCAGCGGGGCGCCGGTGAAGCCCACCGTCAGCTTCTCGGAGTTGACCAGCTTGGTTTCCCAGTTGAGCTTGCCGGTCTTGGCGTCGATGGCCACCAGCTTGCCGTCCAGGGTGCCCATGTAGACGTTGCCGAAGCCCACGGCGATGCCGCGGTTGTAGGGCGAGTGCGTCTGCTTGGCCACGAGGTCTTCGTTGAGCTTCTGCTTGTACGTCCAGAGCATCTGGCCGGTGGCGCCGTCCAGGGCATAGACCTGGTTGTAGGGGCTGGAGTAGTACAGCACGCCGTCCACTGCGAGGGGGAAGCCCTGCAGGCCGCGGGTGGCGCGGGAGGCCACGTGCGACCAGGCCTCCGTGAGCTTGCCCACGTTGCCGGCGTTGATCTGGTTGAGGTCGCTGTAGTGCCACGACTTGTAATCGCCGTGGTAGCTGGGCCAGTCATTGGCCGAACGCTTCAGGATGCCTTCGTTGGCTTGCGCACCGAACGCGAGTCCGGCGAGCACTGCCACGCTGGCGGTCGTGATCGCCTTGCGGGAATGCCGTTTCATGGGTGTTTTTCCTCGTCGATGCACCGGTTGCCCGGCGCGTTGCCTGAGTTATGGACGCAGGCTCCAGGGGAGGGAGCTTGCGTCTGCCGCGGCGGCGGAGAGGGCGTTGTTCCCATCCGTTCACAGCGGCAGCGTCGCAATATACCCGATCGGATGGGGTGCGGCAACGCAGCACGACCTGAAAAAACTGTTTCACACCCAATGGCTTGTACAAGCGCCCCGTGTCCAGCCCGGGTGCCGTGCGGTGGTTTGCCGCGAAGCCGCCCGGGGCCGCATAATCGGGCTTCCGGGGTGTAGCGCAGCCTGGTAGCGCGCCTGGTTTGGGACCAGGATGTCGGAGGTTCGAATCCTCTCACCCCGACCAGTTTCCAGCGGGCCCGCCGGCCCGCCGCCGTGCCCGTAGCTCAACTGGATAGAGCACCGGCCTTCTAAGCCGGGGGTTGCGGGTTCGATTCCTGCCGGGCACGCCAGTCCTTGATCGACTGGGTCCTTTTCCGCCAGAATCGCGGACTTTTCCGGCCGGCGTCCTTTGTCGCGCCGGCATGTCGCGTCCGACGGTGGCTGTAGCTCAGCTGGTAGAGTCCCGGATTGTGATTCCGGTCGTCGTGGGTTCGAGTCCCATCAGCCACCCCAACCTTCATCGCCCGCCGCCAGGCGCGGGCTTCCGGGCGTGATCCGCATCGAATCCCTCGTCCTGTCGCGCGGCACGCGCCGTCTCCTCGATGGCGCGGGCCTCGCCGTGCATGCCGGCCAGAAGGTGGGCCTGGTGGGTTCCAACGGCTGCGGCAAGTCCTCGTTGTTCGCCCTGCTGCTGGGCGAACTGCTGCCCGACGCAGGCAGCGCTGCCGTCCCGCCCGCCTGGGTGGTGGCCCACGTGGCGCAGGAAGTACCCGTGCTGGAGCGGCCCGCGCGCGAGTTCGTGATAGACGGCGACGCAGAACTGCGCTCCCTCGAGGCAGCGCTCTCGGCGGCCGAGGCCGGCGCAGATGGCCATGCCGCGGGCGAACTGCACGCGCGCCTTGCCCAGATTCACGCCCACGCCGCGCCTGCCCGGGCCGCCGTGCTCATGGCCGGCCTGGGGTTTTCCGAGTCCGATGCCACCCGCCCCGTGGGCCAGTTCTCCGGGGGCTGGCGGGTACGACTGCAGCTTGCGCGGGCGCTCATGGCCCGCTCCGATCTGTTGCTGCTCGACGAGCCCACCAATCACCTCGACCTGGACGCCGTGATCTGGCTGGAGCAGTGGCTCAAGTCCTATCGCGGCACCTTGCTGGTCATCTCCCACGACCGGGAGTTCCTCGACAACGTGGTGGACGCCGTCTGCCACGTGAACCAGGGCCGCTTGCGCCTGTATGCCGGCGGTTTCGGCGACTTCGAGCGCGCCCGCGCCGAGGAGATGTCCCGGCAGAATGCGCTCAGGGCGCGCCAGGAGCGCGACATCGCGCGGCTCGAGGACTTCGTCACCCGCTTCCGGGCCAAGGCCACCAAGGCGCGCCAGGCGCAGAGCAGGCTCAAGGCGCTCGACCGGATCCAGTTGGTGGCGCGCGCCCAGGCCGACGCGCCGCTGGAGTTTGCCTTCGACGACCCGGGTGACGCGTCTGACCCGCTGGTGACCCTCGATGAATGCGCGGCTGGTTACGGCGCGACGGTGGTGCTGCGCGGTGTCCGGCTGGAGGTCCGTCCCGGTGCCCGGGTGGGGCTGCTGGGGCGCAACGGGGCCGGCAAATCGACCCTCACGCGGCTCATTGCCGGGCGCGCGCCCCCCTCTGCCGGACAGCGCCACGAGGGACGCGGCGTGCGCATCGGCTTTTTTACTCAGCATACCCTCGAGCAGCTGCGTGACGAGCACAGTGCGTTGGACCACCTCGCACGGCTCGATCCCGCCGCCCGCGAGCAGGATCTGCGCGACTTCCTCGGGGGCTTCGGTTTTCACGGCGACGATGCGATGCGGCCCTGCGGCCCTCTTTCGGGCGGCGAGAAGGCGCGCCTGTGTCTGGCGCTGCTGTGCCGGGCGCGGCCTCATCTGCTGCTGCTGGATGAGCCCACCAACCACCTGGACATGGGCATGCGCGGCGCCCTCACCCTGGCGCTGCAGTCCTATCCCGGCGCGGTGGTGTTGGTGTCCCACGACCGCAGCCTGCTGCGGGCAGCGGTGGACGAATTCCTGCTGGTGGCCGATGGCCGGGTCGTCCCCTTCGATGGCGACCTGGACGACTACCGTGCCTGGCTGCTGGCGCGGCGTGAGGGTGGGCAGTCGTCCGCTGCCGGGCCCGGGTCCGGGTCCTCGCGCCGCGACCAGCGCCGTGCGCAGGCCGAAGCGCGTAACCGCGCGGCCGGACAGCGCCGTCCCGTGCAGGCGCGGATCGCGGTGGTGGAGCGGGAGATGGCCCGCCTGGAAGGCAGTCTGCAAACCCTTGAAACCCGGCTGTCCGCCCCCGACATCTACGATGCTGTTCAGCGGGATGCGCTGGCCGAAGCCCTGCGCGAGCAGGGGCGCATGGCCGGGCAGCTCGTGGCGCTGGAGGAGGAATGGCTCGCACTGCAGGAGCAGCTCGAGGCCATGGCGGCTGCGCTGGCCGCCGAAGCGGCCGGAACCCCGCCGGGGTTGCCGAATCAAACCGCCGTCATTGAACCGGCTTCGGAGAAGACTTGATGAAACGCATCGTGCTATTCCTGGGCACCAACTTGGCCGTGGTGCTGCTGCTGTCCTTCACTGCCCAAGTGCTCGGCCTGAACCGCTGGCTCACGGCCAACGGGCTCAACTTCGGCGGTCTGCTGGTGTTCTGTGCGCTGTTCGGCTTCGGTGGCGCCTTCATCTCGCTGGCCATGTCCAAGTTCATGGCCAAGCGCGCCATGGGCGTGCAGGTGATCGACAACCCGCGCAATGCCGACGAGCGCTGGCTGGTGGACACCGTGCGCCGGCAGGCCGAGCAAGCAGGTATCGCCATGCCCGAGGTGGGCGTGTTCGATTCGCCGGAGGTGAACGCCTTTGCCACGGGCATGAGCCGCAACGCCTCGCTGGTGGCGGTGAGCACGGGGCTGCTGCGTGCCATGTCCCGCACCGAGGCCGAAGCCGTGCTGGCCCACGAGGTGAGCCACGCCGCCAACGGCGATATGGTGACCCTGGCGCTCATCCAGGGCGTGGTGAACACTTTCGTCATGTTCCTGGCACGCGTATTCGGATACGCGGTGGACCGGGTCATCCTCAAGAACGAGCGCGGTCACGGTATCGGCTTTTTCGCCGCAACCTTCGTGGCCGAGATCGTGCTGGGCCTGCTGGCAAGCATCATCGTCATGTGGTTCAGCCGCCGACGCGAGTTCCGTGCCGACGCGGGTGGCGCCGCTCTGGCAGGCCGCAACAACATGATTGCGGCCCTGGAGCGCCTCAAGGCCACCTACGAGCAGCCCAACGCCCTGCCCGACGGCATGAAAGCCTTCGGCATTTCCAGCGGCGGCGGTCTGCTGGGCGGGCTGCTGCGCACCCACCCCTCCCTGGACGATCGTATCGCTGCGCTGCGCGCTGCCGGCACCGCCAATCCCGGGCTGGTTCGCTGAAAAATCCCGGGTTAGCGCCGCCCCCGCCGGTGGATACCGGCGGGGGCGGTCTTGTCCGGTGTGTGGTTGTTGCGCGGCGCGGGCATGGCTACAGTGCCACGCTCCAGAAAGGGCCCGCCGCGCCATGCAAACCTCCCTCCTCGAACGCTATGTCTGGCCTTCTGCCGTGGTGCTGCTGGCCATGGCGTGTGCCCTGGTCCTGAGGCCCTTCTTCTCGGCCATCCTGTGGTCGGTGATCCTGGCCCTTACCACCTGGCCGTTGTACATGCGCCTGCGCGAGCGTTTGCGCGGGCGCCGGAATCTGGCGGCCGGGTCGATGACGCTGTTGATCGCCGTGGCATTGGTCGCGCCCATCGGCTTGGCTGCCGCCGCCATGGCCATCAATGCCGAACCTGTCATCGAGATCGTGCGTGGCTGGCTCGACCGCGGGTTGCCCGATCCGCCCGAATGGCTGAGGACGGTTCCTGCCGTGGGAGCCGGGTTGCATGAACGCTGGCAGGCCGTTGCCCACGACAGGGCAGCACTCGGCAGCTTGTTGCGTCCATTGCTCGGCCCTTTGCGCGAGGCCGCCCTCGTGGCCGGGCGTGCTCTGGCCGAGGGCCTGATCACGCTCGTGGTGAGCACGCTGATCTGCTTCTTTCTCTACCGTGATGGCGAGGTCGTTGCGGTGCGCTGTCGCCGGTTGGTGGAACGCTTTGCCGGTCAGGCGGCGTTGCCGCTGGTGGGGGTGGCGGAGGCGACGATTCGCGGGGTCGTGTACGGCATCATCGGGACCGCGCTGGCCCAGGGCTTCTTGCAGACCGTGGGACTGTGGGTGGCGGGCGTGCCGGGCGCCCTGCTGCTGGGCGCCATAACCGTGGTGCTGTCGCTCATCCCCGTGGGGCCACCCCTGGTCTGGGGAGGGTCCGCGCTATGGCTGTACTTCCAGGGCGAGCCCGCCTGGGCTGCGTTCGTTTTCCTGTGGGGCGTACTGGTGGTGAGCACCGTGGACAACGTGATCAAGCCATTGCTCATCAGCCATGGCGCCCAGTTGCCCTTCATCCTGGTTCTTCTGGGAGTCGGCGGCGGTGTGCTGGCCTTCGGATTCATTGGGGTGTTCATCGGCCCCACCCTGCTAGCAGTGGCCTACCGTTTGCTCAGCGAGTGGAGCCAAATGCGAAGAGAAGCGGATGCAAGCGTGCCAGACGACCTGGCGTTCACCCGGAAAGACGCAGATTCGTTTTAGATTTTTTGTATTTTTCTTCTATTAAACAATCAATAAAGTTACTTCGTATCAAGAAAATTTCAGTATAGTGCTTTCCTTTGCGGGGAATTTTCGACCGATGGGTTGTCGTCGCAATGTCGTCGGGTGGCAGGGATTCGAGATGTCGGCAAAGCAGTGCATAGCGTGATCCATCCCGGTTTCATGACCCGGAAACTCGAACGCGGCATCACCCTCATCGAAGTGGCGTTGGTCCTGGGCGTTTCGGCCTTGATCCTCGGGCTTGTTTTGCAGGGACAGTCGCTGATCGCGAGTTCCCGCGTGCGGTGGGTCATGACCTTCGGTGAAAAGGTGCAAACGGCGTTTTTTGCCTTCCAGGATCGCTACCGGGCCATGCCAGGGGATTACGCCAACGCCACCCAGTCCATCCGGGGCGTGTCTTTCAATGGCAACGGCAATGGCCGCATCGAAGTCAATGGCGCCGCGACCGGCGCGCCGCTTACCCCCTTCGAGTCGCTGCTTGCCTGGAATCACCTGAGCCAGTCCGGTTTCCTGGCGGAGTCGTACACCTTCGATCCGAGTCGTCCAGCGGTTGGGTTGGCGGCCAATGTCTGGGGCGGGTATGCCGACATCGCGTTCGACTCCAACTACGGTGACCCCGCCTCTGCTGGCGCCGTCGTCGCCCGGCACAACCTCAAGACTGGAAACTACATTCCCGCAGTGGTGCTGCTGGAAGTGGATCGCAAGCTGGATGATGGCAACGCCTTGACCGGGCGCTTCCAGTTCTCCGACAAAGCCTGGGCCGGTGCCAACCCCCAGGGCCCAGGGGTGACCGGTGGCTGCGTGACTGCCGGGGGTCAATGGTCCTTGCAGGGGAGCGTCGTGAACTGCGGCGGCGCCTGGCTGCTTTAGGGGGCGCGGCCGGCCAGCGCCTGGGCCATGCGATCGAGCGCCGCGTCCAGCAGTGCCCGCCGGGTGGCGAAGTTCAGGCGCACGAAGCCCGGCGCGCCGAAATCCGCGCCCTCGTACAGGCCTACGCCGGCGTCTTCGAAAAAGCTCGCGGGTTGTTCAAGGCCCGCGCCACGGCAGTCGATCCACGCCAGGTAGGTGGCCTCCACCGGCCCGGCGTGCAGCCCCGGCAGCGCATTGAGGCGCGCCAGCACGTGATCTCGGTTGGCGCGCAGATAGTCCAGCAGGGCGTGCCGCCAGGGCTCGCCGTCGCGGTAGGCCGCCAGGGTGGCCCACAGGCCCAGCCCGCCGGGGCGGTGCACGATACCGGCCATGACCCGTTTCACGCGCGCACGCAAGGTTGCGTCCGGCACGATGGCGAAGGCGGCGCCCAGGGACGGCAGGTTGAAGGTCTTGGACGCCGCCATGAGCGTGATGGAGCGGCGCGCGATTTCCGGCGACAGCGTGGCCAGCGGCACATGGGCAGCACCGGGTTCGAGCACCAGCCCGCAGTGCACCTCGTCGCTGCAGATGACCACGTCCTGGCGCTCGCACACCGCGGCGATGGCGGCCAGTTCCTCGCGGCGCCACACCCGGCCCACGGGGTTGTGGGGGTTGCACAGCAGCAGCAGCCGGGTGCGCGGGGTGAGGGCCGCTTCGAGGTCGGCGGGGTCGAAGCGCCAGCGCGCGCCCTCCTGCCGCAGCGGCACGCGCACCAGTTCGCGCCCGGAGTATCCGGGTGCGGAGAGAAACGGCGGGTACACCGGCACGGCGGTGGCCACGGCGTCGCCGGGTTCGCCCACGGCACGGCAGGCCACGTTCAAGCCCGACACCAACCCCGGGAGCCACACGAACCACTCGCGCTGCGGCGCCCAACCGTGCTGGGCCTCCAGACGC
>JBIIUM010000228.1:0-5038 GCA_044339985.1 Burkholderiales bacterium | reverse complement strand
CTGACCGCCGAGGGCATATCGGCCGCCGATCGGAAAGCCCTGGAGTCTTTCCACCCGATGTTCATGGGTGGCAACTACCTGCCCGACACCGAAGACGGCGAGGTGGAGATCGCTCGCACCAGCGTCAAGCCGACCACCTACGACGTCACGTGCGTCTACACACGACCAGTGGACGGTGCCATTCACTACAGGGTGGTCGACGAGTACGGGGGCGAGACGCTTCAGGGAGAATCGGAAGCACGCACCGACAGGCCCATGACGCTGGGTGAGTTCACGGACTTCTTCCTCGAAGCGTGGCCGCTTCACGACCTGCTCGAGATGAACTTCGACGACGACTTCGAAGGAAGCCTGGACTTCTTCTCGGCGACGTCCGAGTTCTATCCCGGCTTCGGCCAGCTGTGCCAGCACCGCGTGATCGAGCACTTTCGTGAACAGGGGGACCAGCCATGAGCAACACGCTGGATGAGCAGGACCCCAAGCCCGCGATCAATGAGCCGTTGACCGACTTCGAGGTCGACTCAGGTGGCACATTGAGGATGTGCCGGGTATCAGGACGCCGAGACGCGCGCCGAGTTCTACGAAGACATCGGCGGCTACTGGTCGGAATCGCTCCAGACGCTGGCGAGCGCCATGATCAGTGCCGACCGCTCGCGTGGGGGGGTCAGTCCATTTACTGGAACGTCCGCGACGACCTTTCGGGGGACGTCCAGGAAGCACAGCAGGCGGGTGTTGGCCACGAGAAACGACTTGATGCACTGCAGGCACGTCCTCGCGCGAGGCCGTAGGAACCCGAGGAGGGTGTCGAGGCCTGGCTGATAGCAGCTACTACGCTGCAAAACGGGAGTCGGCATCGACAAGGCAAACCGCGCGGCTCGGGCGGCGGGGATTCCGGTGCGCTTCGTAGCTTCCAAGGACTGACCCAACCTCCAGCGGCGCTCGAGCTGTAGTCGGTAGAGGCCTTTCTCGCCCACCTTGCGGTGACAACGATCCGGCCAGGGTGCCCCCGGCCGCTTCACGCCCCCGGCACACCGGAGGCCATCTGCCCGCCCGACTCCGCATCCGCCAGCCTTGCGGCGGCACGGCCGCGTTCGGGGTCGATGCCACGCAGGATGCTCAGGCCGACGAGGAAGAAGCCGCCCGTCACCAGCATGGCCAGGCGGTGGTCGCCACCCGAGAGCCAGTTCACCAGCCCGTACGTAACCGGCCCCAGGATGGATGACAGCTTCACCGCCAGGCCCCACAGCCCGAAGAATTCGGCGCGGCGCGAGTCTGGGCTCAGGTAGCCCACCAGGGCGCGGCCGGCGGACTGGCTGGCGCCCAGGCACAGGCCGGCCAGGTTGGCGGTAATCCAGAACGAAGCGCGGGTGGTTGACTGCCAGGCCAGCAGCACTGTGAGCAGCCACGCTGTCAGGGTCCAGGCCACGGTGCGCACGTGGCCCAGACGGTCCTGCCAGTGGCCGAAGGCGAAGGCGCCCAGGCTGGCGGTGACGTTGACCACCAAAATCAGCACGATGGTGTCGGCGGTGGAAAACCCCATGGCCTGCTGGGCGTAGATGGCCGCCAGGGCGATGATGGTCTGCACGCCCGCCTGGTAACACAGGATGCAGGCCAGAAAGCGCATCAGGTCGCGGTAGCGGCGCGCGTGGACGAAGGTGTCGCGCAGGCGTGCGAAGACGCGTGTGTAGGCAACGGCGCCGGCCGGCGCGGGCACGGCGCGCTCGCGCATGAACAGGAAGGTAGGCAGGCTGGCCACGGCAAACAGCGCGGCGGTGATGAGCATGGTGACAGGTACGAAACTCGCCGCCGTCTGGCCCAGCTCCTGCGCCCAGGTAACGTAGGCAAGGCAGGCGCCCAGGCTCACCAGCCCTCCCAGGTAGCCGAAGGCCCAGCCCCAGCCCGACACCCGCCCCAGGGCCGAGCCCTTGGCCAGTTCGGGCAGGAAGGCGGCGATCAGGTTCTCGCCGGTGCCGAAGAAGTAGTTCGACACCACCAGCGCAATCACGGCATAGGCCACCTCGCCCGGCCCCGCGCCGTAGAGCGCGGCGGTGCCGGCCACGCACCCAACGGTGGTCAGGGCCAGCAGCGGCTTCTTGGCGGCGTGGGCGTCGGCCCAGGCCCCCACCAGCGGCGCGGTGACCACGATGGCGGCGTAGGACACCGACAGCGCCAGCGTCCAGGCCAGCGTGGCCCAGGGCGCGTTGCCCGCCACCACCGCCACGAAATAGGCGTTGAAGATGGCCGTGATCACCACCGTCGTGTAGCCGGAATTGGCGAAGTCGTAGGCCGCCCACGACACCACCTCGCGGGTGCGAACGCCCTCGTTGAAATTGTCGGACAGCGCCACGGGTCAGGCTCCTTCAGGGCGCCGCGCACGCGGCCGCGCCGCGCGCCACCAGCGCGTCGATATCGGCATCCGCCACGCCCGCCGCTTGCAGCACCTCGCGGGTGTGCTCACCAAGCGCCGGCCCTGGCCACCGGGTGCTCCCCGGGGTGTCGGAGAGCTTGGGTACGACGCCCGGCAGCGCCACGCTGCCCCCGCCCGGCAGCGCCACGCGCTCGAACATGCCGCGGGCGGCGTATTGCGGGTCGCGGACGATGTCGGCGATGTCGTAGATGCGGCTGGCGGGCACCTCGGCCGCCTCGAGCACGCGCAGCACCTCGTCGATGGGGCGGGCGCCGGTCCAGGCGGCGATCACGCCGTCGATCTCGGCCGTGCGCGCCACCCGCCCCTCGTTACGGGCCAGGGCCGGGTCCTGCGCCAGGTCCGGCCGGCCGATGGCCTCCATCAGGCGCCGGAAGATGGCGTCGGCGTTGGCGCCGATCACCACGAAGCGGCCATCGCCCGTGGGATAGGTGTTGGAGGGCACGATGCCCGGCAACGCGGCGCCCGTGCGGCTGCGCACGAAGCCCTGGGCGTCATACTCCGGCAGCAGGCTTTCCATGAGCCCGAACACCGCCTCGTACAGCGCCACGTCCACCACCTGACCGCGTCCGCCGTTGACCTCGCGGTTGCGCAGCGCCGCCAGGGCGCCAAAGGCGCCATACAGCGCGGCGATGGAATCGCCGATGGAAACACCCACGCGCACCGGCGGCCGGTCGGGCTCGCCGGTGAGGTGCCGCAGGCCGCCCATGGCTTCGCCGATGGCGCCGAACCCCGGGCGATCGCGGTAGGGCCCGGTCTGCCCGTACCCCGACAAGCGCACCATCACCAGGCCGGGGTTCAGGGCTGACAGCCGCTCCCAGCCCAGCCCCCAGCGCTCCAGCGTGCCCGGGCGGAAGTTCTCCACCACCACGTCCATGTCCGCGGCGATGCGCCGCGCAGCCTCCTGAGCCCCCGCGTCGCGCAGGTCCAACGCCACGGAGCGCTTGTTGCGCCCCTGGGCGAACCACCACAGCGAAGTGCCCTGGTGCAGCCGCCGCCAGCTGCGCAGCGGGTCGCCGCCGTCGGGCGCCTCCACCTTGATCACCTCGGCGCCGAACTCCCCCAGCAGCCGGGCGCAGAACGGCCCGGCGATGAGCGTGCCCATTTCGAGCACGCGCACGCCGGCCAGGGGGCCGGCGGCGGCGGCAGCGCCGGCCTGGCTCACGCGTCGAAGCGGCGCAGCAGGCGCCCGGGGCGTTTGCCGGCCTCGCACAGGCCCTGGGCGTTGACCACCGGCGTGCCGTTGACCCACACGCCGTGCACGCCCTTGCCGGGGGTGACCAGCCGCGACGCCCCGCCCGGCAGGTCGGCGCACCGGCGCGCCGGCCCGCGGCCCACGGTGGCGGGATCGAACAGCAGCAGGTCGGCCGCCATGCCGGGGGCGATGCGGCCGCGGTTGCCCATGCCGAAAGCGCTGGCGGCATCGGCGGTCAGGCGGCGCACGGCTCGCTCGAGGGGAAGCACGCCCAGCTCGCGCGACCAGTGGCCCAGCAGGTGCAGGCCGAAGCCCGCGTCGCACAGAAACTCCAGGTGCGCGCCCGCGTCCGACAGCGACACCAGCGCATCGGGGTCGCACAGCAGCCGGCCCACGGCGACCTCGTCGGCGTTGAGCAGGGTGGCGAAGAATTCCGTGGCCAGGTCCTCCGACAGCGCCAGGTCGAGCAGCCAGTCAAAGGGGCGCACACCGGCCTCGCGGGCGCAGTCGGCCACGCTGCGGCCCTCGAAGCGGGTGTTGGCGGCATCGCGCGCCTTGAGCACGAACATGCGCTGCCACTCGCCGTTGAACAGCCGGCGGGCCCGCACCGACAACTCGCGGTCGAGGGCATCGCGCAGCGCGGCGCTGCGCAGCAGGGCGAGATAGTCGGCCTGGTCATGCGCCTGCATGGCGGGTTGCCAGGCCTGCAGGCCCTCGAACACGTAGGGGGCGGCCATGGTGAACTCGAAGGTCAGCGGGCAGGCCGACACGGCGCCGTACATGCGGTTGCCGCGGGCGCTGGCGGCGCGGATGGCCGCCATGTCCTCGAACACGCTCTCGGGCGTGGCGGCGCTGTGCAGCAGGGCGGCGACGATGAAGGGCCGGCCGCTGCGCGCCGAGAGCGACTCGAGGAAGCTCATGGGCGTTTCGAAACCCTTGGTGATCATCAGCCGCCCGTGGCTGCCCCGCAGCGTGTCGGCCAGCGCCTCCAGCTCGCTCGCATCCGCCAGCCGCGAGGGCATGGGCACGCCGTGCTCGCCGTTGTGCTGCGGCGAGGCTGTGGTGGAAAACCCCACCGCGCCGGCTACCATGGCACCGGCCACCAGCGAGCGCATCTGCGCCACCTCGCCTTCGGTGGCAGCGCGGCGGGTAGCCTGCTCGCCCATCACCCAGGTGCGCACCGAGGAGTGGCCCACGAAGGCCGCCACGTTGGGCACGGTGCCGCGGCGCTCCAGCGCGTCGAGATACTCGGGGAAGGTTTCGAAGTCCCAGGCGATGCCGTTCTCCAGCGCCAGCAGGGGCATGCCTTCCACGTGCGTGAGATTGCGCATGGTGAGGCCGCGGTGCTCCGGACGGCAGGGCGCGATGGTGAAGCCGCAGTTGCCCATCACCACGGTGGTCACGCCCAGCGAGGGCGAGGG
>JBIIUM010000227.1:0-5040 GCA_044339985.1 Burkholderiales bacterium | reverse complement strand
AAGATGGTGTTGAGGGTGACGAACACCCGGGCGCCGAACCGGTGGGCGTGGCGCGCCAGGCGCTCGATGTCCGGCACTTCGTTGGCGGCGTTGACCCGCGCGCCGAAGGCCGGGCCGCCGATATACACCGCATCGGCGCCATGGTTCACCGCCTCGATGCCGATGTCGGCGGTGCGGGCCGGAGCCAGGAGTTCCAGTTCGGGGCGTGCCATGGCCACGGGACGGCGAGAGCTCAGCGGTGCGCCGTGGCGGGCGCGGCGGGCACGCCGAACTCGCGGCGGCACACCTCGGCGAGGCGCTCCACCCCCGCTTCCATGACGTCGGGCGAGGGATGGGCGAAGCACAGGCGCATCCAGCGCTTGCCGGCGTCGGCGTCGGTCATCCATTCGGCACCGGGGTTAAGCGCGATGCCGGCCCGGGAGGCGATGTCGAACAGCCGGGTGGTGTCCACGGGTTCGGCCACCCGCATCCACAGGAAGATGCCCCCGGGCGGATCGGCGAAGCTCACGGTGTCGCCGAAGTGGCGGCGCAGGCTCGTGGCCAGCGCACGCGCCTTGCCTTCGAGCACGCCGCGCAGCCGCGCGAGATTGCCGTCGAAGTGCTCGCGGCAGAACCGGGCGAGCACCATCTGCTCGAGCGCCCCCGAGCCGCCGTCGCTCTTCACGCCCAGGATGCGGCTCATGAGCGGCCAGTCGGCCACCAGATAGCCCAGGCGCAGGGCCGGGGCGATGGTCTTGGAGAAGGATCCGATGTGCACCACCCGTCCATCGGCATCCAGCGCGCGCATCGCCGGCGGGCGCGTGCCGCTCCAGGTGAGGTCGGCGTAGCACTCGTCCTCGAACACCGGGACGTCGAAGCGCGCGGCCAGGGCGAGGATTTCTCGGCGCCGCGCCTCGCTCATCACCGTGGCGGTGGGGTTCTGCACCGTGGGGATGGTGTAGATGAACCTGGGTCGCACGCCCGACGCCGCCAGGCTGGAAAGGGCAGCCTCCAGCGCATCGGCGCTCAGCCCGTCCTCGTCCACGGGCACGCCCACGATGCGCGCCCCGCGGCGCTTGAGGCGCGTGATGGCGCCGCCGTAGGTCATCTCCTCCACGATCACGGTGTCGCCCGGCCCCACCAGCACCTCGTTGACCAGATCCAGGCCCTGCAGCGAGCCGGAGGTGATCAACACCTCGTCGGCCGTGCAGCGGATGCCGGCATCGCGGCCCAGCTTGGCGGCGATGAACTCGCGAAGGCCGCGGTGGCCCAGAGGCCCGCTGTCCATGCCGTAGGTGGAAAGCGAGCGGCCCTCGCTGCGAAGGGCCTCGGCGGCGCAGGCGATGAGTTCGTCCACCGGAACGCAGGCGGCGTCGTTGTGCCCGCCCACGAAGTTGAAGGGCGGGAAGCCGCTCCAGCGGGCGGCGGCGGGCGGAAGGTCGGGGCGCAGGAAGGCGCCGAAGTCGAAGGTAGTCATGGCGGGGCGGGAGCATACGACGGGACGCCCAGCGGCGCCCCGTCGTTACCCCCCCCTCCCCCGCGGCAGGCCGGCGTATGCGCCGTGTCACTGCCGCTTCGCCCCGCGGGATCAGTCCGTCTCAGCCGCCTGGGCCACGGCCCGGCTTCGCAGGATGCGGTGCTGGATCTTGCCCGTGGCGGTGCGCGGCAGGTCGGATTCGCCCACGAACACCACCTGCTTGGGCCGCTTGTAGCCCGCAAGCCGCTCGCGGCACCACTGGATCAGCGCTTCCTCCCTCACATCACGGCCGTCGTGGCACACCACCACGGCGCGCACGCTCTCGCCCCACTTCTCATCCGGCACGCCGATCACGGCCACCTCACGCACCGCCGGATGGGCCGCGAGCACCGCTTCCACCTCGGAGGGATAGATGTTCTCGCCGCCGCTGATGATCATGTTGCTCTTGCGGTCCACCAGGTGGATGTAGCCCTCGGCGTCGCGATAGGCCATGTCGCCCACCGAACACCAGGCGCCGCGGAAGGCCTCGGCGGTTTTTTGCGGGTCTTTCCAGTAGCCATCGAACACGAAGGGCGTGCGCGAGTGCAGCTCGCCCACCTCGCCGTCGGGCACTTCGTTGCCCTCGCCATCGAGGATGCGCACCGGCCCGGTGCCGACCCACTCGCGGCCCACGGAGCCGAGCTTGTCGAGCTGCTCATGGGGGCGCAGCAGTGTCACCCAGCCGGCTTCGGTGGAGCCGTACAGCTCGTAGAGCCCGGCGTTGCGGAAGTAGGCCATGGCGGCGAGCTTGGTGTCGCGGCGCGCGGGGGCCGAGGAGATCATCAGCCGGCGCACGCTCGACACGTCGTACTTCGCGCGCACGTTCTCGGGCAGCGCCAGCACGGTGACGTAGTGGGTGGGCACCAGCGAGGTGAAGCTGATGCGCTCGCGCTCGAAGGTGGCCAGCAGCGCTTCGGGGTCGAAGCTGCGCCGGTCGTCGATCACCACCGCCGCGCCCAGGTAGGTGAAGGTGAAGGAGAAGTACAGCGAGTTGGCGTGGCACATGGGCATCACCAGCAGCGCGCGGTCTTCGCGGGAGAAGCCCATGTCCAGGGCGGTGGCAAGCGCGATCAGCGCCGATCCGGCGTGGCTGCGCACGGCGCCCTTGGGGCGGCCGGTGGTGCCTGAGGTGTACATGAAGGCCCACGGATCCGACGGCAGCACCGGCACCTGGGGCGCCCGTGCCAGCGCGGCACCGATCAGGGCCTCGTAACCCGCCCAGCCCTCGGGGAGCACGTCGCCGCCGAAGTGGATGAAGCGACCCGCCGCCGCGGCGAGGCGGCCGCGCAGGGGCTCGACGCGATCGAGCAGGGCGTCCTGCACGATCACCGCGCGCGCCTCGCAGTGCTCCAGGATGTATTCGATCTCGGGCGTCACCAGCCGGAAGTTGAGCGGCACCGCCACCAGCCCGGCGCGGGCCAGCGCCACGTAGATCTCCATCCACTCCACGCAGTTGTAGGCGAGGATGCCCACGCGATCGCCCTTGGCGAGCCCCAAGCCGTGGAGCGCGGCCGCCAGCCGGCTGGCACGATCATCCCACTGGGCGAAGCTCAGCGCCCGGCGCGAGTCCTTGGCGCCGGGGTCGGCGGGGCGCAGCCGCGCGTGGGCGGCCACCATTTCGGAGACGTTGAGCAGGTCCACGGCAGCCTCACCCGCGACGGGCTTTCTCGGCCTCGTCCCAGGCCGTGAGGGCGTGATGGTCGGGGACCCAGCCCAGGCCCTTGCCGGCATCGGAGGACAGGGCATCGCGGGTCACCACCACGTCGATGAGCGCGGGCGCGCGCTCGAAAGCATCCCGCAGCGCCCCCTCCAGGCGCGCCGGGTCGGTGACCCGTTCCGCGTGCAGCCCCAGGCCGCGGGCCATCATGGCGTAGTCGGACCACGCCAGCGTGGTGCCCACCACGCGGCCGCCATAGTTCATCTCCTGGTCGATGCGCTCGATGTTCCAGGCGGCGTTGTTGGACACGATGAACACCACCTTGGCGCCATGGCGAACCGCCGAGTCGATGTCCATGGCGTTGATGCCGAAGGCGCCGTCGCCGGTGACCACCGCCACCTGGCGGCCGGGAAAGGCGAGCGCGGCGGCAATGCCGTAGGGCACGCCCACGCCCAGGCAGCCGAAGGCGCCCGAGTCGAGGTAGGTGCCGGTCTCCAGCCCCATGCGCGCGAAGCTCAGGATGTCACCGCCGTCAGCAATGCCGATGGCGTCTTCCCGCAGCACCGCCGACAGGGCGGCGAAGATGCGGTTGGGGTGCATGTGGCCGTCCTTGCCCGCGGGCGCCGCGGCCAGCGAGGCGGCGTACTTGCCCGAGCGGCGCAGGTGCTCGGCGCGCAGCGCGGCGGTCCACTCGCGATCGAGGTTGGCCGAGGGCGCGTGCAGTGCGGTGGCAATGGCGTCCATGGCGAGCGCCGGCGTGGCGAACAGCTCGGCCACGCCGCGGCGGTTTTCGCGCAGCTCTTCGGCGTTGTCGCCGATGCGCACGAAAGCAGCCTGGGGCAGCACGGCCGGGGACCCGTAGCCCAGCTGGTAGTCGAGCTTGCGGCCCACCACCACCACCAGGTCGGCCTCCTGCATGGCGCGGCCGCGCATGGCGCCCACCACGGCGGCATGCTCGCGCGGCACCAGGCCGCGGGATTCCTGGGTGTCCAGGTACACCGCGCCGCTGGCGTCGAGGAGCTTCAGCAACGCATCGCTGGCGCCCTGGGCGCCACGGCCGGTGATGACCAGGGGCCGGCGCGCCGCGGCGATGGCGGCAACGGCCCCTTGCACGTCGGCGGGATCGGGCGGCAGGCGGCGCCCGGGCCGCGCCCGCATCCACTCGGGCAGCAGCACCGCGGCGGGCACGGGACTGCGCAGCACGTCGGTGGGGATCTCCAGGTACACCGCGCCGGGTGCATTGCCGTCACCGACGGCGGTGGACCAGCCCTTGTCCAGGTCTCGGGCGATGCTGCCCGCCACGCGCAGCGTGCGGGCGCTGCGGGTGACGGGCTTCATGATGGACACGTGGTCGATGCCCTGCAGCGGCCCCAGGTCGTCCTGGGGCACCGGGGCGCAACCGCCGATCAGCAATACGGGCGCGCGCTCGAGGGTGGCGTTGGCCACGGCCGTGACGCAATTGGTGACGCCGGGTCCGGCAGTGGCCAGGGCCACCCCCACCCCGCCCGTGAGCACCGCGTGGGCGTGGGCCATGTGCACCGCCGCGCCCTCGTCTCGCACGTCCACGATGCGCACGCCCCGCTGGCCGAGGTGATCCCAGATGGGCTGGATGTGGCCGCCCTGCAGCCCGAACACGCGGTCGACACCGCGGGCCACCAGCCAGTCGGCCACCGCCTCCGCCACACTGCGCGCTTGGTTGGCCTCCATCACGCTCTCCCGATGATGAGATCCATGGGGCGCCGTGGGGCACGGGCCTTGCAAGAGGTGCGCAGGCGCCCGGCGCAAACCGTGCGCGCAGGGCGTGGGGCGTGGATGCGATTCATGGTGAACTCCTTGGTCAAGATTGGCGGTGCGCGTTCAGGAGGCAGCCGCACGGCGGCGCGCCCGG
>JBIIUM010000056.1:0-17612 GCA_044339985.1 Burkholderiales bacterium | reverse complement strand
GCCGCTGCCGTCCTGCTTGGACTCCTCTGTGTCATGCCCCCACCCGGACTGCGGGCAGCCCAATGCGCCGGGGGTCCTTCGGTGCACCTATTGCGATCGCCCGTTGGGCGCCACGCCTCGCGCCTGCATCCGCTGGCCCTGGGGCGAAACCACCATCATCGGACCGGAGACCCTCGTGGGCCGGGTACCCGGCGTCGACGCTTCCCTTGCCGGTCGCCTGGCGCGCGACTTCGACAATGTCTCGCGCCGCCACGCCGTGCTGCGCGCTGGCGCCGACGGCATCACGGTGGAAGACCTGGGCTCGTCCAACGGCACCTTCGTCAACGACATTCGCCTGCCTGCTCACCAACCCATCAGGCTGCACGACGGTGCTCGCGTGCGATTCGCGGCCGATCTTGCGGCCACGGTACACATCGAACATGACTAAGGCCGAGGCCAAACCCGCCGCCGAAGCGCTGTTCCTTCAGGTGGTGGCCATCACGCACCGGGGGCGTGGTCGCGATCACAACGAAGATGCCATCGGCGTCGGTCCGTGGCGGGGCCCGGCGGACATGGGCCGGCCCGCGGTGCTGCGATTTCGCATCAGCGGCGGCCGCGCTGCCGCGTTCGTGGTCGCCGACGGTCTGGGCGGGCACCCGGCGGGCGAAGTGGCCAGCCAGTCGGTGGTTGAGCACATCGCCAGCCGGTCCGGCACCCTCGGCCCGAACCTGCTGGCGGCAGCCCGCCAGCTGACGACGGATGCGAACGAGCAGCTCTACGCCCAGATGCGCACATCGGAAAACCTGGTGGGCATGGGCTCCACCGTGGCAGGGCTGCTGTGCAGCTCGGATCAATGCGTGGTGTTCAACATCGGAGATAGTCGCGTGTATCGCTGGCAGGACGGTTATCTCCGTCAGATTTCCGTGGATCACGTCACGCCTGGCCGAAGCGGCGTGGCTGCCTGCCTGGGCGGCGCGCCGTTCCTCGTGAAGGTGCGCGCCCACGTGGCGTCGGAGCGCTGGCTGCCCGGCCGCCGCTACCTGTTGTGCTCCGACGGTGTGAGCGGGGTGCTGACCCAGGAGACGATCGAGACATGCATGGCGCTGCCCGCCCTGGACGCCGTGCGGGCGCTGATCCGGGCGGTACGCGTAGCTGGCGCTCCCGACGACATGTCCATGTTGCTGCTGGAACGGACGGCGGCCCGGTCGCAGTCGCCCGCACCAAAGGTCGGAGCGTAGGCCGTTGGGCGACCTCACCCGCATGGATGACGCCTCCAGCCCGGCGATCACCCGCCTAGATTCGCGCGTCGATCCCGGACAGCTCTCTGGCGCCACCCGTCTCGACGGCACCGTGCCGCGCGGTGCTTCGGCGGTGGCGCGCTCGGTGTTCAACCTGCCCGCGGCGCTCGCCACCCGCTGGCGCATCGTCGCGCCGATTCCGGCCGGCGGCGCGGAGGCCGAATTGTTCGTGGTCGCGCGGCAGGAGGACGGGTTCGAGGCGGTTGCCAAGATCTACCGCCTGGGGCTCAAACCCCGCTCCGCCGCGCTGGAGCGCATCGAGACAGCCCTGCGCGAGCACGTGATTCCAGTATTCGAGCGCGGCGAATCGGAAGGCCTTGCCTACGAGGTGATGGAGTATTGCCGCCACGGCTCGCTGCGCGCCCTGCTGCCCGCGTGCGTGGGCGATGCTGTCCGGATCGAAGCCCTGCTCGCGGAGCTCACGCCCGCCCTTGAGACATTGCACCGCGCGGGCCTGATCCATCGCGACCTCAAGCCCGAAAACGTGCTGGTACGCACAACGACCCCCCTCGATCTGGTGCTTGCCGACTTCGGCATCGCCTCGGTGACCGAGGGAACGCATCACTTCACCTCCACCAGCCGTACTGTGCGCTATGCCGCGCCCGAAGCCATGACGGGCGTCATCTCCGCCAAGGCGGACTGTTGGTCCCTGGGGATGATCCTGTTCGAAGCCTTCACCGGACGGCATCCCTTCGACGGCCTCTCCGAGGCCGTGGTGAATCACCAGCTGGTCACGCGCGCGGTGGATGTCAGCGCCGTGGCCGATCCTGCCTGGCGGGCCCTGTTGCGGGGTCTGCTGCTGCGCGATCCGGCGCGACGCTGGGGAACCGAAGAGGTGCGCCGCTGGCTCGATCGCGATCCCGGCTTCGATCGCACCCACGCGCCCGCCGAGGAGCCCTCGGCCGCGCCCATTGCGCACCCTTACCGAATCGAGGGTGTGCAGTGCTTCACGGCCGAGGAACTGGGTGTCGCTCTGGTGCGGCATTGGGGTCAGGGCGTGCGCGACCTGGCGCGCGGCTTCGTGGCCAACTGGCTGAGCAGCGACCTGCGCGACTTGAATCTGGCGCGCTTCGTCCACGACCTGGCGGATGACACCAACCTCACGCCCGACATGCGGCTGCTGCGCTTCGCGTACCGGGTCGCACCCTCGCTACCCGCGGCATGGAAGGGCATCAGCCTCGGCGACGACTTGCTCGCCGTCGCGTGCCAGCGCGCCCTTGAAGGCGGCGCGGCCGAAACGCGCTGGATTGCTGAGGTGGTGTCCCTGAACATCGCCGCGCAGTTGCCCGAGCGCCATCCCGATCGCGCCGCGCTGATGACACGCATCGGGCGCTGGCAAAGCAGGGCACGGGCCTTCAAGGCCGCGGCCGACAAGCTGCTCGACGCGCAACAATCGGCGCTCCGCCTCACGGCGGAGGGTGATGCTGTGGCCGACTTCGACGAACTGATGTACGGCAGCCATCAGATGCCCGTGTCGGACTTGCCACTGCCCCACGCTGCGTTGCTCGCCATCGATCTCGCGCCGTCCGCGATAGAGCGGCTGCGTCCCGTGCTGGCGCGCCTGGCCCTTGAAGTCGGCGCGGACTGCGAGTGGTTCTTCGCCCTGGGCGACATCGGGGACCTCGCTCCCGAAGCCCTGGTGGCGCTGCACGCGGCCAGCGACCGTGCCCGCGCCTTTGCGCGGCGCCACGCCGAGCGGCGCACCCGTGCCGCGGCTGCCGACCGCGAGGCTTGCGCCCATCTGCAGCGGGAGTTCGAGTCCGTCGTGCACGATCTCTGGCTGAACACCTGCGATCGCCGCCTGGGTGAATCCACGCGACTCCGGATCCGCGAGATGGTGGACCGCTTTGCCGAACTGCACACCAAGGTCCACGATCCCGCGCACGCCACGCCACCCTTCGATGCCCTTCGTCTGCGGGTGCGCAAGGCGCGACCCTTCATACACGCAGTAGCCAAGGCCCTCGACCGGCTGGACTACCTGGAGCGTCTGCGCGGCGCCGTTGTCTCGAACGCCGCGCCCATCGGCTTCTCCACTGCAGTGGCGCTGGCCCTGGTGCGCCTTCCGGTGCTGGTGTACGGAGTGCTGGCCGCCATCGGCCTGACCATCGGCTGGTACTTCTGGGAGCGCCAACGGGCCGTGGACGGCCTGGTGCGCGCCGTGGACCGTCTGCCGGCATCGCGAAAGACGTACGCCGCAGCCTGAGACCTACCCCATGCCATTTGCCGCCCCGCGCTTTTCGGCCCCCTCCTCGCCCAGCCGCGCAAACCCGCGCCTGCCTGCCCCGTGACCAAGCCGGCCGCGGCATCGGCCCTCGCCACCGTGCTCATCGTCGAGGATGAGTCCGCCATCGCCGAGGCGCTTGCGGTGGCCCTGTACCGCGAGGGCTATCGCTGCCTGCGGGCGGGCCTGGGGCGAGACGCCCGCGTGCTGTTCCGCGACGACCAGCCCGACCTGGTGCTGCTGGACGTGGGTTTGCCCGACGGCAGTGGCTTCGACCTGTGCCGCGAGTGGCTTGCAGCCGCGAACATCCCCGTGGTTTTTCTCACCGCTCGCGGCGAGGAATTCGACCGGGTGCTGGGCCTCGAATTGGGCGCCGATGATTACATCGTCAAGCCCTTCAGCCTGCGGGAGGTGGTGGCGCGGGTGCGCGCCATCCTGCGCCGAGCCTCGCGCGCGCGGGGGCGGGCTTCAGGCGATGAACAGACGCCCGAGGGACCAGCCTTGTTTCGTATCGATGAGGCGCGCGTGCGCATCGAATACTGCGGCGCACGGCTCGAGCTCACGCGCTACGAGTTCGGCCTGCTGCGCGCCTTGCTCGCACACCCGCAGCGGGTGTTTTCCCGGGCCGAGCTGATGGACCGCGTGTGGGCCGACGCCCTCGACACCGGCGAGCGCACCGTGGACGCCCACGTGAAGATGCTGCGCGCCAAACTGCGCGCCATCACCCTGGAGCACGAGCCCATCGTCACCCATCGCGGCCTGGGTTATTCCATCGATCCCTTCGGCTGAGAGGCTGCGTGCGCCATGCGGATTTCCCTGCGCATCGCCCTGGGCTACTTCCTGATCGTGGGAGTGGCGGCCTACCTGGTGTTCAACACCTTCGTGGAGGAGGTGAAGCCAGGGGTCAAGCAGGCCATGGAAGAAACCATGGTGGACACCGCCAACGTGCTGGCCGAGCTGGCGGCGGGGGACATGCGCGCCGGACGCCTGGGCGCGGGCCCCTTCGCCGCGGCGGTGGCGGCCTACCGGGGGCGCGACCCCGATGCGCGCATCTTCAGCCTTTCCAAGCGCTCCTCCGACCTGCGGGTGCTGGTGACCGACGGGCAGGGCATCGTGGTGTTCGATTCGCAAGGCGAGGATGTGGGCCGCGACTTCTCGCGCTGGCGCGACGTATCGCGCACTCTGCGCGGCGAATACGGCGCGCGCGCCACGCGCCTCGACCCCGAGGATGACCGCTCGCTGGTGCTGCACGTGGCCGCGCCCGTGCTGGATGTGCCCAATGTGGCCGGCACGCGGCGCCTGCTGGGCGTGCTCACCGTGAGCAAGCCCACCCGCACGGTGTTGCCCTTCGCCGAGCGCGCCGAGCGGCGGGTGGTGAACGCCGGGCTGCTGCTGCTGGGCGCCGCGCTGCTGATCGGCGCGTTCTTCACCCTCTGGCTCAACCATTCCATCCGCACGTTGCGCGACTTTGCCCGCGAGGTGGCCCAGGGAGGCCGGCCGCCGCCGCCGCGGCTGGGCCGCAACGAACTGGGCGACCTGGAGGCAGCCGTTCACTCCATGCGTGAAAAGCTTGACGGCCGGGCCTACGTGGAGGACTACGTCCAGAGCCTCACCCATGAGCTGAAGAGCCCCATCGCCGGCTTGCGGGCTGCCGCCGAGGTGCTGTCCGATGCGCGGGCCACGCCCGAGGAACGGCAGCGCTTTCTGGACCACATTGCCTCCCAGACCAAGCGACTGGCAGGGATTGTGGACCGCATGCTCGAGCTGGCACACGTGGAATCCACAACCCACCTGGCGGGCACCGCCACCGTGGATCTGGCGGCCATCATCGGGCGCGAGGTGGAAACCCTCGACCCGCGGGCGCGAGCCGCCGGCGTGCGCCTGGAGGCAGACACCGGCGGGGCCGGCACACTGGTGGGCGATGGCTTCCTGGTGGGCCGGGCGCTCTCCAATCTGCTGGACAACGCCCTGGCCTTTTCGCCCGCGGGCGGCACCATCCACGTGGGCGTCGCGCGAGACGGCCAGTCGGTCACCGTGACGATCCGCGATCATGGCCCGGGCCTGCCCGACTATGCCGGCCCACGGGTGTTCGAACGCTTCTATTCCCTGCCGCGACCCGACGGCACCCGCGGCACAGGACTCGGACTGCCCTTTGTCCAGGAAATCGCCCGGCTCCACGGCGGCCAACTGCGGGTGACCAACCATCCCCAGGGCGGTTGCGAGGCGCGGCTCACCCTCGCCCTGCACTCGTAGTCACGAGGCGCGTTTCACACGAATTTCACCGTGGCCGCTTCGTGGCTTCGCGCGGCGGGCAAAACATGGCCCATCCCCTTACAGGAGACAGTGCCATGCGAGCATTCCTTCAGAAAAACGCCGCCATTGCCGTGCTGGGCGTGCTGCTGCTCATCGCTCTGGGAGAGATCAGAGGCGTCATCGGTGAGCGACAGGCTCGCCAGACCCAGGTGGAAGCGAACATCGCCGCCACGGCAGCCGGCGTGCAGACCCTCACCGGCCCGGTGCTGGTGGTGCCCTACAGCGAGCGGATCGCGAGCGTGGAAGCCGACCCGGAGGGCAAGCCCCGCACCGTCATGCGCACGGTGCAGCGGCAGGCGGTGTTCACGCCGGAGACCCTCGAGATCGACGGCGAGGCGCAGGTCACACCACGCCGGCGGGGGCTCTACCAGGCGCTGCTCTACCTGTTCAAGGGCCGCGCCTCGGCCCGCTTCCAGGTGCCGGCCAACCTGGGTATCGATCCGGCCACCCGCGATATCACGCCCGGCCGCGCCCACCTCTCCCTCGGCCTGACCGACGTGCGCGGTCTGCAGGCCCCGCCGGTGCTGCGCTGGGATGGCAGGGTACTGGCTGCCCAACAAGGCAGCGGGCTCGACACCCTGGCCGGGGGCGTGCGCGCGGAAGTGGGCCCGCTGGCGCTGGACCAGGCCCGGCAGTACGACCTGGCCATGGAAATCGACCTGGTGGGGATGAACAGCCTGTCCTTCGCACCCGTGGGCCAGTCCACCGTCGTGAAGCTGGCCTCCGACTGGGCCCATCCGTCCTCCATCGGGCGTTTCCTGCCGCGGGCCAAGACACCCTCGGAGGGCTACTTCCCGGCAAGCTGGTCGGTATCGCACCTGTCCACCAACGCCGCCGCTGCGCTGCGCATCGATCCCGGCCCCCAGGGCACGCCGGCCGATACCTTCGGCGTGGCCTTCATCGAGCCCGTGAACGTCTATACCCAATCGGAACGCGCGGTGAAGTACGGCGTGTTGTTCATCGGCCTTACCTTCGCCGCCTTCCTGCTGTTCGAACTGCTCAAATCGCTTCGCATCCACCCCCTGCAGTACGGCTTCGTGGGGCTGGCCCTGACGCTGTTCTTCCTGCTGCTGGTGAGTCTGTCGGAGCACATCGCCTTCGCCGCTGCCTACGCTGCCTCGGCAACCGCATGCGTGACGCTCATCACCTACTACGTGGCCCACGTGCTGCGCGGCTGGAACCGCGCGCTGTTCTTTGGCACGCAACTGGCCGCCCTGTACGCGGCCCTCTACGGCCTGCTGCGCTCCGAGGACAACGCCCTGGTGATGGGATCGCTGCTGCTATTCGGCCTGCTGGCCGCGGTCATGGTGGTGACCCGCAAGGTGGACTGGCACGCGCTGACCGCCCGGTCCGCCGAGACGCCCGCCGGCGCTGATTAGCACTCGCATCCCGTTGCGCCGCATGGACCTGCGGGAACGACACGTCCTGTACCCGCTCCACGGGGATGCCGCGCGCGCTGAGATCAGCGGCCAAGCGGTCCACGCGCAGCGATACGTCTGGCGCGCAGTTTTCCGTGGCAACCACATAGACCGTGGAGACGTGGTGCCCGGCGGCCGGCGGCAAGGACACGAACCGCGCCGCCTCGCGGGCCCCGGAGTTCGGGGCCGCGGGCCGCCCGGATGGCCGGGCCTGGTCCGCGCCCATGAAGAGCCCCAGAACCAGAGCCAGCACCCCGCCCACGCCCAGAGCGCCGAAGACCTGGCGGTACTGCCGCTCGTTGTTCCGACGATCGTAGTGGTCCACCACCGCCACCAGTGCCGCGGCGGCCAGCATCAGGTTGCCGGCGATCATCATCCATTTAGCCGCGCCGCCCACGTAGATGCCGCTGCCACGCCCGCCAACAATTGGGACTTCGCCCTCCGATAGGCCGGAAAAGCTGAACCCGATCAAACCGCAGGCCCAGAACAATGCCGCGAACCGCTCAAGCGGATGCAGGTGATTGGGCGTGTAGTCCGCCCCATCACTGAAGGCTTGGCCCACGGCAGGCACCTGGGGCAGCGGCTTACCGCTGGCGGCAAGCTTCGCGGCCTTCGCAAGCCACGGAAACTGCCGCAGCAGCCACAATCGCTGCTGGCCCTCGACCCTCACGGCGGCATTCAGCGGAATCGAATGCTGATGAACGAAGAAAACCGCATCGAGGGGAAGGAACGGGCCATGAATCTCTCCCCGAAAAATGATTTCCAACCGTGTCTGCCCACGATTGCCCGAAGCGATCACCACGAGCAGCCTCCAAGTCTGCGGGGAACGGACCTGCCCAGGGTGGTTTTGGGAAGGTGAGCCTTTGAAACGTACCCATTGCCATGCTAGCCCAGCCTGACCACCCGACGCCCCGGACCGGACCGCTCGATGAACCCGGTCAGCAATCTCATCCGGGCTAACATGCGCCGGCCTCGCGCATCCTGCGCGGGTGCGGCGGCCTTGGCCGTTGCACACCTCGAACTGTTTTCGGAGATCCCGCCATGCCCTATGCCATCCAGACCGTGGACAAACCCGGCAGCGCCGCGCTGCGCGCCAGCGCCCGCCCCGCCCACCTGGACTATCTCAAGGCCCACCAGCATCTGCTGCTGGCCGCCGGGGCGCTCATCGAGGATGACGGCACGGGGGGCAGCGGGGGTATTTTGCTGGTGGACACGGACGACCGGGCCGTGGCCGAGCGCTTCATTGCCGAAGACCCCTTCACCCTCGCCGGACTGTTCGAGAAAGTGACAGTCACCCGCTGGCGCAAGGCGTTCTTCGACGGCAAGTGCCTGGTCTGAAGGGGGCCTTCAGCCCGCCCATTTCTCCAGGTCGGCAAGCATCCTCGCCACCCGGTCACCCACCTTCTCGGTGGAGAGCTTCTCGCGGACGCGCTCGATCATCAGCGGGAAGGCGAAGGGCGTGGGGTGGGGCGGACGGGTGACCACGATACTGCGGGTGGCGATGCGCTCGAGCACCTGGCGCAGGCGGTGCAGTTCCAGCTCGTTGTCCAGCACCTCGCGCCGGCTTTGTTGCAGCAGCAGGTTGCGCGGGTCGTACTTCTCGAACACGTCGTAGAACAGTTCGCTGGAGGCCTGCAGCTGGCGGCGGCTGCGGGACTCGCCGGGGAAGCCCTGGAACACCAGCCCTGCCACCCGCGCGATCTCGCGAAAACGCCCGCGCGCCAGTGTCCCGGCATCGAGGCTGGCAAGCGCGTCCTCTTCCAGATTCGCGGGCGAGAACAACCCCTCGCGCAGGGCGCGGTTCCAGTCCAGCCGCTCCGGCACCAGCAGCTCGAAGCCGTAGTCGTTGACGCTGATGCTGAAGGTGGCTGGCTGGGCGCGACCCATGCGCAGCGCGCACAGGTTCGCCAGGCCGGTGTGCACGTGCCGCCCGGCGAAGGGAAAGCAGAACAAATGATGGCCCTCGCGGGTGTCCACCTGCTCCACGAGCAGTTCGTGCGAACCGGGAATCCGCGACCAGCGCCGCTGGATGTCGAACAGCGGCGCCAGGGCGGCAGTTTCCGGCTCCGGATAGTCGCCCCGGCGGGCCAGGTCCACCAGTTCCACGATGGCCTCGCACAGCTCATTGGACAGGGGCATCTTGCCGCCGCCCCAGCGTGGCACCACGCCCTTGCCTGGCTTGGCCTTGCGCACGTAGGCCACCATCACGTGCACCTTCACCAGTTCCAGCACGCGGCCGCCGAACAGGAAGCAGTCGCCCGGCTTGAGCCACGCGACGAAGCTCTCTTCCACCGTGCCGATGCGCCCGCCGCTCATCCAGCGCACCTCCATGGCCGCATCGGCCACGATGGTGCCCACGGACATGCGATGGCGCCGGGCGATGCGGCCATCGGGCACCTGGTGCAGGCCGGCCTCGTCCACCATCACGCGGCGGTATTCGGGATAGGCGCCCAGGGACTCTCCGCCATGCATGACGAAATCCAGCGCCCAGCGCCACTCGTCCTCGCCCAGATCGCGGTAGGCATGGGTGGAGCGCACTTCCGTCAGCAGTTCATCGGCACGGAAGCCGCCGCCCAGCGCCACACTCACCAGATGCTGGGTCAGCACGTCCAGGGGTTTACGTGGCGGGCAGCGCGATTCGATACGCCCGGCGGCCGCGGCGCGGCGGGCAGCGGCGGCATCCACCAGTTCCAGCGCATGGGTTGGCACGCAGGTGGCGCGCGACAGGCGGCCGGGCGCGTGGCCGGAGCGGCCGGCGCGCTGCAGCAGCCGCGCCACACCCTTCGGGCTACCCAGTTGCAGCACCCGCTCCACGGGCAGGAAGTCCACGCCCAGGTCGAGGCTGGAGGTGCATACGCAGGCCTTCAGCGTCCCGTTCTTGAGGCCCAGCTCCACCCAGTCGCGGATCTCGCGATCCAGGGAACCGTGGTGCAGGGCGATGAGGCCTGCCCAGTCGGGCCGCGCCTCCAGCAGCGCCTGGTACCACAGCTCCGCCTGGGAGCGGGTGTTGGTGAACAGCAGGGTGGTGGCGGCGGCGTCGATTTCGGCAATCACTGCCTCGATCAGGCGCACGCCCAGATGCCCGGCCCAGGGAAAGCGCTCCATGGTGGCCGGGATGAGTGTATCCACGGCGAGGCGTTTGTCGATGCAGCCTTCCACCCGGCGCCCGCGACCGTCCGGCCCCACCAGCACCGCCAGAGCCTCGTTCAGGTTGCCCAGCGTGGCCGACAGGCCCCAGGTGACCAGCGACGGGTTCCAGCGCCGCAATCGCGCAAGGGCGAGCTGCACCTGCACGCCGCGCTTGTTGCCCAGCAGTTCGTGCCATTCATCCACCACCACGGCGCACACGGCCGCCAGGCGTTCGCGCGCATCGGCGCGGGTGAGCAGCAGCGTGAGACTTTCGGGCGTGGTCACCAGCACCGAAGGCAAACGGCGGTCCTGCTTCGCGCGCTCACCGCCGGCGGTGTCGCCAGTGCGAACGCCCACGGTCCAGGCCAGGCCCAGGCCCTGCAGCGGCTCGGCCAGAGCGCGGCCCGTGTCCGCCGCCAGGGCGCGCATGGGCGTGAGCCACAGCACCGACAGGGGCGGCGCGTGGGCGCCGGAGGGCTTCAATCCCTCGGCGCGCAGCAACGCGCCCAGCCACACCGCCAGGGTCTTGCCCGAGCCGGTGGTGGCGTGCAGCAGGCCGTTCTCGCCCGCCGCCATGGCGGACCATACCTCGCTCTGGAAGGCGAAGGCGGTCCAGCGTCGCGCGGCAAACCAGGCCTCGATGCGCGCGGCCAGCCCCCCGGCTCCACTGGCGCCGGCCGGTTGCGGGTCGGCGGGATGCGCGCGCGCCATGGCCACGGCAGCCCTCAGGCGTGCCCCACGCCCGCCTGGTCGCGCGATGCGCCCGCCACGCTCCCGAGCGCCCGCTCCACAACGTCGCGAGCCAGTTGCTCGCGCACGCCGCGCGGTGCGGGCAGCATGCCGGCGCGCAGCGCCAGCGCCATGGCCACGGCCTGCAGCACGTCGCCGTTGGCGGCTGGCGGACGGCCCTCCACCTGGGCATCGATCGCGTTGAGCACGGCACTCACCAGCTCGCCCACCCGGGCGGGCGACACGGTTTCGGGGTGCAGTTCGAAGCTCACTTCAAGCACGGCGCCCGAGGAAGTGACGGCGCGATAGGGAAGGGTCTTCATGGGGCGGGGTCTCCGGAATGCAGCAGCTGGTGCAAGCGCGCGAGGCTGTCGGCCTCGGTGGCGGGTTTGTCGGTGCGGATGCGCAGCATGCGCGGGAAGCGCACCGCCACGCCCGACTTGTGGCGCGCGGAGCGCTGGATGCCCTCGAAGCCCAGTTCCATCACCAGCTGGGCGCGCACGCTGCGCACGGGGCCGAATTTCTCCAGCGTGTTGGCGCGGATGAAGGCGTCCACCTGGTGGATCTCCGCATCGCTCAGGCCCGAGTAGGCCTTGGCGAAGGGTACCAGCACGCCGTTGTTCCACACGGCGAAGGTGTAGTCGGTGTAAAGGCTGGCGCGGCGGCCGTGGCCGCGCTGGGCGTACACCAGCACCGCGTCCACGCTGAGGGGATCGATCTTCCATTTCCACCACTCGCCGCCAGGACCGAGCTTGATGCGGCCGGCGCCATAGGCGGACTCGCGGCGCTTGAGCATGAGGCCCTCCACGCCGCGGGCCCGGGAGCCTTCCCGCAGGGCGGTCAGCGCGTCCCACGAATGGCCCGTCACCACTGGCGACAGCACCAGCGCCGGTAGGCCTGCCTGCATCACCAGCGCCTCCAGGCGGGCGCGCCGTTCTTGGAACGGCCGCGGGCGCAGGTCCTCGCCGTCCGCTTCGAGCAGGTCGTAGGCCACCAGGGCCACCGGTGCCTGGGCCAGCACCTTCGGTCCGAGCTGCTTGCGGCCGATGCGCTGCTGCAGCACTGCGAAGGGCAACGGCGCGCCGTCGCGCCACGCGAGGATCTCGCCATCCATCACCGTGCCCGGCGGCAGCACCGTGCCCAGGGCGGCGATCTCGGGAAAGCGCTCGGTCACCAGTTCCTCGCCGCGCGTCCACAGAAATACCGCACCGCCGCGGCACACCAGCTGGCCGCGGATGCCGTCCCACTTCCATTCGGCGTGCCAATGCTCCACCGGGCCGAGGGATTCAGGCGGTTGCTGCAACGGATGGGCGAGGAAGAAGGGATAGGGCCGGCCGGGGCGCGCCTCGCCGCCCGCGGGTGCCAGCAGGGCACGGTAATGGGACGCCGACGGGTGCCACTCGCCCATCAGGCGTTCGGCCACGGCCTGCGGGTCGAGGCCCGCGGCCTCGGCGATGGCGCGGGTCACCAGCGCCCGCGACACGCCCACGCGAAAGCCCCCGGTGATGAGCTTGTTCCACACGAAGCGCCCGGGCGTGTCCAGCTCCCGCCAGGCGGCCCGCAGGCACTCGCGCAACTCGGCTTCGGGTGCGCCACGCAGCGGCAGCAGGCGCTGTTCGATCCACCGGGCCAGCGGCGCGTCGCTGCCCGCGCCCGGCTCGGGCAGCAGGTGGGCGATGGTCTCGGCCAGGTCTCCCACCGCCTGGTAGGACTCCTCGAACAGCCACTCCGACACGCCCGATGCCTCACGGGCCAGTTCGCGCAGCACCCGGGAGGGCACCACCTGGCGCGGCCTGGCCCCGGCCAGGAAGTACAGCGCCCAGGCGGCATCCGCGTCTTCAGCATTGGAGAAATACTCGCGCAGCGCCGCCAGCTTGCCGCGGGTGGCGGTGGTGGCGTCCAGCGCGGCGTAGAGCGCGGCGAAGGCGCGCATCAGACCTGCGCCCCTCCGGGAATGATCGCCTCGGCCCCGTCGCCCGTCTCCGCGCCGTCATCCTGCTCGCCACCGTATTCGCTCTCCATGGGCTGTGCGTCCCAGCCCTGTTCCTGCAGCCAGCGCACCATCACCGGCACATAGCCGTGGGTGACGAACACGCGCGTGGCGGCGCTTTCGCGGATGGCCTGCACCAGGCCGGGCCAGTCAGCGTGGTCGGAGAGCACGAAGCCCCGGTCCACGGCGCGGCGCCGCCGGGCCCCGCGCAGCTGCATCCAGCCCGAGGCGAAGGCATCGGAATACTCGCCGAAGCGCCTGAGCCACGGCGACCCCTGGGCGGAGGGCGGCGCCACCACCAGCGCGCGCGATAGCACCGTACGGTCTGCCACATGGCTGGCGAGCAGGGTGGGCGGCAGCGGCACGCCGCTGTCACGGTAGGCATGGTTCAGGGCCTCCACGGCGCCGTGGCACACGATGGGGCCGATGGACGGATCCACGCCAGCGAGGATGCGCTGCGCCTTGCCGAAGGCGTAGGCGTACACCACCGAGGCCCGGCCCGACGCGGCGTTGCCGCGCCACCAGCGGTTGACTTCCTCGAACAGCACCGCCCCGGAACTCCACCGATACACCGGTAGCCCGAAGGTGGATTCGGTGACGAAGGCGTGGGCGCGCACCGGCTCGAAGGCCGTACAGGTGGCATCGGGCTCCACCTTGTAGTCGCCCGACACCACCCAGACCTCGCCCCCATGTTCGATGCGCACCTGGGCCGAGCCCAGCACGTGGCCAGCCGGATGCAACGACACGCGCACGCCGTTGATGGTTATCGCTTCGCCGTAGCCGACACATTGCAGGCTGATCTCGCCCAGCCGCGCGCGCAACACCCGTTCTCCGGCGCCGGCGGCCAGGTAGCGGCCGTGGCCACGGCGTGCATGGTCGGCGTGGGCATGGGTGATGACCGCCCGCTCCACGGGCCGCCACGGGTCGATGAAGAAATCGCCCGGCGGGCAGTACAGGCCGCACGGGGTGGCCTGGACGAGGTCCTGGGAACGGTGGCTCATGGGCGTGAAAGCGGCGGGTTGCAGGACGCGACGCCGCAATGCTTCGAGGAGCGCAGGCGCGGCGGGTTCCGCCGCGCAGGGGCTTACTTCACCGCCGCCAGCAGCGCGTCGAAGGCTTCGTCGAAGAGTTTCACGCCCTCGCGCTGCAACTGCTCGCCCACGTCCTCGTGGCCGATGCCCAGGCGCTCGAGGCCATCGAAGGCCTCCCGGGCCTCGGCCACACCCTCGCCCAGGGTGCTGGCCACACGCCCGTGGTCACGGAAGGCGGCGAGCGTGACGTCGGGCACGGTATTGATGGTGTGTGGCCCCACCAGCGGCTCCACGTAGAGCAGGTCGTGGTAGGCGGGGTTCTTGGTGCTGGTGCTGGCCCACAACAGGTATTGGGGACGCCCGCCCGTGGCACGAAAGCGCCCGGTGCCGAAGAACCCGCCGTACGCCTGGTAGGCGAGCTTGCCGATGGCCACCGCCGACTTGCCGCGCAGCGCCAGCGCCTCGGGCGTGCCGAGCGCGTCGAGCCGCTTGTCGATGAGCGTGTCGATGCGGCTCATGAAGAAACTCGCCACGGCCTTCACGCCGCTGGTCCTGCCGCCCGAAGCCTTCAGCCGCTCCAGGCCGCGCTGGTAGGCCTCGAAGATGCGGGTCATCTGGCCCAGGGAGAAGAGCAGCGTGACGTTGACGCTGATGCCCTCCGCGATGCAGTTCTCGAAGGCAAGGGCCCCCTCGGCCGTGCCGGGAATCTTGATGAGCACGTTGGCACGCGCCACTTCGCCGTGCAGCCGGCGCGCGGCCGCCAGGGTGCCCGCGGCGTCGTAGGCCAGACGGGGCGACACTTCGAGGCTCACGTAGCCGTCATCGCCCTGGGTGCGGTCGAAGACCGGGCGCAGCGCATCGCAGGCGGCCTGGACATCGGCGATGGCGAGGCGCTCGTAGCGCCGTTCCGCATCGGGCTCGGCGGTGCGAAGCCGGGCAAGATCCGTTGCGTACGCCTTGCCATTGGAGATGGCGCTGCGAAAGATGCTCGGGTTGGTGGTGATGCCCGTCACCTCCCCCGCATCGGTCATGCGCTGCAGGTCGCCGGCGGCGAGCATGTCGCGGGAGAGATTGTCCAGCCAGATGCTCTGGCCGATCTGGCGCAACTGGGCGAAGGCGGTGAGGCTTTCCATGGCGAACTCGGGAAGGCCGGCGGCGCCAGAGGCGGGCCGGCGGGGCGGATCAGACGGCGTTTTCGTTGGTCTCGCCGGTACGGATACGGATCACCTGCTCCACGGCGGTGACGAAGATCTTGCCATCGCCGATCTTGCCGGTGCGCGCGGTCTTGATGATGGCCTCCACCGCTTCATCGAGCAGGGTATCGGTGACCACCACCTCGATCTTCACCTTGGGGAGAAAATCCACCACGTATTCCGAGCCGCGATAGAGCTCGGTGTGACCCTTCTGCCGGCCGAAACCCTTCACTTCGGTGACGGTCAGGCCGGTGACCCCGATCTCGGAGAGGGCCTCGCGGACCTCGTCGAGCTTGAAGGGCTTGATGACAGCTTCGATCTTCTTCATGGCAGCCTCGCGCCGGGCAGGGAAGTGAGGGAATGCGCCGCAGTATAGCGCCCGCTGCCGCGCCCCTAGAACCGCTCGCGGTAGCGATTCGTGATGGGGAAACGCCAATCCTTGCCGAAGCCCCGCGGGGTGATGCGCACCCCCACCGGGGCCTGCCGGCGCTTGTACTCGCTCAACGTCAGCAGGCGCACCACGCGCTCCACGTCGGCCCGGGCGAACCCGAGCTGCACGATCTGCGCCGGGCTGCGGTCGTGCTCCACGTACTGCTCCATGATGGCGTCGAGGATTTCGTAGGGCGGCAGGCTGTCCTGGTCCTTCTGGTCGGGGCGCAGCTCCGCCGAGGGCGCGCGGGTGATAACCCGCTCCGGGATCACGGGCGACGGGCCCAGGGCATTGCGCCAGCGCGCCAGCCGGTACACCAGCAGCTTGCTGATGTCCTTGAGCACCGCAAATCCGCCCGCCATGTCGCCGTACAGGGTGGCGTAGCCGGTGGCCATTTCGCTCTTGTTGCCGGTGGTGAGCACGATGGCGCCGAACTTGTTGGACAGCGCCATGAGCAGCGTGCCGCGGATGCGCGACTGCAGGTTCTCCTCGGCGGTATCAGGCGCTCGGCCGGCGAACTCGTCCGAGAGGGTGCGCAGGAACTGCTGGAAGACGGGCTCGATGGGCAGCACCGTGTGGCGCACGCCCAGGTTGCGGGCCAGGGCCTGGGCATCCTCCAGGCTCATGGAGGCGGTGTACTGGGAGGGCATCATCACGGCGCGTACCCGCTCGGGCCCCAGCGCGTCGGCGGCGATGCACAGCGTGAGGGCGGAATCCACACCGCCCGAGGAACCCACCAGGCCGCCCGGGAAACCGTTCTTGCCCACGTAGTCGCGCACGCCCAGGCACAGGGCGCGATAAACCGCCTCCTCGGTGGACAACGGCGCGGCACGCTCGCCGGGCAGGGGAACGCCACCGTCGAGCTCCACCACCGCCAGCGACTCCTCGAAGGCCGGCATCTGGTGAATCACCTCGCCGCGGGCATCCACCACGAAGGAGGCGCCGTCGAACACCAGTTCGTCCTGGCCACCCACCAGATTGCAGAACACCACCGGAATGCCGGTCTCGCGGGCACGGGCGGCCACCACGTCATAGCGCACCGCCTGCTTGTCCAGGTGATAGGGCGAGGCGTTGAGCACCAGCAGCGCCTGAGCGCCTGCGGCGCGCGCCTGTTGGGGCGCAAGGGCATCCCATCGCTGATCCTGCTGGAGCTCATCGTCCGCGCCTGGACGGGCAGTGACCGGACCCAGACTGCCCCAGATGTCTTCGCAGATGTTCACGCCCAACCGCACCCCGCCTGCCTCGAATACGCAGGGCTCGTGTCCGGGCTGGAAGTAGCGCTGCTCATCGAAAACCGTGTAGTTGGGCAAGTCGCGCTTGGCGTAGCGGCCCACCACGCGACCGTCGCGCAGCACCGAGGCGGCGTTCAGCAGCCCTCCTGGGCTCGACCTGGGGTGACCCACCACCACCGTGATGCCGTGCACGCGCGCCGCAAGGTCGTTCACGGCGGTCTCGCAGGCGGCAACGAAATCGGCGCGCAGCAGCAGGTCCTCTGGCGGATAGCCGCACAGCGACAGCTCGGGCGTGAGCAGCACCTCGGCGCCCTGGGCCCGGGCGCGGCTGGCGAAATCAGCGATGCGGGAAGCGTTTCCGGCCAGGTCGCCGAGGGAGCAGTTGATCTGGGCGATGGCGATTCGCATGCACGCGAATATAGCATTGGGGTTTCGCGCATCCCGTTCGCGCCCGCGGTCCGGCCGTGAAACGCCGGTTTTCCAGGTTGCCCCCTTTGTCCGATTCCTCCGAACCCGCCGAGCTCGAGATCGCCGGCTCCCTGGCCGGTGTCCCGCCCGACCAGTGGGATTCCCTTGCCGGGCCCAACCCGCTGCTCTCCCATGGCTTCCTGCATGCACTGCACGATAGCGGTGCCGCCTGTGCCGGCAC